>NZ_CP114589.1:329649-659299 GCF_027286325.1 Salinivibrio kushneri
GGATATTAACCCCACGGGCAAAGCGCAAGCGTATTATTCGCCGCTGGAGCCTTCTACGAGGTTGAAGTAGGATAAGTAGTACGTAAGTAAGATACGCGCTTGAAAAATGCTTAAAAAGGAGTCCCTATGAAGCTATCGTTATTGCTTGTGATCACCACCTTATTTGTTGCCGGCTGTTCAAACACCTGGGACGGGGTAAAAGAAGACTCGTCAAAAGTGTGGGAGGACACCAAAGAAACCGTTCATGAAGCCACCGAGTAATTCTGAGTCATGGCCTCGGTGCCGGCCAAACCTAGTGCACCGAGGCGTCATTTAATGCGCGGTAGGAGAGAAAGCAGGCTCCATCACGCACCTACCTTGCGATAAAATGTGCTCAAAGTCGGTCACGGTAAGCGGCTTAGCATATAAAAAACCCTGAACTTGGTCGCAGCCAATCGTCTGTAGCACCTGCTGCTGACTGACTTCTTCCACCCCTTCGGCGACCACACCATGACCAAACCCATGCGCCAACTCAATCACGCTACCCACCAAGTGCTTATCACTGGCATTGGTGGCCAAATCCCGAATGAAGCTGCGGTCGAGTTTAACCCAATCAACGGGTAACTGTTTAAGGTAACTCAACGAGCTATAACCGGTGCCAAAGTCATCCAGTGCGATATGCATACCAGCATCCCGCAGTTGTTGTAGCTCACTCAATGCCACCGATATTTGCTGGATCAAAGCCGATTCAGTAACTTCCAATTGAATAATGGTCGGCGGGGTCTTTGTCGCATGGCAGCGAGCCAGCACACTTTGCGCAAAACCATGACGGAGCTGCTGGGCAGACACATTCACCGACAAATGAAAGCACTCGTCAATCAGGGCGCGCGCCCGCCATTGCGCCACTGCCTCCAGTGCCATCATTAACACTTTATCGCCAAGTTGCATCATATCGGCACTGCGCTCAGCGATGGGAATAAATTCGGCGGGGCTTATCGCCCCGAGCGTTGGGTGTTGCCAACGCAGTAATGCTTCAGCCCCCACCAGCTGCCCACTATCAAGCCGCCACTTAGGTTGATACACCAAGGATAAATGATTGCTTTGCAAGGCAGGACCGAGCTCAGTACAAATCAAGTGTTCACGCTGGGCTTTACTGTCGAGTTGAGGTTGATATTCAGCGACAGGCTGATCATTGGTGGGAATGGCTAAAATCGCTTGGCGAAACAGGTGGGCAACATCCTCTTTTTCAGAATAGGCGCGGCTGATCCCAATGTGGCAATGTAAGAACATTAACCGCCCTTCTAACGTGTGGTGCCCACTGATCAATCGGTGAATTCTCGCCGCTTTTTGCGCGGCATCCTCACCCTCGCCCTCTATCAGCATCACCAGTCTCGAACTGTCCCACACCCCTATTCGATGTGGTCGAGCGACCGTACTGTTCGCCAGCAGCTCAGCAATGTGCTTATACAGGGCCTCTGTCATTAAGTGTCCTTGGTGCTGGGTCACCGCCTCCATCCCATCAAGCGCAATCATGAGTACGGTGACGGATCCTCGCATTAATTGTCGTTCCGCCGCATCCAACAAAGCGCGGCGATTGGGGAGACCTGTTAAAGAATGGGTGAGAGAGAGGGCGCGCAAGGCGGCGGTTTGTTTATTCACCAACATTTGCAAACGCGCGGCCTGATCTCGCTGTTTTAACGTTTTGAGCTGTAACTGCAGCAGATTATGAATACGCTGAAGCACTTCGTCATAGTCAAAAGGCTTGCTGATGTAATCAATTGCCCCACGGCACAAAGCTTGGTTACGCAAGTTCAAATCGTTATCCGCTGTCAGCACCATAACAGGGGGACAATGCTCACCGAGGGCATGGTTAAGATCGTCCAGCACCATGAGTCCTGATCGCTGCGGCATACGCATATCGAGTAAGATAAGGTCCGGCACTGGGGAAAGGTGATCGGTGACCAAACTCGGATCCGTTAAGCCAATCAAATGCTGGTATCCTGCTTGATTGAGCATCGCAGAGAGCAAGTCAATGTTTTCCCGCCGATCGTCAATGATCAAAATAGTCGCTTGTAATGGTGACTCTATCATTCCCTGTCCTCCAGTAACGATTGGATAGCCGTAGCAAGATCGGATGACGATACGGGATGCTGGAGCCGCTTAAACGGTGAGGTCGTAAGTGGGCGGTGATGCTTGTTTTGTTCCGTTTCAAGCATAATCACGGGTCTCCCCTCAATGAATTGCAACCCATGCTCCAGGAGCGTTGCAGCATCATCGCCATTGATGATCAAAAGCGACGGCGCCAATGTGTGTGCCATTGCGTCTGCCAGTGAGACATCATGCGCACAATGTAATGTCAGCAAAGGCCAATCCTCAAAGCAATCAGCCATTAGTCGTTGCTGATGGTTGTCTCGGTCGATATACAACACACGGTGAGCCTGCTTTAAGCATAAATTTGCCTGCGGTGACGCCTTTGCCTCTGAGCCGGCGGATGACAACGCCGGCCGATAAGGGAAAGTGATTGAGAAACAACTCCCCTTGCCCACTTGGCTTGAAACCTCAATACAACCTTGCATCTTTACCACCAATTGATGCGTCACGGCCAAACCAACTCCCGCGCCTTCAATCAATGAATCTTCTGCCATCAAACGATTAAAAGGCTCAAACAAGCCGGCCAGCTGCTCAGATGCAATGCCTATACCGGTATCATTGACGGAGAGCGTGAGGTTGCCATTGGCCTCGCATGCGTCAACCCAGACCCTTCCTTGAGGGTGGTTATATTTGACCGCGTTGCTAAGCAAATTGATCAATACTTGCTTAAACCGGGTCGGATCCACATAAAGATCCCCTTCCAGCCCTTGTGGTAAATTGTTTTGCAGGCTCACCTTTTGTCGTTCGGCAAGCGGCGCTAGCGTATGAATGGCATCATTGACCAGTGCCGTTGCTGGGTACCAGGTCGCGTTGATGGTGGTCTTTCCTGCCTCAATTTTTGCCAGATCCAAGACATCATTGATCAGGGTAAGCAAATGACGACCACTTTGGTGGATTTGTTCAACATACTGGTGCTGACTGCCTGAGAGGGTTGGCTCGGGCGATTTAAGCAATAACTGCGCATACCCCAAAACACTGTTCAACGGCGTGCGTAGCTCGTGGCTCATCGCCGATAAGAAATCACTTTTTGCTTGATTGGCGCGCTCAGCCTCTTGCATGGCCTGTAAAAGTGGGGTGGCATCATAAGCCACAGTGACAATGGCGTAAGGCTCGCCGGCAAGGTGATGAATCAGGGTTTTCGCCAGCTTAAAGGTGCGACCATCGCGAAGTGTCACATCAATGTGGACGGGCTCACCGTCGACAGTTAATTGGTGATCAAGGGCGTTGAGGGTGTCACGCATGCCATCGGGAAGCGCTCGACCAAACGCCTCAGCCAGTTGGCTTACATGATCAACACCCACTGCTTGTAAACAAGCGCGGTTTGCCAACGCATACTGACCACCTAATTCTCTGACAAACACTGGATTGCCGATCGCATCAATGATGGTTTTCAGCCTATTTCTCTCGTGCTGAACAGTGGCTTGGGCATGGGTTAATGCGCTTAGGTCAGACATAATGCCGATAAACTCACGCCGCTCATCGGCCCAGACCTCGCTCACTGCTAAGTGGACGGGCACTAAATACCCCTCACGATGCCTTGCCATAACGCGCCGACCAGTACCAATGACATTCGGTTCGCCGGTAGTCAGGTACTTTTTTAAATACTGGCCGTGTTTGCCTTGATGCTCAGGGGGCATTAAACACTCAACATCCTGACCAACTAACTGATGTTGCGCGTAGCCAAGCAAGGTGTGAGTGAAAGGGTTGGCATCAAGAATAATTCCTTGATCATCAATCACTAAAATGGCTGCCGCAGCACTCTCCACCAGTGCTTTATAATGAGCCTGTGAGCCGCGTTCACACCGACCGTCCATGGTTGATTGCTCGTTCATTTTTCCCGCCTCTAACAAAAAACGCCCCATTAATGGGGCGTCTTACTACGGATCTAACGAGGTGATATCGTGATCACTTTTTGTAGTTTTTGACCAAAGCGTCCACCTTTTTCAGGAACTGCTCTTTTAGGTTTTCGTGCTCATAGTCGAGATCATAGGTATTGTGAAACCCCACGCGTAACTGTACCCCATTACCCGCTAAATAAATGGTATAGCCGTCATAATCTGAGAAAGCGTCAATGCCATCTAGGCGGTGCCCATCTTCAATTTCTTCACCATACTCTGTCACTATCTCAAAGGCGCGCAGTAGGTGGGTAGGATTGAGTTCGTTTTTCACGCTTCCCTCCTGGCTGTTTTAGCGAAATTGTGCCCCACCTCCCGGCCGTGGTCCACGACCATAAAGTGGGCCGGCCAATACCGGCGGCGTGGTCAATACATGCCCTGACACCTCAAGCCGGCTTGGCTTAGAAATAATATTGGGCAAGGTAGCCAATGTATCAAGGGTGATATCTGGCCCCGTTTTTTGAATCGCCGTACCATAATTATAGCCATAATCTACACACACGACAGGAGAGCCCGCCGCCCTTGCCGCATGCACATCATTCACTGCATCGCCAACCACCAGCAATTCTGATGGTGGAACCGCTAAAATCGCTGCTGACTCAAAAATGCTATCGGGATCTGGCTTTCCGGCCGCGATCGCGTCCGTTCCTAAAATGCGGGTAAAAAAGTGGCTGACCCCAAGCGCTCTCAATAGACTGTTCGCATGTGCCGTTTGCATGTCCGTGGTACATATCAAGGGGAACTGACGCTGGGAGAGACCTTCAAGGCAAGCAAGCACCCCTGGATAGAGTCGAGTTTTTGGCGGTTTCTTGCCTAAATACGAGGACAAGAACAACGCACGGGCTTGATTCAGCACGGTGGTGGAAACGCGCCCATCAATGTGCCGGGTCAGCACCCGATGGATCAATAAATCGGCGCCATCACCAATCCAGTCTCGAATCGCACAGGGCTCTTCCTCCGGCAAATTAAACCCTCTGAGCATGCCGAGGACAGCGTCATAAAGATCATCAAAAGGGTCTGCGATCGTGCCGTCTAAGTCAAAGCATATCGCAGAGATATTCTCCAATTTTTTCATAGAACGCCTCCACAATCAGTGTGTTATCGCCAGAAAGGAAACGGAACGGTGGATCGGACTTGCTATCTAACGAGTCTTTGAAAGTTAGCAGAGAACGCTCACTCATCCTACCTAAACCTCAGGCAGAATGTATCGAATCATCGCGACAAAAATGCATAATTGACCGATTGCGTCCAAACTTCAGTGTCGAATCAAGCCCCTAACCTTAGAGTGATATATATCACACTTATATATGTTGTTGGTGACCGATACCGACCTTGACCCTGTATAAAAAACCCGTCATTTTTATGACGCGTCATGGGAAAGTGGAGTCTTGCCCTGTCATAAAAATGAAACCGTATTTAGTATGGATTGTCATCGAATCGCCCTACCCTGTCTCTCTCGATAGTGAGATTCGATGTTTTCTTTATGCGGTATTTTTCCTCACAGCCTCTATGGCGTTACCTGACGATTATAATGATTGCGCTGATCGCAGGTTGGTCAGTCTATACCTTGGAAAACCAGCGTCAGCAAAGCCGATTTGCTACCGACGTGGAAAAGCAGCGCCACGCACTCAGTAAAGCGTTTTCTCAGCTCTATGAGCTACAGCTATCGGCGCAGCTTTATCTGCAACAGGAAGGCGGCCCAACGCGTGATAAATTCCATGCCTTTATCGATAACCATACCCAGAAGCGCTCAGGGCTTGATAGCATCATGTGGCTACCGCGGGTCAACCGTGCTGAGTTAAAACAGTTTGCCGCGCAACAGGGGCATTACCACCCCTTTCCGCCACTTAATAACCACGCCTGCCAATGGGTGATGCGGAGCGATACCTTTCCCGCACTTTACTTGTCCCCGAAAGCTGCGAAAGAGGGATATTTAGGCTGGCGCGCGGATGCACAGTGCGAGAACACAGTGACCATGGAGCGCGCCTACTTCAAGCGCCAGCCCGTCGCGCGATTGATTCACGACGAGCAAGGCCATGGTGTGCGATGGTTCGCCGCAATCACAGGACGAGAGGGGCAGCTAGCGGGCTTTCTCGCCACCACACTTTATTTTGAGACCTTTCTACCATCGCTCTGGCAAGATGACACTCCCGCGCCCGATATGGGGCTAATCGCCCGTGAAGCCTTTGGCCACCAGCAAATGTTTGCCACCCACTCTTTATCGGCCTTGAGTAACTGGCGAAATACTTACTCGCCCGACATTACAGTTCCGATTGCCGGCAGCGAAGAAGGACTGGTAGTAAGGTTCACTCACCTGCGTGCCTTACACACTGGGCTGCTCTATGGTGTGCTGGTGGGGTTACTGGTGCTGTCATTGGGCTTGTCGGTTCTTGCCAGTTTTTGGTCCTACGCCAATCGACTCTCGTTAGCTCAACACTTAGTCAACAAACAGACCCGCCAACTCACCCATCAAGCACAGCACGATAGTCTGACGGGGCTGGCAAACCGAGCGGCGCTCGACCATGCTTTGGAGGGCGCAATTGAACAAGTCAGCGCCCAGTACAGCGAGCATTTCACCTTGCTGTTTATCGATCTAGATCGGTTTAAAGTGGTTAACGACTCTCTGGGTCATGTGACGGGCGATAAACTCCTTAAGCAGGTTGCCAAACGCCTGACAGAATCGGTCAGTGGCGAGCGTGTATTTCGCTTTGGGGGCGACGAATTCATCATTTTGCTTAAAGCCGATAGCTCACTGGCATTAGCACAAACCAAAGCCAAGCACCTGCTGCAAGCGCTTAGCACACCGTACAAGGTAGACGAGCATATGATTAACCTGTCCGCCAGCATTGGCATTGCATCGGTTAACAAGGCCAATGCCTCAGTGACGGATATTATTCAGCAGGCGGATATTGCCATGTATCACGCCAAGCAAACCCGTGAACGCCTCGCAATTTTCCAGCCAGCCATGCTTGCCAAAGTTCAGCAACGCTTTATTGTTGAACAAGATTTAAAGAAAGGGCTGGCTAATCAGCAGTTCCATCTCGTGTTTCAACCTATTTTTGATGGCGAACAAGAAACACTCAGCCATGCAGAGGCACTGCTCCGTTGGCAGCACCCGACGCTGGGGCGGATCTCGCCCGCAGAGTTCATCCCAATCGCAGAAGAAACCGGTTATATCATTGAACTTGGCGACTGGGTGCTCGAGCAAGTCGCCGACGTGCTAGATAACTGGCACACCCGATTCCCTGCCAATCAATGCCCTTCAATCACGGTGAATGTGTCCGCCAAGCAGTGTCAGTCAGCCACCTTCGCCGATGACGTGGCCTCACTGATCGCCAGACACCAGTTTGCGCCCCAATGTTTAGGGTTAGAAATGACCGAGACAGCCTTACTTGAACATTCAGAAACGGTGGGGAGTAACTTGCGTCAGCTTCACGCGCTGGGAATAAAACTGTACCTCGATGACTTTGGCACCGGGTATTCATCCCTCTCGCTGCTGCGCCAATACCCCTTTAGCGTGATAAAGATGGATCGCAGTTTTATTATGGATATCGATCAACCCAACGGCAAAGCGGCCCCCCTGTGTCGAGGAATGATTGCCATGGCACATGCCGTCGGTTTAACCGTGGTAGCAGAAGGCGTCGAGACCAAACAGCAGCTGTGCTGGCTGCGCCAACACCAATGTGACTACTTGCAAGGCTACGTGCTCTCTCGCCCGATTGAACGGACAGCACTTGAAGAGTGGTTATTGCCGCAATCACACCAGCGAATGGTCTTGGTGCATGGTTGAGGCGACAGCGGTCAGGGTATCGGCGGATGAGGGACCGTTTTGATGCACTGGCGCCGCTTGCTGCAACCACTCATCTCGCAATACCCCGTAGCGGAGTGAGTCATAGTATTCACCTTGATAATAACGGACGGCACGTAAGCGCCCTTCCTCGCGCATCCCTAGTGCTTTGGCACAGCGCATCATCCCCGGATTGCCTGACCAGGTTGTTAAGCCAATTCGGTTTACCTGATGACGAACAAAGAGTTGATCTATCCAATGTGTCAGTGCTTGTCGACCAACGCCTTTCCCCCAATAGACGGGTTCAAAAATGGTGATCCCCACTTCTAACCATCGGGTGTGTTTATCTTCCCAATACAAGGTGACATAGCCGACAGGCACATCGTCCACACAAATCACTTGCGCCGTATCACCTGCAATAAAACGTCGGAACAAGCCGAAGCGAAAAGACCAAAACGAAACAGGCTCTATCGGTGTGTAAGGCGCATCATACTGTTTCCAAGCACGAGAGTAATAAATATTGCGCCAAAAATAACGGGCTTCGTTTCGCCGTGCCGCTCTCAGACTAACGACTAAGCGTTTAGTTACATCCACATCCATGTCGGGTTACTGCTCTCTCTCTACCAGATGATGGGTGACGACGCTACCCCTTCACAACGACCTCGTGTCGGTGTGACCCACAAAGGTACCCAGTCTAACTCAATTAACCACCACATTGGCGACCTCCGTCAAAGAACCCGTTTTATTGAGTGTAGACGGTTACGCGTAAGACCGACGTCTTGATTGTTGTGAGATGGCCACGCCGAGCATAACAAATCCACCGCCCAATAAGTGATACTGAGTGAGTGTTTCCCCCAACACAACAACGGCGATAGCAGCTGTCATCACGGGAAGAAGGTTCATATACATCGCCGTTCGACTCGCCCCATTGAGCGCGATAGCGTGTAGCCAAACCGCTGGAGCAATCACCGAAGCACCCAAGGCGGCAAACCCCACCAATGGGTAAGCGTCCGCGGGGATCGTTGAACTAGGCGCCATCAACAAGACTGGCAGCAACATGATCACCGCAAACAAGGCTTGCACATACACTGAGACCCAGTTTGACAAGGCCATCGTCCAACGCTTAAGAAGAACGCAATACAGCGCATACGAGGACGCACACACGAGCATCAGCCCATCACCCACAGACGCGCCAGCGTGAAAGAGAGAAAGCGGTTTACCCAACGTCAACATATAGACTAATCCGCCGAAGGATAACATGGCCCCGATCACTGCCCGCGCGGTTAAAGGTTGCCCGAGTGTTGGCACACTGATCAACAAACTCAACATGGGCACCAACGACATAATCAGCGCCATATTGGTCGCCGTGGTAGTTTGCGCAGCAAAATAGGCAACGGATTGGTTAGTGACCATGCCTAACAACGCTAAAATAGCGAGACGTGACGCATAGCAACGCACCGCACGTCGTTGGCGCCATAACGTCGGCAAACAAAACGGCGTTAGTACTAAAATGGCAAAAAACCATCGATAAAACGCCATCGCGCCAGGTGCAATCACAGTCACCGACATCTTGTTGACAATCGTATTCACCGACCAAATGAGCACCGCCGCCAATGGCAAGAAAAATGGCATCATGGCCTCGCAAAGCCCAGTATAGCGTGGAAGAAAGTAGGCAGTTTACACTGTAAAGCGAAGAATAAAACCAATAGGTGACGTGGCCCCCGCCAAACAGGGAAACGCATCATCGTTGGCAAGGAAGAAAAAAGCGGGCAAAGCCCGCTTGGCAAGCGATTAGCCAAATGGTGCCATCAAGGCACCCAATAGGACAAAGGTATCGAGAGACAGTTTACGTCGCTGAGGCGTGGCGATGTCATTACCACGTCAACAACCTGCAAAATCGCTCACTACCCGCCCATTGCTATGTCATCCAAGGCCTTGAGAACTTGTCCATCGAGATGGCCCTCAAACACGCGCTGACAGACTTTACGTCTTACGGCTAGGCCAGATATCAGTTTTTCAATAGAAAGGTGTCTGTCATGCTGTTGTTGGTTATAAAACTCAATCGTACGGCTAAGTGTTTCGTAAGAGACAACTTGGTCACCCACGCGCAACCAATCCAGTTTTTCGAGATACCCCTGACACTCCTCGGTAATCACGGATGCGGGATGGCCTGTCATTGCCGATAACGCGGTGATACTGCGTTGCAACGCCTCCTCAGACGTATACTTTGAGAGCACAATGGTCAGTTCATCCGCATTAATCTCAACCAAGTGCTTACGTTGTTTCACGCGACGTCCTAAACGGCCACTGCTCTTCTCTTTGCGCTGAATAGGTTCAAACTCACCATCAATGATCCCGGAAAGCTGATCAAGGTCTTGGCTGGGAAGGATCTCATTTCTCAGTGGGTTGGGCATGGTGGGTGCCAGCGAGCGTTTGCCCTCGTTATACATTTTGGCACGAGAGTAGCGAATCACTTCATCCACGTTGCACTTTATATCCATTCGATAGTCAGGATACTTTTTCTCTTCATCTTCGCGCGTTAACGTTAAATGATACCCCCACAAGTTCACTGCAAAGACAGACTCTGTCACCTTCCCTTCTGCGAGCTTTCTGAGCTCCCGGGTCAAATCACTGGAAAAACGGCGCCATTCGATATTACGGGCCATTTTTTGGTTAAGCTCGCTCAGTAGCATGGTATCTTCGAGTCGGCGCGACATACGGCTTCTGAATAGCGAATAAAGTTGAAACACCAAGGTGTGTTGACGCAATATTTCTGGTGGGAATAAGAAGAAGTAATCACGCGTCATCAGTTCTTCAAAGAACGAAGGCTCCCATACCAAGATATAAAGGTTGGGCTTGATCCTGACCTCGCCGTCTTCACCCTCTTTGGGCGCTTCCTCTGAGGCGGTAATGGTTCTGGCTAAGAACCGAAATCGGTCACTTTTGAACCCTTCTGGCATATTTTCACTGAGCCAACGTCCGGTCAGCTCATGAAGCTGAAAGTCAGTAAACTCGATTCTATCGATACTTTCACGGATGGCGTCACGCGCTGGACCACTGTCTTTTTTGCCCCGTAGTTGCAAGATATCAGTGATATAGATAGGTGTTTTGTTGCCAATAGATTGGGTTTGTAGCTCGTAATTGGGCAAATGATGATCATGATACTGCACCGTGAGGGTGAACAGTGCGAACAGTGTCATCAGATCATCCACCGTCATGATCGACTTAGCCGATCGGGTTTCAATGATCGCTTTCGTACCGCTGATCGCCACCATTGATTTCTGATAGCCCTTTTTTGTTCGCGGTGGTGCGAGCGCTTGATCAATGATCCCAGCCCAGCTGGTCGGTGATACCAAAATCTGATCTTTTTCACCAGGCATCATAGGTGGTGTGCCCAGTCCGTGCTCACTAAGCAGTTGTCGATTGACTTGCGTTTGCGCTAACGCTTTCGAACGTTTTTGTTTTACTGCATCGCGGCTTTTTTCTGTCATTAAGCCTGCACTGCCGAGTGATGAAATCAATCGACTCGGGTTAACAAACTGATGCAGCATGGTTTTACCTGCTAGTCCTTCTTCAAACCGCACGGGTTGTTGAATGAATAGTCCTAACTGAACAGCAGCACGGAGTCGTTGTTGGATAGCTGCGCGTGTAAGTTGGCCGTCTGTCGCATCAACCAGTTCTGTGGTCGATACATACCCGTCTTGAGAGGCAAAACCGCGTACCGAAATTAAGTTCAGCAGCTCTAGAATACTTTTGGTGACCCCTTTAAAGTGCTCATACTGTGCGAGCCAATCAATCAATTGATCGTGTACGGCAAATAAGTGCCCGTCTTTGTGGGAACGAGGGGCTTTTATCAAGATTTTTTCGGGTTTACTGGCACTCATGTCAGCTTAAATCCTTTGTCACGGGCATACTCAACGCGCATTTTTTTTAATTGAGGTGACGGAAACCGTAAATCGATCACTCTTCCAGGGAAAGACTAATAAAAAAAGACCCAAAAAGAAAGATCTTTTTTATTGCGCTTTTTAACTGATCTTTATGATTATTCTGATCTAATTTGATGATCTGATCTTATGATCCGAGCGGCTGTGCTGATGTAAAACCATGATTTTTATGAAGTATAATTTTGCCTTCCTCGAAAGCATGATCATCAATGTCTTGGAGGCATGATCATCATAACTCTCCAACGATGATCAAGTTAGCCCTGCATCAATGATCAACATCTTACCGCATTGATGATCAGATAATAACTGAAACGATGATCAAGCGTGATACACATCTTATCCACAGTTATAAGATATCGCTGGTGATGACGTGATTGGATTTGATGGCTAATTCGGCTAATAAGGCGTAGGAACAATGATCAAGATAGCGCGTTTTTAGCCGATCCGATGAAAAAGCGCGCATGTTGCCAGTAAGGTTAGCGACTATTTCCCTCGAATCCATCAAATCGAGATGACATTAACAGTATAACCGTCACTCGGATGTATGTGTCCGGTTATTGGAACAATGATCATGTATGGGATCGTGCTGTTCGATCATCTTAATGTAAACCGTTGTTTAAGCCACTTGATACGGAGTTAATGACAGGATCCTTCTCGATCCCTTGTTACACCTGACGTTATCCGTAATTTGGCGGTTTGATAATATCGTTCCGAACAACAGCGCATGGTGGTAGACTTTATCGCCAGTCTTGATCATTGTTCCGCAAAATGCAGACACGAGTCGCGTGGATTTGCGGATGATTTAACCCATCATTCAGCTTGATCATGCTTCCTAAATAACGCTTTTACCTTCGAAAGCATGATCAAGTTATTCCGTCCTTTAAGGCTGTATACCTTGATCATCGTTACGGGAAAAATGATCAAAACGGTAGTAAGCGATCGGGTGACTGACAAATGGGTATGTTTTTCAAACCGACTTCCCCGCTTCAGGGATAAGACGCGATGAATTCGGTTCAAAGACCGGATACCGTAAATTAGCCATTCAAAGATAAGCTTCCGGTTATTCGACTTGTTTACATTGTAAATAAGTGACGCTGTGACATTTTAAATCTGCTGAACTTATCGCATGGTTTGTCGAGGTGAGTATAAGCGGATATTCGTTGGTATTTTCATCAATCATCCATAATAACAATTGTGAGCAGGATCTTTATTTGATTGGCTTTTGTTCACCTTTTTATTGTCTTAGATGGAATGTGCTGTACAATCGGCAATTATTTCTCGTTAAGGCGAAAAAGAATATGGATAGGGAAAAGACGATTGAAAACCTTCGCAATATCGCCGCGCAGACGAAACAGGTTCAGTCTGATCGGGTCGAGATTGTGATGGAAGAGCGCCACGACCAACTCTTTCCACCGATGTCAAAAGCATTAATGGAAACGCGTTCTGGGTTAACGCGGCGCAAGCTTGATGAAGCGATCTCTCGTATGGAGCAAGAGGGGCATCAGTTTACTAAAAATAATGCTAACCATTATTCAATAACACTCGATGAGGCGCACCAAATCATGGATGCGGCTAACGTACCGACTTTTCATGAGCGTAAAGGAAAAACCCATAAGCCTTGGGTGGTGAACATCCAAAACCAGAAAGGCGGAACAGGTAAATCCATGAGTGCGGTGCACTTAGCGGCATGTATGGCTCTCAATTTGGAAAAGCGCTATCGCATTTGTTTAATTGACTTGGATCCACAAGGCTCACTGCGGCTATTCCTCAATCCACAAATCAGTTTGACAGAGCAAGAGGGGATTTACTCAGCTGTTGACGTTATGTTGGATAATACGCCCCAGCCTGCAGACAAAGACTTCATGATGCGTAATGTCCTACTGCCGACACAGTATCCAAACTTAAAAACCATGGCGGCCTTCCCAGAGGATGCGATGTTTAATGCTGAAGCATGGCAAGCATTAGCGACTAGCCAATCTCTGAATGTGGTGGAGTTACTGCAAGAAAAGGTCATCGACCCAATCAGTGACGAGTTTGACATTATCATGATAGATACAGGCCCGCATATCGATCCGCTGGTGTGGAACGCGATGTATGCCTCGAACTCGTTAGTGATCCCTTGTGCGGCAAAACGCCTGGACTGGGCGTCGACAGTGAACTTTTTCCAGCACCTACCACAAGTCTATGAGATGTTCCCTGAAGACTGGCATGGGCTCGAGTTTGTTCGTTTGATGCCGACTATGTTTGAAGACGACAACAAAAAACAGATTTCGGTCTTAACTGAAATGAATTATCTTTTGGGTGAACAAGTAATGATGGCGACCATTCCAAGAAGTCGCGCCTTCGAGACATGTGCCGACACGTATAGCACAGTGTTTGATCTTACCTCACAAGACTTTGAGGGCGGTAAGAAGACGTTGTCGACAGCCCAAGATGCCGTCCATCGAGTCGGTTTAGAACTTGAGCGTGTGTTGCATAGCCACTGGTCTCAGCTCAATCAGGAGTAATCAAGAAAAATGGCCATTAAGACCTCTGATTTAAATGCGCGTTTGTTTGCCAAAGCAGACAAGCGACGAGCGACGACAACGCAAGAAGCTCAGAGTGCAGCGAGTGAGAAAGCGGCAGTCATTGAACTGGCAGTTGCCGGCGAGCACACGGTTGAATTTGAGCTGGTAAAAGTCCCTGCCGGTGAGATCCGAGATAAAACGACTGTTTTTGACAAGAATGCGCGAGAGCAGTCATTTCTGAATGAACTCGCCTTATCCGATATTTTGGTGACGTTAAAAGCGCATGGCCAGCAGTACCCTGCAGTGGGTCGTTGGCTCGACGACGGTCGTATCGAAGTTCTCGACGGTAGCCGACGCCGCATGTCGTGTCTGATTGCGGAACAAGATTTCTTAGTATACGTGGCGAAAGGCATTAGTACTCGTCATGCTAAATTCTTGTCAGATGTCGCGAATGCGCACAAACCGTTATCGCTTTATGAACGCGGTAAAGAGATGCAGGCAATGTTAGACAGTGGCGAAGTGAGTGATCAAAAAGCATTGGCGAGTGCATGTCAGTGCAGTGAGGCCTTGGTCAGTGGCGCCTTAAAAGCCGCCGCCCTGCCCTTACCGCTACTGCAGGCCTATCCGAGTGTATCTGAGCTGGGACGGCCGACCATTGTGAAGTTGCACCGCTTGTATTTCAGTCTCGACGCGTCACTGCAACAAAAGCTGGTTGCTAAGCTTGGAGACACGCCTTTATGGCAACAGGTGGATGCGCAAGGTGTCACGCGTATTACGCGAGAAGTCACCCAGTTGATTGAGCAGTTTAAGGATGAACTTGTCGAGCCGACATCCAGTGAAAAAGAGCAAGCGCAAACGCTGCTTGAAGGGCGTGCGTCATACCGACGTAAAGGCAACAATTTGAGTATTAACCTCAAGAAAATCAGTGACGATGACGCGGAGCGTATTTTAGCGCTGATTAAACAAACACTCGATAGCTAATTTCTCTGCCGGAATCGAGACAGTAAAAACGACATGCCTAGCGTGTCGTTTTTTTTTTGCGTGTTATCATCCCCTATCCGCTTGGTAAAAAGCCTTATGGAAACATGATGACCTTACCCACTTTGAAAGACTTTTTTGAGCCGCTTATCTTACGTGCTGTGCATCAATCCCACCGCCAACTGGTTTGTGTTGATCAGGATTTAGCGACTGTACTTGCTGGATTTGATGAGACACAACCCCCATTGATTGTGGGAAGCACTGAGCATGGTTTGAGTTGGCGCCAAGCACATCAAAAGTTAGGACAAGAATGTGGTCATTTAGTGGTAGAGGTGAACGCGCAATTCAATGCCGAAGCCTTTTGTGCCATTGCTGGTTGCTGCCGTGCGGGTGCGTTAATTGTGCTCCGGATCGCCGCCCTCGATGATGATATTCCCCCATCCGTGCAACGCCTTCTTCGGTGTTTAAGTGAAGACGATAGCGTCGCATTTAATTGTCATTGGCTGCATCGTTTACCTCAGCAACGTCCAGCGAAACATCAAACGCATTCAGTGACTCAGGAAGATGCGATTGCAGCCGTGGAAAAAGTCGTGACTGGACATCGGCGTCGTCCTCTGCTGCTAACCGCTGATCGTGGTCGGGGTAAATCCGCTGCGCTAGGGATAGCTGCGGCTAACTTGATGATGAATAAGCCAAGACGCATCATTGTGTCATCGCCTTCCCCTGCCCATGCAGCAACGCTTTTTCATCATTTAAAAGCCACACTTAAGGTCGATGAGGCGGGGCAAAATATCGACTATCAAGGAAGCCAGGTACGCTTTATTGCCCCTGATGCACTGCTACAAGACGCGCCAGCGGCAGATTTGTTATTGGTCGATGAAGCGGCTGCGATCCCACTGCCGATAATAAGCCAATGGCTTAATCAATACAGTCGCGTCGCGATTGCAACGACGGAACATGGTTATGAAGGGACAGGACGTGCTTTTACTCTCCGACTCAAGCAAATGTTGGATGTTGAGCAGCCGCAATGGCGCACATTAAAGCTCACGGCGCCCATGCGATGGGCTGACGATGATCCGGTTGAGCGAACCTTGAACGCTATCTTTTTACTTAATTGTGATGACGGCTTAGCGATCGATCAGGCCGATATGCTTGAGACAGAGTGGGTTAACGATATAGTGATTGCACCGCTTAGCCGTCATCAGTTGCATCGAGACGAGGCGTGTTTACGGCAGCTATTCACCTTACTGATCGCGGCCCACTATCAGACATCCCCTAATGACTTAGCCCGTCTTCTGGATGATGATGCGGTTTTAATCTTTGCCGGCTGGCTCAATAATAAATTGGTTGCTGCGTGTGTGGTGAGTCAAGAGGGAGGACTTGATTGGCAAACTTGCCACGCGGTGGTCGCAGGACAACGCCGGGTAAAAGGTCATCTTTTTAGCCAATCTGTCGCTGCGCATTTGGGGAGCGTTGAGGTCTTGCATGATCGTCTTTGGCGAGTGCAACGCATTGCTGTGGCCGAACCTTATCGACAGCAAGGTGTCGGTCAACGGTTGCTAGCTGCCGTGAATAAGCACGCCGCTGAATCCTCAGTGGTTGGGATAGGTGTTAGCTTTGGTGCAACCGCATCGCTGACTCCGTTTTGGTTTAAGCAAGGATTTAAGCCGGTTAAGCTGGGATTAAAACGTGATCAAGCCAGTGGTTGTTATTCGCTGCAAATGCTTAAACCTATACAGCCCTTGAGATGGTGTGATCAGGCGTTGTGCTTATTTAGGCAAAACCTTCCCATTCAGATGCTCACTAGCCACCAACGGATGGAAACTGATATTGCTGCGTCTATCATTTCAGGGTTACCAACTGCACCGCTATCGGAAGAAGTAAGACAACAACTCGATGGTTTTGTCGCCGGTGGAGTGGGGGTTGATGCCGCACTCTCGAGTCTACAGGCTTGGTTATATCATCATATCGGTCATTATGGGGAACAGGGTGAAAATGCCACATTACCCATTTTGGTTAGCCGCATTTTATTAGGATTACCTTGGTCTATTGTTTGCACTAGGTATCGACTGGCAGGAAAGAGAGACGCGGAATCTCGGATAAGAGATTATGTTCAAACGCACATGACGACATGATCTATTTACACTGTAAACTGAACACGTGCCAGTGACTTGGTTTACAGTGTAAACCCTGTCGCTTGTTACGCTTATTTACACTGTAAATTGTTCTACTAGCCTCACTATGGTGGTCGTGCAGAGGGCCAATGATTTAATCCTATCCTGGTCACGTTTTTATCAGTGATCCTGCTCCCATGCGAGATAAACCTGTATAATTTATTATAAATGAGACAATTGCGCGCACTTGCATAGGATCTGGGCTAATCTAAGCAGTGACGACAGTCGAGTGCAAGGTTCCACAAGATGATGGAACAAGCGCATTGCCAAGTGGTTTACCTGGCTAATAAAGCCGCCACAAGGAACAGATAGGCAGGAAGCGAGATGCTAGACGATATCCTCCGCGTCTCTCAGGATGGTCAGCGTGTATATTTATCGGCAGGGAAAGTCGAGCATACAAATGGCCAACCGATAGAGAAAAAACAAATTAAGGACTGGTTGGTGAGCAACCAAGTCGAAGGCTTTTTTTGTTTTGATGATACGATAGAGTCAGCATTAACCAAGTTAAATTCCTCACCGGATGACGCTGAGCCGGAAGACTTCATTATTGCTGAACGCCGCGATGCAACCATCGAATCGCGTATCGCTGATGATAAAATGACTGCCTATTTGGTCGTTAACGGCGCGTGTGGTGGACGTGGGTTGAAAGCCGATGACATTCTCTCTACGTTGCGTGAGGCCAATATTGTTCGAGGGATAAAAAAGCCGACCCTACAAAAACTTCTCTCCGCATCAGGAAAGCTCAAACCTGGTGAATACCTTGATGTCCCCGTCGCATTCGGTCGACAGCCTATTGCGGGCGAAGATGCCCACCTTGTCTATCTTATTGAAGATCCCGCTGAGCGTGTTAGGCGTCCCAAACAGCGTGAAGATGGAACCGTTGACATGCGCGATTTGGGTGAAATGGTGATGGTTAAGCAAGGACAGCCTTTAGCTAAACTGATCCCTGAGACATCGGGTTATGAGGGCTTCACTGTGACTGGGTCGGTTTTATCGACATCTGCCGGTAAGCCAATGACACTGACCGCTCACCCAGGCAGTGAGTTGAGTAATAAAGACCCTAATATTTTGGTGGCGACCATGGCGGGGATCCCACGGCTACAAAAAGACGGCGTGGCTGTCGATGATGCATTGAGCTTAGATGCGGTTGATGTCGGCACGGGGCATGTCAACTTTGAAGGCAGTGTGGTGATTAAAGGTGATGTTGAAGTGGGTATGAAGGTCACAGCATCGGGAACGGTCACGGTCGGCGGTGTGGTGGAATCGGCGACCATCACCGCCGGCGCAGACATTATTGTCCAAAATGGGATCATTGGTCGACAAGTCGCAGCAGACTCTGACATCAATTGCACCTTGGTTGCGGAGGGCAATATCGTTGCTAAGTTTGCGCAATATGCCACGCTCTGTGCCAATCAAAACCTAGAACTCACCTTGCATGCTATGCATTGCAAAACCCATGTGGGACAGTCAATCGTCATCAGTGATGCCACCAAGCGCAAAGGCACATTGGCGGGCGGTAAACATGAAGTTGGCGAAAAAGTACAGGCGGTGATTATCGGTGCTAGCGCAGGAGCGCATACGTATATACATTGCTTTCCGCGTCTGCCGATACTTAAACGGGAACTCGTCAATTTAAACAAGAGCTGGGAAGAGAAAAGTGCCCAATTGGATAAGATCCAGGCGGCAGAGAAAAAACTTGAAGCGGTTCCAGAAGAGAAGCGCGATGCGGCCATGGTGGAGAGAATAAGCTCGACACGCGAGCACCTTTCTACCGCGTTAAGTGAAATAGAAGCCTTGGTGGAAGAAACAGATGCAGCAATAGAAAGCGGATACCAGACGGCCAGCATCATTGCGACTAAGTCGCTACTGAGTCGAGTCCATTGCACTATTGGCGAAGAAAAGCACCTGGTTCACTCAGAGCACGGCCCATCACATTTGTTTTATGATAATGCCGCGATTGAATTAAAGCCGTATCAAGCTAATGGCTAATGCTGGTTTACAGTGTAAACTGTTAGCTAACCTTACGGATTTTCCCTTCTTTTAGCGCTTGAAGCACCGCCTTTTTCGGTCCATCTGCGACGACACATCCTTCTTCCATCACGATAAGACGGTCAACCACATCCAGCATGCTGGTTTTGTGGGTACTGAGAATGAGTGTCTCCTCTTTGCGTAAATCTTTTAGCTGGGTCTTAATGAACTGCTCTGTACGGTTATCCATCTGACTGGTTGGTTCGTCGAGTAAAATCACAGGTGGGCGGCCTAAAAAGGCGCGAGCAATTGCAACGGCTTGCCGCTGTCCCCCTGATAATAAGGCACCGCCTTCTCCAACCTGTCTTTCGAGTCCAGAGGCATGGTACTGGGTGAAACTTAATACGCCGGATCGGGCAGCTGCGTCCATAATATCGATATCATCGGCAAGTGGCTGGCCTAGGGTCATATTGTCTCTGATTGAGCCAAAGAATAGTGTCGGTTCTTGAGGGACAAACCCAATATTGCGACGCACGTCGATATAATGAAGCTGTGATATCTCGGTATCATCGATGGCAACCGAGCCTTGAACTGGAGAATAAAGGCCGACGATTAGTCGGGCAAGCGTTGTTTTTCCTGAACCAATTCGGCCAATAATACCAACTTTTTCTCCGGGATAAATCCGAAAGGACACTTGGCGCAAGGCGAGGGCAGTGGTGTCGGGGTAATGAAAATCAACTTTATCGAACTCGATTTTGCCACGCAGCATCGGGCGGTGGATATAACGCTGACCTTCGGTTTGTTCCGTGGGCAGTGCCATCAGTTGGTCAATGATATCGAGTGCTGATTTTGCTTGGTGATAGCGCGTCGATAACAAAGACAGCTGAACCAAGGGCGCGACTGCTCTTGAGCTCAGCATACTTGCCGCAATCAATCCCCCCATGGTCAGTTCGCCCGCGGCTATTTGGTAGACACCAAATACAATCATACTGACGATGACAAACTGTTGAATAAAACTGGCCGAGTTATGGACAGAGTCTGTGAGACGACGTGTTTTGATGCTCCAGTTTGCCATATGGGCAACCGCTTCTTCCCAGCGATACTGAAACTGACTCTCTGCCCCGAATATTTTAATCGTCTCAAGCCCTGACAGGCTTTCTATGAGGTTGGCGTTCTTTTGTGAAGAAAGACGTGTCCCTTCCTCAATCGTGCGCCTCAGGGGCTTTTGAATGAGCCATGCATGGATGATCAACAAAGTGACCGCAAGGATAGGCACGATCACCAAAGGACCGGCAACAAACCAAATGACAAGCAAGAAGATAATGGCAAAAGGGAGGTCAATGAGAGTGGATATCGACGCAGAGGTAAAAAATTCGCGGATGGATTCAAATTCTTGCATATGCCGAGCAAATGCCCCCACTGAAGGCGGTTTGGCGTCCATTCTTATCCCTATGACTTTGGCATAGATGCGCGACGAAATAAGCAAATCCGTTTTCTTACCTGCAATATCAATAAAGTAACTGCGCAGCAGTTTCAGGAGTAAGTCGAAGATAAAAATGACCAAAATCCCACTTGCTAGCACCCACAGTGAGTCGAAGGCTAAATTAGGCACGATTTTGTCGTAAACGAGGCGAGAAAATAGTGGCACACTAATCGCAAAGACATTGATAAAAAGTGAGGCGATTAAGACATCCCGGTAAATATGACGTGATTGCCAAAGTGTGCCCCAAAACCAGTGGCTCTCATCCTTCACTTGTGCTTTTGGCGCGCGTTCATCAAAGCGATATTGCTTTTTCAACAAAAAAAGTCGCCCCAGATACGCGTCGTCAAGATCATCAAGCATCACCCATCGAGGTGTCATGTCTGCATGAGGCAGAACAATTTCCGCACGACCCTGTTGTGAGTCTACTTCTAATACCACGCACGCATCGCTATCTTTCATGAGCAAAATGGCTGGGCAGAGCAGCGAAGAGAGGCGTTCGAGCGGCATCGTTTCTTCTTTCGCAACAATCCCCGCTCGCTCAGCCGCGCGGGGAAGCAAAAAAGGTGAGAGGTAGCCGTCGGAGACGGGGAGCCCAGACACAAGAGCATCGGGGGAGTTCGCGTTACCGAAGTAACGCGATACATAAATCAATGATTGCAGGAGCGGATCTTTAACCATGGCTGTCCTGAGTATTATTGAAGATATAGCCTTGGAAACCATTGACGAACAGCTCGGAAAGGCGGGCAAGCTGTGCGTCTGTTTCCACACGCGTCGCGATAGTGGTGATGTTTAAGTTATGCGCAGTGCGACAAATCGATGCCAAAACATGCCCTTGGGCCTCGTCTTCTATATGACTGGTATAGGCAAAGTCTATTTTTACGTAATCGGGCTTAAAGCGTTGTAAGTAATCCAAAGACTGGAAGTTACGACCATAATTATCGACCCCAAACTGGAAGCCTGCTTGACGGATTTGATCGGTCAACAAGCCAGTGTGGTCAGCGTGACGGACAAACGCGACTTCTGGGATCTCAAATAACAGTTGGCCGGCCAGTTTGCGATGCTGGTATAGGGTTGTACCCAACCAACGAATAAATGACGCATCAGTCACACTACTTAAGGTGAGATTAACCGCCAATGGCCCGACACTAGCGTCTTGAGACAAGGTTTTGAGCACGTGACTAATGACATATTTATCGAGGGTTTCACCCAGTTGGAGCTGCTCTACAGCCCCTAAAAAGTGCCCAGCGCCATAATAGTGCTCGTCTTTTTCTATCGCGGAAAAGACCTCTTGATGCAGTCGGTTTGATTCGCTGTCTGTGGCGGGTTGGTATTTGAACACAAATAGGTCTTTGGCCACGGCTTCATGCAGCAGTGCTTTCCATTGCTGTTTACCCATTGCAGCGTCACCGATAGATTGATCAATCAGTACGACAGGGTGCTCCGGCGTATTGCGTGCTTGTGATAAGGCATTATCTGCTTGTGACAGCAGCACGCTGGCATCCTGGTTCCCACCACCATTGATGGCTAACCCAACCGCTACCTTAGGCGGGGTGAGACCGGTCGGATCCGCTTGCATGTCCACGACCATGGCTAGCACACTCTCGCCGAGCAAGCGTAAGTCATTAGGGTCTGAGTTAGGGGCGAGGATCACAAATTCATCTTTGCTCAAACGCGCAGCGGTCATGCTGTCGTCGCTAATAATCGTGGTAGTAAGATTATTAGCAAATTGCTCAACAATGCGATCCCCAGTTTCAAAGCCTTGGTTTTTATAGGCCTCCCCGATGAGATCCACTTTGATTAAGGCCATACCGCCAACACCAGATTCGGTTAACCAAGATTTAAGCTGGCCGACATAGAAGCTGCGGTTGCCCAAGCCAGATACCGCATCTCGATAGGCGGTTTTACGTAGCCGATCGGCTTCTTTAGCTTGCTGTTCAAAGTAGTTTTTGAGCTGATCGGTCATGACATTAATGGCATTGACCACGGTCTTAAGCTCTGTCGTGGGAGGAAGCGGAATGGGATCACCAAATTTGTTTTTGGCGATTTCGCCCGCTTTAGCAGTAATTCGTGCAAGCGGTCTCAGGGAGCGCTGTAATTGCCAGCCAATGATCACGGACGCAACCAAAAAGATGATCGCCATAATTGTTCCTAACTGAACAAATGACTTCCATAATTGCTTATACGCATAACCTGGATGAGCGACCACTTCGACTTCGGCAAGTTGCATCCAACCACTGGTGATGGTTTGTTTTTCTGTGATCACAGGAAAAATATCGAGATCGATAAACCACTGAGGAACACCCTGAATTTGTACAGGGTACTCGCGAATAATCTCACTGTTATCTGACAGCAACGTCAAATTAACCTCTCGGTAAAAGCCGCCATCAAAAAACGCATTGATCACTGACTCGGCGGCGACTTTATCATCCGACTCTAAATAGGGTGCCAAGGCGAGCCCCATCGAATTGACCGTGTTGTTGACATCAGAGGTTTGCTGATTGAGTAAAAAGTTGCGTGTGGTATTCAGCTCGATACCGAAGACGGCCAGCACTATGCAGAAGAAAATCACTAGCATCCACGAGAATATTTGATTGAATAACGTCATCGGTGTTTACCTATCAAATTGTCTAATCGGTTTTTGCATCTTTAAGGTGTCGATACGACTACGTAAATCGTTCCAAAGGCCAAGCCGGGAAGCGTTGCCTGCAAGCTCGCCTTGGCCGCGCTCTTTCATTAACCATAGTCGGCTACCATTAAAGCTATATATAGGAAGCAGATCGCGTCGTAACGACGCACGTTTAATTGCTGGGTCTAAGTTATCGAGTAGCACCGGCTCGGATGATGGCGTTGGGTAATACGCAACGACCATATGAAATTGGTCGAGACGGATTGCTTTTACGTACACCAGTCGCAGCTTTTTATCATCAATGCCTAACTCCCGAAGCGAAAAGTATTTTGCGATACTAAAGTCTTCACAGTCACCGCCCGCTGCGCCAAGAAACTCTAAGGGCGTTGCCCAATAGTCTTTTTTGCCCCATAGGTCAATATCATCGACAAAGTACAGCTGATTAAAAAAATCGTTCACCTTGCGCAGCTTCTCTTGCTCTGATACGCCTTGTGTATTTTCCACCATGTTGCGCCATGCCGTGACACGCTTTCCCGCGCGTTCACCATAAAAACTCGACACTTGTCCCACCCAGCGTGACTCCTTGGTGGTCAGGCTCATCGCGCTGAGAGAGAGCAACAAACATAACCCGGCAATATGCCATTGCTTCATAAATGTTTTCGCTTTAAGTCTGAGGTCGACGCGTGAAGATGGTCCATGCTTTCTCGACATCCCCTTTAAAATTTAATACTTCACCACTGACTCGCCGATACTTATCGGCCGGGTCACTACCATGCCTCGCATCCATCTCTCCTTTGGCAACCACGTCGATACGTTGCGGTGTAATGCCACGATCGATAAGCGCACGCTTGACGGTCATTGCTCGACGATAAGAGAGCGCGTGATTGTAGGATATCGAACCGTCCGCACTGGCGTGACCGGTTAAACGGAGCTTGGTGTCAGGGTAATCCATCAGAAAGTCTGCCATAGCGTCGATATCGGTTATAGCGCTCGTTGTCACTTTTGCGGTATCGAGGGCAAAGTACACATCGATTTGTCGTGCTGATGCGGTGGGTGACTGGCGTTCGGTGGTAGGTTGAATGTAATTGGGACAGCCTTGATTATCAACGACGGCGCCACGTGGTGTCTTGGTGCATCTATCACGGGCGTTGATCACGCCATCTTGATCGCTGTCGGTCACGTCATGATTTTGCTTGGCCGTAGGGGGTGGAGAGATTGCCACCGTACATCCGGTGACGAGTACAAGAATCAGGCTCAATCCTAATGCTCTCATTCCGTTTCTCCTTCTGTTCCTTGCCACTGTTTAGGTAAGGAGACTCTCAAGGCTTCCAATAAGTGACCGGTATTGTTGAGTAAACGATACTGTGCAAGTAAATGATCATAGTTTGCGTCTAGGTAAGCGCGTCTCGCCTCAAGTAGTTCGTTTTCAGTATTAAGCAGGTCGAGCAGCGTTCGTCGCCCAATTCTAAATTGTTTTTCATACGCTTGCACTGTATCCGAGGCGGCATCAACTTGCTGCTGCAAAAGGTCTTTTTGTTGCTCGGTGAGCTGGAACGCACTCCAAGCTAACCGGGTGCTTTCTTCTAATTGTCGATAGGCGTTATCAAAAATATCTTTGGCTCGATTCAACTCATAGGCGCCTCGTCGGATATCGGCTTGATCGCTACCGCCATTAAATAGCTGATAACGCACGCGTAGCATGGCGCTAAATTCATCACTAAAATCATCCACGCCGCTGACTTCATCCGCCCAAGTTTGGCTGACTTCTACACTGATGTTTGGGTGGTGAGCTCCTTTAAATTGTTGATACTGCGATTTTGCCGCTTCAATATCGTAGCGCGCCAGTTTGAGTAGCGGGTTGCGTTTGACGGCTTGTTCAAGGGCGCTATCCAGTGAGCTTGGGAGGCGAGCATCATCAATAACGGGTTGGACAGGGTTGTTCGCAGGCTCGCCAACTACGCGAAAAAATGCGGTAAAGGCATCTTCTAGGTTAGTTTCAGCTGACAAGAGGTTGGCTCGGGCCCGAGCAACGCGCGCTTGGACTTGGGAAAGATCCGCCGTTGAGCCTATCCCCGTATCTGCTCGGCGACGAATATCCGACAGAATGTCTTCATGTACTGTCATGTTCGCGCTAGAGAGATCCAGCACCTGCTGGGCTTGAAGTATCTCAAGATACACCTCTGCGACTTGTAGCGCTTTATCGGAGGCATCTGAACGCAGTTGAAAGCGTTGGCTTTCAGTCTCATACCGATTACGATCAATGTTGTTGTGTGTTTGTCCATCCCACACTAATTGCCGAAGGTTAAGGGTGGCATCTTTTCTGGCAAAATCGAGGTCATCTTGCGCTTGTGTTGTATCATTATCGATGCGTTCGTAACCGATCCCCGCATTCAAATCAATGTCAGGTAGATAGTCTCCCTCACTCGCCTTTGTTCTCTCATGGAGGCTTTGCAGCTGATGAAATGCGCCACGCAACTCAGGATCCGTGGCAAGCGTTGTCACAACGGCTTGCTCTAGTGACTGGCTATGAGCTGGCGCGATCACGCCAATTGTTAGGGCGACGAACCAAGATGGTTGCCAAGGAAAGTGGTAAGCCATAAAGCCTGTTGCCTCTTTATTCGCGCAATGCGGTCTTTTGCGCGCGCGTAATGGGATTGAGTAAATAATCCAAAACCGTGCGTTTACCCGTGATAATGTCGACGGAGGCTGTCATGCCTGGAATAATGGGTAAGCTTTTTTCTGTGCCCAAGCTGTCCTTTTCGGCACGTATTTTGGCGAGATAAAAACTGTTCCCCTCTTCGTCTTCGATGGTATCTGCACTGATGGTTTCAAGCCTGCCATCCAGCCCGCCATAGACAGTAAAATCGTAGGCGCTGAATTTGACCACTGCACTAAGCCCTGGACGTAAAAAAGCAATATCTTGTGGGGCAATTTTCGCTTTAATCAAGAGGTTATCCTCGGACGGTACGATCTCTACAATGTCCATTCCAGGTTGAATGACCCCGCCTACTGTGTTGACGTGCAGCTTTTTAACCGTTCCATTGACAGGCGAGGTCACCACGGTGCGTGAGACCTTATCCTGTAATCCAACACGCCCCTCAGACATCGCGGCAATTTGTTTCTCTACTTGGTTAAGTCGTTCTTGTTGGTCGGTGCGAAACGTCAATGCAACATCGATACGTTGGAAAACGGCCTCACGCAATGAGGAGACCACAGAAGGAAGAGAAAGCTGCGCAGAGGATAATTCACGCTGAGTATCATTTAATTGGCGCTGGAGCTTGAGCAAGTCGATTTTGGGGACAACGCCTTCATCGGCAAGTGGGCGTGTGATGTCGAGCTCCTCTTGCGCGAAGGCTTGGCTTTGTTCGAGATTCGCGATTCGAGACTCCAATTCGACAAGCTCTTGCTCCTTTTGCCGGATCTTTTGCGCGGTTACGTAAAGCTGATTTTGAATATTAGAAAGCTGCTCTTGATATCGTGCTTGTGTCTGTTTGATCAAGCCTGGGCGTGTCGTGCTAAAGACGTCCGGAAACGAGAGCGGTTGGCGCTCAAGTACGATGCTTTCTCGCCATTGATCAAAAGGCACGGTTTCATCGACACGAATAGCGGCGAGCAAGGCTTGCAGGCGCAACTTATCTGCGCGTAGACCAAGCAACTCTTGTTCTCTTTCTCGGAAGTTGGCCCGAAAGAGGGTATCGTCAATGAGGATAAGCCGTTGCCCTTTCTTCACCTTGTCGCCTTCTTGGACTAAGAGTGCTTTGACCAAGCCCCCCTCAAGGTTTTGCACAACTTGAAGCTGTGAAGAGGGGATCACTTTTCCTTGCCCGACGGTCACTTTATCGAGCTGTGCTTGTGATGCCCAAGCCGTGGCGACAACCAAAAATAGCACGATAGTCCATAGCAAAACTCGCGCACTTTTCGGCGTGTTGAGTAAAAGTGCGGCCGTCTTGTCATCGATGTAGTCGAGGTGCTCATCTCGGGGCAAGCTCGCGCGAGATTTATCACGTATCGCCATCTGACCCCCATCGGGTGTTTCACGTCTTTCAAGCTTAGCCTATGGTGCTGATTTTTTGCAGACTTTCTCATTCTCCGAGTGAGGCTGCGCGATGACCAAGCAGGCGGCTCACGTTGACAGGCCTGAGAAATGAAAAGCGTCGAGGTCATTGATCCCAGTTTCTGTTGCCACGGTAATAAATTGCACTTGTGTATCGATAGGTACCTGCGCAAAATAGCTGAAAATAAACGAATTGGAGAAAGCAATGGAGTTGTCAGATATTCGAAGAGAATATACCCAAGGGGGATTACGTCGTGACGATTTACCCGATGCACCCATGGATTTATTTGGCCAGTGGTTACAACAAGCCATTGATACCCAAGTGCCTGATCCAACCGCAATGACTGTCGCCACGGTCGATGAAGATGGGCAACCTTTTCAGCGCATCGTTTTGCTTAAAGACTTTAATCAAGAGGGGTTTGTTTTTTACACCAACTTGGGGAGTCGCAAAGCGCTACATTTGAAAAAAAACAGCAAGATTAGTTTGCACTTTCCTTGGCACTTTATCGAGCGGCAAGTTCATATCATGGGTGAGGCGGAGCCTCTGAGTAAAAAAGAGGTGTTTAAGTATTTCACTTCTCGCCCTAAAGAAAGCCAGATCGCGGCATGGGCGAGCAAACAAAGTGAACGTTTATCAGCCCGCTCAGCGTTAGAGGGCAAGTTTTTGGAGCTGAAAAAGCAGTTCGAGAAAGGAGAAGTGCCTGTCCCTACATTCTGGGGCGGTTATCGAATCAAGCCCCAAAGCATTGAGTTTTGGCAAGGCGGCGAGCACCGCCTACACGATCGTTTCTTATATCAGCGCCAAGACGATGACAATTGGGCGATTGAGCGTTTAGCGCCATAGTCGACGCCACCTTGATGATAACGACGAGGGCCGTCTCTGGCCCTCATCAAGTAGAATTGACGGCGAGGTGGCTAACCGTTGGGTTGATAGCTGTCTGGTTAATCTCGCAGCACGACAGATAATTGTTGAGTTAATAAGCTTTCTGGAATCGCGGAGCCAAATCCTTGTGCGAGCGCATGCTCTAACAAACCAGCTTTGGAGTCGACATCGAACTTTTCGCGTAAATGCGCAAAGTGGTTCTCGATGGTTTTGACGGAGACTGACAATGTCTGCGCGATCAATTGCGGTTTCTTGCCATGCAGATGAAGAAAAAGTACCTCCCGCTCTCGTGACGTCAGGTGCACCTGAGCTTCACCATGATGATGATCGGATAACGCCTGTTCAGGGTGTGTGACTGCACGGCACACCCAATGCCCCACCTCTAAAATGGCGGTATCACTGAGCTCCTGACCACAGAACATGACCCCACAAATATGCCCTTGCTCATTGAACCAAGGCGTTTTGGTAAACAGGTGCGCATGCCAACGGCCATTGGCATAGGGATGAATATCGAGCACACGCAGTCGTTTTCCCGTTTTCATCACATACTGGTCTTGCGCTTGAAATTGATCAGCGCAACGCGTGGTTGGGCAGGGCATATCATGGTCGGTCTTGCCTATGCAGTCTTGCGGTTGTGTGAGGCCCATGAGACGGCAGTATTCACTATTGGCATAGACAAACACCGACTGTGTATCTTTGCAGCCCCAGCAGCCAGGTAATTGCTCTAGCATAGACAGAGCAGGGGGAACGAGACTCATATTGCTTACCCATTCATTGTTATTATTATTGGACGCAAGCGCCCATCAAGATATAGAAAAAGGGACAAGCTATTGGAGCATAAAAAAAAGCCGGCATAAAGCCGGCAAAGACAAGATTTCCCTTTCAGGACATATCCTGTACGACGTGTAGAAGAGGTTGTCGAGATACCAAGCGACTGCCTGAGGGTAAGTGACGACGCTGGTATCTGACTGCACCTAACAGTGTTAGGAACTGCTATAAACGTATTCATCGGGACAAATCACGTTTACGAGGCCTACTATATCCAGAAGATTAGACGTTGGGTAGGGGGGATTTGACCTATTGACATGGAATCAAGCAACTTAATATAAAGATTGTTGATTGTCGCTCGCTCGAGCGGGCTTGATCTTGTCTTGGTTGCGTCGGTGTCTAGGGCCAAAAGTATCAAGGTAAAATGGCTTGTACCCAACTACCCAACACAAAAACGCCGCTAAGAATAGCGGCGTTTGTTTTCTACCATGGTGACGAGACTCAGTGTGGCGAGATTAAGGTGTTTTGATATCTCGCACCACGCGGAACCCAAGGTAGTTAGCGCTGGTATTCTCTCCTAACTCCAAACGCTCGGAAACGCGAGATCGTTGAGGTGAAAAGTTCCACGCACCGCCACGCGCGACAGGGGTATCATTGCTCACCCACTCCCAAACATTCCCTGCGGTGTCATAAACACCGAATGGGTTAGGCGGAAAGCTTTTAACTGGCGAGGTGCGGTCGTTTGACCATACCGTGCCGCTCCAGCCTGTATTGGCATTGCCGACACCGATTTCATTGCCCCACCAGTAATCGCTTTCAGTGCCACCGCGTGCCGCCACTTCCCATTCAACGTCATTAGGAAGCGCGTAGTGCTGTCCCGTTTGCTGGCTTAACCACTTGGTGTAAGCCTCGGCATCATCTTTATTCACACAAACGACCGGAGAGTCAGCGGCTTGATCAAAGCCGGGTTGACGCCAATCTGTCTCTAAGCTTTGGTTGATCTCGCCATTCACCAGCATGTTGCAGCCGTTACCTTGTTCGGCCGCGGTAACATAACCGGAGGCGGTCACAAAGGCGTCAAACTGCTCCACCGTGACGGGCGTGGCACCCATCGCAAATGATTGCTGAATGGCGACATTTTCACGTGCATCTGGCCCTACTTTGTATTCGCCAGCGCCGATCACCACCATTTGCGGTGCTTCGAGATTATTGGCAACAGGATCAGTGAACTTTTTACCTGGGCTTGGCGGCTGATTAGGCTGCTCTTTAAGTTTGGCCCACACCACTTGATCTTTACCGAGGTAAACGTCGCGGTCATAAGGCACAAAACCAGGTTTAGTGACTGTTAAGTCATGGTTACCCACGGGTAGCATGAGCTCTACAGGCGTGCTGCCGTATGACACATCATTAATGGTCACACTGTCATCGTAACGGTTAGACCGTATTGTCACGTTCACCCAGCGTTTTGCTTGCTGTTTACGATTGGCTTGCTGCTGCGCTTGGGTGGTTTCAACACAATATCTGTCTTCCAGATCAAGCAGTCGACATGCTGCCGTTTTATCAGGGCGGCTAACCATTTCGGCAGTGATCCGTGTGGTGTAATCCATGCCACCGGTAAAGCCGGCATCCACCACTTCACTATTAGTTACGTGAATGTTGAATGCGACTTTATCGATATTTTGTTTCACCGCACTGGATTCAGTGACAAAGTCGGTGACCTGACCACGGAATTCACGAATGGCTTTTTGCATCGTCAACGTCTTGCCTTGATTCGCGCACGCCGACAATGTCATGTTGGGCGAACAGGTCAAGCTATGGACAACTTCAATAGTGTCTTTTTGGGTGAGTTCTTTACGTAGACGCTCCGCGCGCGCTTCGCGCATGGCTTCATGTAAATTCTCAAGGGTTGTTGCCAATAACGCTTGTTCTCGTTCTAGTTTCGCCAGTCGTTTCTTCTGCTCAATAATGGCGGACTCGTTGGCAGCTTGTTTTTGCTGGTGGTTGTTCACCTGCTGCCATGCTTGTTGATAGGCCTGCTGATACGGGCTGATATCTGTGCTCGGATCGGCAATTAAATCCTGAAATTTCGCATCCAGCTCTGCTTTAGCATTACTGCGCTTGCGCTTCAGGTTGCTGAGCTCATCTTCTAACGTCGCGCGCTTGACCAAAAGGTCATCCAATTTCGCCTGCTGCAGAGCCAGTTCATCGTTTCGAGTCTCCAACGTTTCTTCTTTATCGCGGAGTTTCTCAACCAACTCACTGACCGGATCGAGATTATCAGCGGAAGACGCGTTTTCAGCGAACGCCAACTCGGTTAGCAGTAGGGGAGGGAGCGCTAAGCATAACGCTTTTATATATTTCGTTGTCATAGTTCCCTTGCTTACGCATGTCGCAATAATAATACCTATGTCCAAAAAGTAGACTATCACGGAAACCCGCGTTGCCACGCAAACCGTGCTAATTATTTGACGGCAGTCAGCATTCTGCGACGTGATCGGTGCAACTGTGCTCATGGTTTTTATGTTTATGCGAGATTACCTTAAGCGGTGGCTTGCTTCAAATAAGATTGCGTGACGGCACAATAAAACGGAAGAATGATCAAGGTGTTGATCCGGTTTGATCGTCTCGAAACGATGATCAAGTAAGTGATATCTTCATCGAATGAAATATAAAATGTTGATTTTTAGGTTTTTTTAACATTTAAGAGGTGGTTTTTTTATCGCGTTACTGCCGTTGTTAACCGGATCAGTACGAAATACATGAGGGATCCTTCGCATTTTTAGCATCAAAATGACAGAAGCCGTAAAAAATACACTACTTGATCATTGTTCCGGAAAGTTGAGAATAAGAACCAAGAATCCGGTCGCACACGGGTGATAAGCGTGCCAGAATATTGAAAAAGGGAGTTGAATGTTTGGCGGTAACCCCGTAATTCACACTGAGAGGGAGAGCATGGTGACGAAAACACCCAGAGTCTCTGAAGTGATCGCCTTACCTCGGCAACAGCTTCACCATAGCCATGAGTACAAGCAGGTCGTGATTGGTCTGCAAGGACAAACTGAATTTGATGTTGATGGGCGAGGTAGCTTGGTGGGCCCAGGCCAAGGTTGTTTGGTGGGAGAATCACAAGAGCATGCCTTTACCGGCGTAGGCCGTAATGAAATTCTGGTGATTAACCTTCCATACCAAGAATGGGTGGGGCATGCGTCCATGCATGACAACATTGCACGTTTGTTTAGTCGCGAGCCTTATTTTCAACTCGATACCCATGCGCAAACGCTGATCAAGGCGCTGACAGCAGAGATGATCGCCAACCCCTCTGATTTACTGCTTAGCCGTGCGTGTGCGGATACCCTGATGTGTGTGTTACATCGCCATTTCCGCGATCATGTTTCTCCGCGACGTGATGGTCATCGTTTAAACATGGACATCATTGACCGTTATATTCACCAGCACATAAGCCGCAAGATCTCGGTGGCGCAGCTAGCAGGCAGCGTATTTCTGGCTGAAAGCCAATTCCACCAGTTATTTAAAGAGCAGGTAGGCACCACGCCGCATCAATATGTGCTTGAAAAACGCTTTGCTTTAGCGAAACAGCTGATTAAAGAAAGTGAATTGACCATGGCACAAATTGCCGATAGTTGCGGTTTCTCTAGCCAGAGCGGTTTCACGAATGCGTTTTCCCGTTATTTTGGTCTCTCTCCTGCCAAGTTTAAAGGCGCGAGTTAAGCTTGCTCGGATGTGTTTTCGCCGTCTCCGGCATCAATAATATGCACTTCATTTGTTATGCCATTATGGCGATCGACAGCTTTATTTGTTAATCATCGGAGGATTTTGCAATAATGCCGGTGTATTTTGTAAGACCCTACTGATAGACCACGCATAGAATCGATCGCAAAGTAACAATGACGTAACATTTTTCCTGCCCGAGTTTGGGAGGACGTGAGTGAGGATACCACTATGTTTAAAGCCATCGATGCTATGCAGCCCTCGTTTATCGAGCGCCCACTAGCGCAGATCTGGTCTGAAATCTCGCCGCTGTATTGCGTTGACGAAAGCCTATGGCTTCAACAGTTAATTCCCTTGGCGGAAGCTTCTGACAGTGAGCGTGAGCAAACACGTCGTCAAGCCACGCAGTTAATTGAGCAGGTGCGGGCGGATAAAAAAGCGGTCCAAATGATTGATGCGCTCTTGCTGGAGTACAGCCTAGATACCCGTGAAGGGATTTTGTTGATGTGCCTGGCTGAAGCGCTGATGCGGATCCCTGATTCGCATACGGCCGATGCGCTTATCCGCGATAAACTGAGTGTTGCAGACTGGAAAGCCCATTTGCGCCATTCCGATTCCCTGTTTGTTAATGCCTCAACGTGGGGGCTGATGCTCACCGGAAAAGTGGTGACCTTGGATGAAAGTACCGAAGGGAAACCGGCCTCTGTTATAAACCGTCTTGTTAACAAAATGTCCGAGCCGGTGATTCGCCAAGCCATGCATCAGGCGATGAAAATCATGGGCCACCAGTTTGTGCTTGGCCGTGATATTGATGAGGCGCAAAAAAACGGTGAGGGCCCACGCAATAACGGCTTTACCTACTCATTCGATATGTTAGGGGAAGCGGCACTCACTCAAGAAGATGCTAAAGCCTACTTAGCGGACTACTTACAAGCGATTGAGTCTGTAGGAGATGCTAAATCGAGCTACCAAGGCCCATCGCCATCAGTATCAATTAAGTTGTCGGCTTTGCATCCGCGCTATGAAGCGGCTAACTACGAGCGCATGATGGACGAAATGTTCGATACTGTGCTGGTACTGCTCAAGCGCGCCCGTGAAAAAGATGTCGCTATCACCATCGATGCTGAAGAAGCGGATCGTCTAGAACTCTCGCTAGCCTTATTTGAAAAGCTCTATCGCGACCCTGTGGTTCAGGGCTGGGGGAAATTTGGTCTGGTGGTGCAAGCCTATTCAAAACGCGCGCTCCCTGTGATTACCTGGTTAGCAGCGTTAGCAAAAGAGCAAGGTGATGTGATCCCCATGCGCTTGGTAAAAGGGGCGTACTGGGATAGCGAGATTAAACTGTGTCAGCAAGGTGGGCACCATGGTTATCCGGTATTCACGCGCAAGGAAGCCACTGATGTCTCATACCTCGCCTGTGCCCGCTTTCTGTTGAGCGAGCATGTCCGCGGCCTCATTTATCCGCAATTTGCCAGTCATAACGCCCATACCATCGCCGCGATAGCCTCGATGGCAACGCATCAAGACTTTGAGTTCCAGCGCCTTCATGGCATGGGTGACGCGCTGTACAACCATGCAAAAGCGTTGTTTAACACCGAGGTGCGCATTTATGCCCCAGTGGGCAGCCACAAAGACTTGCTCCCTTATTTGGTGCGTCGCTTATTGGAAAATGGCGCAAACAGCTCTTTTGTTCACCGCTTGGTCGACGCTCGTTGCCCGATTGATGATCTTATCGCCGATCCTGTCGATACACTGCGCGCTCACCCAACACTGCATAACGATCGTATCCCCCTGCCGTTAGATATCTTTGGCGCGTCGCGTAAGAACTCTCAAGGTGTGGCCACTGATATCGACTCTGAATGGCAGCCATTCACCGCAAGCATCGCTCCCTTTATGGGCGCCTATCAGTGGCAGGCTGGCCCCATTGTCAATGGTCAGCGCCTAGCCGGTGACACGCATCCTATCGCTGCGCCTTATGATCGCGAAGAGTCAGTCGGCCAAGTTGACTGGGCAACGTCTGACCAAGTCAACAATGCGCTAGATATTGCCGCGAATGCTTACCCAGAGTGGTCGAAAACAGCGGTCAGTGAACGTGGTAAGTACTTACTTGACCTGGCTGATAAACTTGAAGCGAATTTAGGTGAGTTGGTGGCTATTTGTCATCGCGAAGCCGGTAAAACGATTCACGACAGCATTGATGAAGTGCGTGAAGCGGTCGATTTCTTGCGCTACTACCCCGAGCAGGCCAAAACGTTGCAGGGCGAGCCGCTTTCATACACAGGCTTTGATGGCCAGATGCAGTCCGTGAGCTACCAAGGTCGTGGTGTATTTACCTGTATTAGCCCGTGGAACTTCCCATTAGCTATCTTCTTGGGGCAAGTCAGCGCGGCGCTGGTGGCCGGTAATACCGTGGTGGCAAAACCGGCAGAGCAAACCTCCATTATCGCTTATCGCGCGATTGAGTTGCTACTTGAAACCGGGATCCCAACAGGCGTTATCCAACTGCTTCCGGGCAGCGGCCCTGTGGTGGGGGCACCATTAACCGAAGACAGCCGTATTGCCGGCGTGGCATTTACAGGGTCAACACCTACTGCACAACGCATCACACGTACGTTGGCCGAGCGTGACGCTGATCCTGTGCCTGTGGTGGCAGAAACCGGCGGACAAAACGCCATGCTAGTAGACAGTACCGCCTTACCCGAGCAGGTAGTGCGTGATGTGTTGCGTTCCGCGTTTGCCTCGGCGGGGCAGCGTTGTTCAGCCTTGCGTGTTCTATACATTCAAGAAGATATCGCTGATCGTGTGATTAACTTGATTAAAGGGGCGATGGCGGAGCTGTCTGTCGGACGTCCGGAGCGGCTTTCTACCGATGTGGGACCGGTGATTGATCAAACCGCGAAAGACAAATTGCTCGCTCACATTGAACAAATGAAGCGCAGTGGCAAGTTGGTCACCCAAGTCCCGCTTTCATCTGAGTGTGATAAAGGCACCTTTGTCCCACCGACAGCCTTTGAAATTCGCAGCATTGACCAGCTGAGCGAAGAACACTTTGGTCCGATTTTGCACATTGTTCGCTATCGCGCCAACGAGCTCGACAAAGTGATTGATGATATCAACCGTACTGGTTTCGGCCTGACAATGGGTGTGCATAGCCGTAATGAAACCACGTGTGCACACATTGAGCACCGAGCGCGCGTGGGTAACTGCTATGTAAACCGCGACCAAGTGGGTGCGGTGGTGGGGGTTCAGCCTTTTGGTGGCCGTGGCCTGTCAGGCACCGGCCCGAAAGCGGGCGGACCACATTATCTCTACCGCTTTACACAAGCGTCAGTAAACGTTCAATAAGCCGGTTGGTATCAAGATCAGGAGAAGCGTGATGGAGCAATTAAATAACGTTTTGGAGCAGTGTGACGCGGTATGGGAAGACTGGAACGATCAAACCGTTGCAGGACGCATCACTCTATTACAGCGGTGGTCTGAGACCGTTGCGGCACGGGGAGATGACTTTGCCAAAGCGGCGAGCATGATCCGTTTTCAGTGCGATAGCGCAGATCGACTGCTCAACAAAGTACATGAATTACCAGGGCCAACAGGGGAGACTAACGAGCTCTATACGGCAGGACGTGGCACCGTCGCAGTGACGGGAGACGCATTGCTCACGCCCGTTGCCTTATGTGGTCAGTTAGCCGCTGCGTTGGTCGCTGGTAATTGTGTGGTAGTGAGTGTTGAGGGCACTCACGCTGATATGGTCGACGCTGTACTGGCCGACCTCATTAAAGCCGGATGTCCAGATCGTGTGGCCGTGCGCGTGAGTATTGATGCGCTCAACGATCTCTTGGCTCATCCGCATATCGTCGGGTTGGCAACGACAGGGGAAGACGCACACGTGCGACACGTCAACCGCCAGCTCGCGCAACGTAAGGGTGTGATTGCCACACTGGTTGCAGAAACTGACACGGCTCATTATCCCGTGATTGGTTCGCCCGACTATGTGTTGCGTTTTGTGACCGAATGCACCCGAACCATAAATATCACTGCTGTAGGTGGTAATGCCACGCTTCTGGAACTCGGCAGTGGTGAACATTAACTTTCCAGAAATGGCCCCGATTGGGGCCATGTAATTGAGGGACAGATATGATAGACAATAGCTATGCCATCAGTGCAACCTTTCTGGCATATCTCATCATGATGCTTGCCATTGGTGTATATGCCTACAAACGCACATCCAACTCCGAAGACTACTTCCTCGGGGGGCGTTCGTTAGGCCCATGGCCTGCTGCCTTGTCAGCGGGTGCATCAGATATGAGTGGTTGGTTGCTGCTTGGTCTTCCTGGCTATGCCTACGCTGCGGGAATGGAATCACTTTGGTTAGCAGGCGGTTTGCTGTTAGGCACTTACCTGAATTGGTTAATTTGTGCCAAACGCCTGCGTACATACAGTATTGAAGCAGATAACGCATTGACGTTACCGGAGTTTTTTGCCCGTCGTTTTGAAGACAAATCAAAACTGCTGCAAACCATCTCTGCTTTTTTCATTTTGCTTTTCTTCCTTTTCTACACCAGCTCGGGCTTGGTTGCAGGCGGCAAACTCTTCACCACGGTGTTTGGGTTTGATTACACCACCGCGGTGGTCATTGGCACCATCTGTGTCGTGTCTTATACCTTGTTCGGTGGCTTCTTGGCGGTATCTTGGACTGACTTGGTACAAGGTTTGTTGATGGCGGCAGCCCTGCTTATTGTGCCTTTCGTGATCATGGACGGGAGCACCTTTAAGCTTGGCAGCGATGTGGCGGCTGTTAACCCTGAGTTGATGACGCTCTGGCGTGATGTTGAGGGCGAGCCGCTATCTTGGATCGGCATTGTATCGCTTGCAGCGTGGGGACTGGGTTACTTTGGACAGCCACATATCCTGGCACGTTTCCAAGCCACCCGTTCAAACAAAGACATCACTACCGCGCGCCGTATTGCCGTTGGTTGGTCTGCGCTGTCAATGTTTGGTGCGGTGCTTATCGGGCTGGTGGGCATTTTGTACGTACAAAACGACATGACAGCCGATCTGAAGGATGGCGAGAAAATCTTCATGCTTCTCGTTAATGCGGCATTCCACCCTGTTATCGCGGGTATCCTGCTCGCCGCCATTTTGGCTGCGATCATGAGTACCGCGGATTCACAGCTACTGGTTTCGTCGTCTGCGTTAGCGGAAGATTTCTATAAGCAGGTGTTCCGTCCAGATGCCTCTACGCAAGAAGTGGTGATGGTTGGTCGTGGCGCTGTTATCTTACTCTCGGCGATTGCGCTTGGCTTAGCGATGGATCCAGAAAGCTCAGTCCTCGGCCTCGTGTCTTATGCATGGGCGGGCTTTGGGGCTGCCTTTGGCCCAGCACTGCTGTTAAGCCTGTTCTGGCGTGACATGAACCGCAATGGTGCACTGACGGCGATTTTGGTCGGCGGTGTGACGGTTGTGGTATGGAAACAGCTTTCAGGTGGCATTTTCGATTTGTATGAAATCGTCCCTGGCTTTATCTTCGCAGGATTGGGTGCCATTTTGGTGAGTAAAGCAACGGGTGGCCCAAGCGAGTCGGTATCAAAGCAATATGAGTCTTATGAAAAGAGCTTAGAAACCATGGCCTAAGCCTTGGTCATCAAGCCGCTATTCATAGCATCGTATAAAGGAGCGCATTCGCGCTCCTTTTTTCTTTGGCGCGCCACTTAGGATGACTAAGATTCGTGTCCGCCACGTTGGCGCACACAGTTCCGGCCGTCGCGTTTGGCGCGATACAAGGCTTGGTCAGCTTGTTTTAGCCCATCAACATAGTCGGTAGCCTGGTGGTTGCCAGCGATACCGATACTGACGGTGACTCGTAACGAAGGCGCGATATCGTCAAGCGTTAACGCGGCGATACGACGGCGTAATCCATCAAAGTAGCTATACCCATCGGCCGGTGTCCCCGCAAACAGCAACGTAAACTCCTCGCCGCCCCAGCGGGCGATATGACTTAACTGCTCGCGCTCGTTATCTAAAAAGCTTCCGATACGTTGGATAATCTGATCGCCCACCAGGTGGGAATACTGATCGTTAATGCGCTTAAAATGATCAATATCTAAAATGGCTACTTGCAAGGGCTGGCCTGACTGATTGGCTTCATCAAAGGCTAGGTGCCAGTACTCATCAAAGGCGCGACGGTTAGCCAGACCCGTTAACGCATCCTCTTTCGACATACGCTCAAAGTCGTCAGCTTGTGTTTGCAAAGCGTGCGTCTTTTCTTCCACCAAGGCTTTTAGCTGCATCTCTTTTTGTTGCATACGGCGAATCCGCCACATAAAGGCGCAGTAGGCGAGGGTGACTAAGGCCAAGAACCCTAGCGCGCGTATGTCTGATCGTTGCCATAGTGAGGGTGTCACTGTAAAACGATAGGTGAGAATATCATTGCTCCAGTCGCTGTAAGGGTAGCGAGCACTCACTTTAAAGGTGTAATCACCGGGTGGTAAGTTGGTATATTCGGCAATATGGTTTTCGTGGCGATAGGCCCATTCAGACTCAAAGCCCTCTAGTTGGGTGCGGTATTGAATTTGCTCTGGCATGGTATAACCGAGGGCAGCGTAAGAGAATGATACGCGATTGGTACCTGCAGGTGCGGTGTTACTTGCCTCAGGGTTAATCGCTTGACCATCAAATCGCACTTGTTGCATCACAATCGGTAATGGCTGACTAAGTAATTGCGATAGCCGGGCCGGCTTCACGCTCGTTACCCCTTTGGCGGTAGCGAAGACAATATCACCCTGTGTGGTTTTGGTCGCGGCTGGGTTAGAGCCGCCATTAGCTTGGCTGTTCATCATGCCATCGCTTTGGTCATAATGCTCAAAATCAATACGCGCGCGGGTGTTGTCCGCTACTTGATGCGCATGCTCGTAGTTAATGCGCCAGATCCCACGATTACTGGACAACCAAAAGCTTTGGTCATCGCCTTTGATAATTTGAAAGAATTTATCAATCGGTAGGTCATGTGGCCGGCCAACTAACGCGAGTTGGCTATCAGCCTGGCGATAACGGACAATACCTCGATCAGTGGCCATCCATACGTAACCTGGCTCGTGGAAAAAGCCAAACACATATTGTGCCTGCTCTTGCTCGGTGAAATCGAGTGGAGTGATGGTCTCTTTGAGCAGATACCCGGCTCCGCTGCCTGTGCCTATCCATAGCTTGCCCGTATCATCGAAGGTTAACGACATAATATAGTTGCCGGGTAGGGCACTATTATGACTAGTGTAGAGTGCACGCTTTTGATAAACGGAGGGCGAGCGCGCGGATTGGCTGCTTGGGGGAGACGAAAACTTGACCAAACCACGTGGTGTGCCTATCCATAATACACCATCACGCTCGACGATCGCCCTAATTTCATTATCGGGCAGTTGCGCATTAAGTGGTTTGGCCGGAACAAGGGCGCCTTGATCCCAGTAATAGAGACCTTGTTGGTAGGTACCCACCCACACTCCACCTTGTGCTCGAGGCGCGAGACTTAGCACCGATATATTGTCGGCCAATACATTGGCTTTTCCGTGTACGATATCAATTTGGCTTAACCCCTCACTGGCTCCTGCCCACACCGTATTTCTGTTGCCAGCGAGTACGGTGCGCACATAGTCACCGGCCAGCCCATTGTCTTTTGTCAGGGTCACAAACGGTGCGTATCGAAGCCGCATCGCCCCGCCATTGGTTCCTATCCAAATGCTGCCTTCATTATCTTCAAACCAGGATAATATCCGGTTGTTGGGCAGTCCGCGGTGATCATCGAGAAAATCGATATGTTGGTCTTTCATGTGAGCAATACCGTGGCTAAGGGTCCCGAACCAATAGGCACCACGGCTGTCTTGTTCAACCATGGTAATCGCTTGGTGGAGCAGCTCACTCGCCAGTGGTGCCCAGCGCTTATTTTTATAGCGCCAAGCACCATTTTCTGATCCCACTAACAGGCTGCCATCTTGACCACTTGCGACATAAAAGGCTTTGCGAAACAGGTTGTGAAAAGAGAGAGGCGTCGCGCCATGTTGCAACGATAGTTGATAGACCCCTTTTTCGGTGGCCGCATAGACTTGACCATCGGCGGTCTGGGTCAGGTGATAGCTACTGATGGTATCGATAAATGTCTGTGGGGTGGGGTCGGGTTGCGAGAGCTGTTCAGGAGCGTAGTAGGCAATCCCCATACCCTCTACGGCTAACCACAAGCCACCTGTTTGGTCATGAAGCGCATCATTAATGAGGCTGGGTGCTGTGGGAAGGCCATGCCATGAAAAGCCTTGGCGCATTACTAAGCTGCCTCGCGCACCGCCGGCATAAAGTTGATTGTCTGGCCCTGTTGCGAGGGCGCGGGTGCCAGAGTCTTGCATGTGTGTATCAGGGCCGCGGTCGAAGCGAACAAATTCTAAACCGTTATAACGTGCCACGCCTTCCCAGGTGGCAAACCACAAATAGCCATCAGAGGTTTGGGCGATGGCATTAATGCTGTTATGCGGCAACCCGTTAGCCGATGTCCAGGTTTCAATAAAATAATCAGACAGTTGATTATCATCTGCGTAACTGGAAAAGGCGATAAAGGGCAGCCAACTGAACCAGAACAAAAGCGCGGCGCACACGAGACGTCGGTCGAGTTTGGATTGAGTATGTCTGCGCATGTGGCTTAATGGCATCTTTTGTTCTTTGCTCCGATTACGAGTAGACTGGCGATTCTATCTTAATCACTGTTTATTTCTTGGACATTATGGTCAGGTTTTGACAGCAAATTGAGAAAGATCACACTAGTGGCACAAACCTGACGCAGGCCTGACAGCCCATGATGCAGTTTATGGCGATACGCCAGCAATTATTAGCGCAAATCGATCGCGGTTTATTACCGCCGGGAAAAAAGCTCCCTGGCGAGCGCCAGCTTGCAGAGACCTTTTCAACCACGCGGGTCACGTTGCGAGAAGCACTTGCGGTGCTTGAGGCTGAGGGACGCATATATCGGCGAGAGCGACGTGGCTGGTTTGTGGCGCCCACTCCTTGTGCTTATGATCCTAGCCAACTCGTTGATTGGCAGCATGATTTCTCTCAACATGGTGGCCAATTTTCTTGGCTATCGCAAAAGACGCCCATGGCGTCAGCAGCGGTGAGTGATCAGATGCAACTGCCTCCATTTGCGCAGGTCTTTGAAGGAGAGGGGCGGATTCAGATTGGTCAACTCCCTGTTGGTTTTGTGCGCACGTTTCTCCATCCAGACTATTTCCCCTGCGTATGGCAATCAGGCGAACAGGCTACTTTGTTAAACACGCCAGCAGACGCGAATTTGGATTGGTTGAGCTCATGGGAAGCGTTAGACAGTGATCGTGCGGCTGTGTTGGAGGTACCCGCTGGTACACCTGTATTAAAGGTGGTGCGCGAGTGGAACGTGCAGCATAGCGGTGCGTCACGCACCGTTCGGCTTGATCAGGAGTGGTGGCGGCAACATGCGGTCGCGTTATGCGGCCACTCAGCGCGCTAAGGTCATGCTAGCGCTGTGAAAATAATGCAATAACGCGTCACTGCTAAACAAGCGAGTGACTAAAGGGTGATCTGTTGTGGGTACATTGGGGTTGGGGTTAAAGTGGATAGTACGCATTTTCGCATTGATCCCAGCTTGTATGCCTTTATTCGTGTCGTCGACAAACACACATTGTGATGTTGGGCATGCCATATTCATCGCAGCGTAGTGGAGCAGATCTGGTGCGGGTTTCCAGCTATTGGTGTCGAACGCACTAAACAAGCGATGCGCAAAGTAGGGCAAGAGCTCGGTTAATGCTAACGCATGTTCCATCTTCTCCACGGGGCTATTCGATGCGACACACATATCTACCCCTTGTCGCTCAAGCGCCTGTAATAGGGCTTCTATTCCTTTAACTGGCTCTAGTCCGGCTTCAAAGTATTGGCGACACAGCTGGCGAAAGCGTGGCTCGAGTTGATCGATAGGAATGTGCGCCCCGCTGCGCTCACAGGTTTGTTGGAGGACATCGGTGAGTTTTCCACCCTCAAAATGATCAAGCGAGTCTTGCAGATCAACACGCACGCCAAACGTGGAGAAGGTTTCCACCAAGGCTTGGTGAGATAGCTTCTCTGAGTCAACCAAGGTCCCTTCGCAGTCAAAGATGACACAATGGATGGGGGAATCAAATGGATGTTGCGGCATAAGTGCTCCCTTCAATCTCTCTTTGTATCCTTGGTCGAGATAAAAAAATCAACAAGTCAACGACACGGGAAATGCCAACTGTGTCTTGCATTCTTGCCTTTTTCGTTATCAAAATTAGTCAGGGATCGACTTTTCATTAGCAAGGAAGAAGTAAATGCGTTATCAACACCAATGGTTAGAAGGCAAGACAATTGAATTTCCCGTGGGACAAGTCGTTTGTGTGGGACGTAATTACGCGGCTCACGCACGCGAACTCAACAACCCTATTCCGGATGAACCCGTTCTATTTATGAAGCCACCGAGTGCGATTCAGCCCTTGGAAACGCCATTAGCCATCGCCGAGCAGTTTGTGCCTGTACATTATGAAACCGAGCTGGCCGTGCTGATCACAAAGCCGTTATTTCAGGCCAGTGAGCAAGCGGTCGAGGACGCATTGGGTGGGGTGACGCTCGCGCTGGATTTAACCCGTCGCGAAGAGCAAAGTCGCTTAAAACAAAAAGGGCTGCCTTGGGAGCGGGCGAAAGCATTTGCGGGGAGTGCTGCTATTGGGCGGTTTGTGCCTGTCCCGAATGATTGGCATGCGGTCGCCTTTTCATTGTCCATCAATGGTGAGATGCGGCAGCAAGGCAATAGTGCGACCATGTTGATGCCAGTGATCGCGCTTATTCGGCATATCAGCCAAACATTTTGGTTGAACCCAGGCGACATTGTGTTAACGGGCACCCCCGAAGGGGTTGGTGTGCTGCAAAACGGTGACCATTTATCGCTAACGCTTGAGGGACAACACCTCGCCCAAACCCAGGTAGTGGTTCAGTCTGATGACGCTTTTATCCAAGGAAAGAGTGTTTGACGCTCTTCATGGGTCAGTGCTGAAACACGCGCAATGTTACGAGCGGGGATGTGTTCTGGATCTTGGCCATAATGCGCAAGCGCACGTGACATACTGGCCTCACGGATTAAGTGAAAACAAGGATAGGGTGAGCGATTGGTTAAGTTCTCACTATCTTCTGGGGCGCACCCCTCAAAACAGTAATCGGGATGAAAGCTGGCCACTTGGAAAACCCCTCGCCAATGGTAATGGTCAATCATCGCCTCGGTGGCATCGATGAGATCGAGGTAATGGTCAAAGTCAGCGAGCGCGTTGGGCGCCACGACTACCGTGGTGTCGGTGATCTCAGGGTCGGTATGATCAAGATGGGTTAAAGCCTGATAAATCGCGGTTAAAATCTCGGTATCATCCTGAGCGTCGCAAATAGTGAGCTGAATCTGTTGCTTGCGACGAGGCTTCGCCGCGAAGGGGCAAAGGTTCAGCCCAATCACCACCTCATCCAGCCATGTATTCATCTGTGTTTCGACTTCGTTCATCGAGCTCTCGTTTAAATGTCACCGGCGGGCGTGGCGGTGATTATTGTTGTGGTTGTGACTGGTATGCCTTAGTGCCCCATAGAGGAACCGTGGACAAGCTATGCTTGAAGCTACCGGATGTTTCTTTTGTTGAGTAAGAAAGGTACATCAAGGTCTGATTTTTCACATCGAAAATCCGACGAATCTTCATCGATTTGAAGAAAATACTTTTCGACTTTCTAAATACCACTTCGCCCGATGCGCTTTTATCGATATTGGCAATCATCTCTGGCGTAATTTCGCCGGTTTGACGACAAGAAATGGCGCTATCGCTTGGGTCAGAAAAGCTTAAATCGGCTTCAACAGAGGCGACATGGCAAGTGACACCGCTGACCACAGGATCGACAAGATGGTTAAGCTTGATGTCTTTCATGGTAAACATCCCCAAGCTTACGTCCCCAACCTCATCGTTGTCACAACCAGCCAGCGCCGCGGCGAGCGCGACTACAAATAGCATTTTTTTCATCATCAAAGCCCTTGTTTATCCGTGGCGGGAGTGTATCACAGCCTAGGCGGGAGGAGGAAAAGTGTGCGTTGACCAACAAGACTTATGATTGTTGGACTCCGACAAAAAGGTGTAAGCCCATGGCGGGCTGTGTTCTATTGCTCTTTAAATTGCGCATCGCCATCCTGGCCAGAGAGGGACTTAGGCTCAAAGTTCATCAGTACTTGGGCTGCATCGCAATAGCTGCCTGTGTCGGCGAATTTTTTTCGGGCTGCGGCAATTTTACGCTCGGCAATGCGCCTAACGTCTTGCGCGTTAGTTTGGTTACTAAACGTCATTTGCTGGCTGATCATCTCTTGGCTAAAGGTTGATTTGCAAATGTTCTCGTTTTTATGGGTTATTACTTTGTCGGATTGAGGCGAGTCACCCGTATCTGCATAAGAAAGCGCAGAAAAAACAATGATAAAGAAAAAAAACGCCCTTGCCATAATCGTGGCTCCTGATACTCTTTTTGCCAATGATAGCATCAAGTAGAGACACCGCCTACTGGCGGCGTCCAACGATAACGTGCATGGGTAAGAGCTACTGAGCAGGCACATCCTGCTCCACTGTATGCATAACACTAGGTGGATGGGGGTGGCGTTGTTTTTCCGCCTCTAGCCAGTAACTCAGTGCTGAAAGCCAAATCAGAGAGTACGCGACCAGCTCGGTGCTTTCTTCCGCGATGTTTTTCACATCTCTTACATACATCGCCCCCATGGCTTGTTCCCATAACTCACCCATTCCAAACAAGCGCGAGTAAACCAGCAATAACCCTAATGCCACAATCAACAGGGTACTGCTTTTGGCGCTAAGTGCGTGGGCAAGGCTAGTGAATGTGTCACGGCCGTTTTTGAGCGCTGGCCAAATGGTTAATCCGGTGACCAACAATGCGGGGACTTTCCAAAAACCATGCATGACGAGATCGAGGGTGGCGTCGAGCTCGCGGATCATCAGTACTAAGAAAAAACCGCTCATCAGCTTGGCTGCTTGCGAAAGAGCGTGATTCCGCTTAGCTACGCGGCGAAAGGTGAATACGGTGAGGACGAGCAGGAGTAACTGTGAGAGTTCAATAAGTGAAGACTCTGACGCCACGTTATGTGCCGCCACACTGTAATGGATAATGCCAGCAATACCGGCAAGATAGCACGCGATAGCAAAAAAACGACCTGCCCCTTTGAGCACGGCACGAGCAGTACATGAAGATCGTGGTAGTGTCATATCACCCTCAACTTGATAAAAACGATCAGCCCGTCCGTAGATACTGTCACTTTATATGTGACTTTCATCCCAAATTTAATGGCGATGATATTACGGGGCGCTTTCATAAACTGCAATAATTTATGTGACCAATGTCACTATATGTTCAGGGAGACGTCAGGATTGTGAGCGTTTATTCATCAAGCGTCTAGTTAGGTCGACGCGCTGCCAATGAATTTACACTGTAAATAGGAAGAGGACGAAAGTGGCAAGCATCGAGGGTGAAGATTAATAGATAGCTATGCCTATGAAATGCAACATTTTAATTGTTTTTTACTAGACAAGAGTAGACAATAAAGTCTGATACTTTAGATAGGGATATGCTTATGTCCACACTCTCTGCTAGCTGCCTATGTGGTGGTGTCCGTCTTACATTGCCAGATACCTTCCTTTATATGGGTAATTGCCATTGCTCTGAATGTCGTAAATTCACCGGGGCAGATTATTCGTCAGTCGGTGGTATTGAGGCTGAAAAAGTGGCCGTTACCGCGGGCCAAGATCATCTTTGCTATTATGAAAAGAGTGCCGAAACGGTTCTCGCGTTTTGTGGGCACTGTGGGTCGAGTCTTTTCTCTCATAAAATCAATAAGGATGTGTTCAATATTCGTCTGGGAATTTTGGATACCGCCCCACAATGCGCGCCAAATTTTCACATTCACACGGCGTCGAAGGCACCATGGCATACACCCAATGAATCATTAAAACAGTTTGAACATGGACCGGATTAATTCGGTCGTGTTATGCAGTTACTGATCCGCCCCCTTATCCTGGCTGATACGGACTTGTTGTTCCATTTTGAGCAACAAAACCGTGCTTATTTTGAAACCTATATTGAATCGCGCGGTGAGGCGTTTTATCGCCGAGCAGGCGTTTATGACCACATCTGCGAATTACTTGCCTTACATCAGAAAGGACAACACGTATCGATGTTGATTACGGATGCCGAGGGCCAGCTTTTGGGACGGGTTAATATCAGCCAAATTGATGCGGTATCTGCATCAGGTTCGTTAGGGTATCGCATTGCAGAGCAACATACCGGGAAGGGGGTTGCCTCTCGAGCGGTAAAGTATGCGTTAGAGATCGCGCGCGAGCACGGACTTGTGACACTCAACGCCATGGCATCTACGACCAACATTGCATCACAAACGGTGTTAGAGCGGAATGGGTTTAACCTATGCGATAAAAAATTCAACGTGGCACACGTGGCAGGCGAAGTGATTGACTGTCTTTGTTACCGCAACACATTATCCAGTGTTTGAGTTATGAGCAAGCGACCTTGAGGTGATGGGTTAATCTCCATTATGCACTCGGTTGCTCATTTGGTGCCAATAAAACAGGCTAACGACTAGCGTTGGGACCAAGTTCAATGTCATCATTACGTGGAATGAATTCACACAGTTGGCGGCATTTGAAAATCCGCCCTGATGACCTAGAAGGAAACATAATGGCTGATTTGAACGGACTAAGCTTGTATCACAAAGAGCACTGCCCATTTTGCCATAAAGTGCGTGCAGTCATGACAGAGCTCAAGTTAGATATTCCGCTGGTGGATATGAACGCTAACGCCGAAGAATGGCAACGCCTACAGACTGAAGGCGGCAAAGGCATGGTGCCTTGTCTGCGCATTGACCAAGGCGGTGAAACTCAGTGGATGTACGAGTCGGACGATATTATTGAATACTTGCGTGACAACTTCGCGTAATTGAGCCAGATGCTGGTTACGAGGGTCGCAGTTATCGATGCGACCTTCTTTTTAAGTATTTGTATGCCTGCCTCTCCGCCTTCTTCAACGCCCTGTGCACTGTGTCAGCACCCAAGGCCGCTGACCTTCCATCACTTGATCCCCAAAACTTGTCATAACAACAAATGGTTCACCAAGCGCTTTTCTCGACCTTACATGCGCGAACACGGTATTTGGGTATGTCGGCCTTGCCATGCTTTTATTCATCGCCAATTCAGTGAAAAACACCTGGGTCGCACACTACACAGCCTCGACCTTTTACTCGCTGAGCCTGTGATCCAAGACTACATCCACTGGGCACGCAAACAGCGGGGGTGAATCATTGCTTCTCGATTCGATTGCGGCCGTTTTCTTTGGCGAGATAGAGCGCGGTATCGGCGCGTTGAATGATACTGTCTTGTGTATCAGCTGCCGAGAAGCCCGTATAACCGATGCTGATGGTACAGCGTATGGTTTGTCCGTCGACGTGGATTTCTTCGCTATGTACGCGCTCGACTAAGCGCTTTAGTACAACCTCCGCACCACTCAAATCCGTTTCAGGAAGCAGACAGAGAAATTCCTCTCCGCCCCAGCGACCGTATATGTCATTGGTCCGTGATTCTTCCCGCACAATATTCCCAAAGCGCTGTAGCGCGATATCGCCTGCCCGATGACCATAAGTGTCATTTAGAAGCTTGAAATTATCGAAATCGACAATCGCCAGCGTCAAGGGGTTGTTGTACCGTTCGCAGCGTGCCAGCTCTTGAGCGAGAGCGTTGCTGAGGTAATGGCGATTATAAAGCTGCGTTAATGAGTCAGTATTCGCTTGTATTTCGAGCAATTGTTGCGCTTGTTCGAGTGCTTCCCAATCTCGTAGACGCGCCAGCTCGTGGCCGACCCATTCGGCAAAGAGTCGTACCAGTTCATAGTCTTGCGAAATAAAGGGGCGAGTGGGTTCTGGGCTTGAAAAATTTAACGTGCCATAGCGTTCGCCATCAATAAAAATGGGGGCACCGATATACGCCTCGAGGCCGAAATGCTCGTAGCAGGGGTGGGCTTTGATATCGCTTTGCGAAACATGGTGGAAACCTTGTGCCTCGTTGGCTTCATAGACGTGACAACAGTAAGTTTCATTCAAGTCAAATACTTGCCCAGGCTGTAGGGCGTCATCGGGATGCTGCGCGTATTGAACGGTATAACGCTGACCATGGATTTGGCTGAGTATACCAATAGGCAAATTAAAGTGTTTACAACCGAGTGAGAGAATGCGCTCTACGCGCCGGCAAAAATCTAAGTTGCGTGCTGATGTGATTGAATGGAGCTGGTTGAGCGCGGATTCTACTTCCACTCGGGTGCTAATGTCTTGAATAAAAGCCACATACATGGTGACAACTTGTTGCTCATCGCACACTGGCCCACCATGTGTTTCCCCCAAAAATACATGGCCATCGGCGGTCTTATATCTCACCACATAAGCATCGTAGTACGCGTGAACTGAGTGTGGGTTAAAACGATCTTTGCCCGTTGCGGTAAAGTCTTCGTGTTCGGCATAAAGGATGCGCGTGCTAGCGCCTTTTACATCAGCCAGACTGCAACCAAATAGGGCTTCTGCTACGGGGTTTAATAGTTGTATACAGCGATTTGTGTCAGCAATAACAACCGCCGTATCGAGATGGCGAAAAAGCGAGGGCAGTAATGTGACAATATGTTTGGACTGGTCAATGGGCTGATTCACTGCTGGGCTCTGTACGTCTATTTGGCTTAGCCTAAGCGTAGTACAAATCCCAGCAGCTCGCGCTTACTGAGCGTGTCAGGTGTGAGACAGGTTATACCGTGAAGGTAAATACGTTGGCCATCGACATTGCAATATTGTTGTCGTAATACGCTGCTTCATTAATGAAGTGCGGATAGGCTGTGTAGTCGCCTTGCCATGTTAACTCACTGCCATCAAAACACATAAACAGTGGGTCACCGGGCTTTATCGGCTGAAAGTCCTTGTCTTGAACGTGTTGGTGCACCATACCAATACGCTCCCCACGCTCATTTTGCGGTAAATGTAGTGTCTCTTTGTAACGGTACGCGGTGACGCTTTTAGGCAGCGCTGGCACCTTATCAATATTAAACAGATGCACGAAGTCTAAAATGTGTGTCGTCATTTCTTGCATCGATTCCATCACATCATGACGCAGCACAGATTGGGGCTGTGGGCCGACTTCAACAATAACACCTTGCTTGCCAACCGAGCATAAAAAGGCATGCTGAATAGGTTCAATATGATCTTCGACTAGAATAACCGCATCGGGCATACGCTCACTAACGTAAGCGGCCAGCTGTTTATTGAAGGTGTCTAATGTCAATAGGATCAGAGTGGGCCCCATGTTGCTGGTGGTGTTATGCAGGTCGATAATAAAATCGACGCGTGGATCCCCTTTGGGTCCTAATTGTTGATTTAGGGCTTTCGCGCGGCTTTCCTCGTAGTTTGCCAAGCTGTAATCAGCCAGCAGTTTAGGATCGAATTGGCGGTTAAGGTCGCAGTCTACATAGCGTTTGTTGGCGCTATAAGCAGAAGGATTCGCGAATATATGTTCGGTGGAAAAACTATCGCGGGCTGTGATCGCAGGGTTAGATAGCCACTGTTTTAGTGCGTAAATACCGCTAAATTCGTTACCGTGGGTGCCACCAACAATGGCAACGTTACTAAACCGACTCATGAAAGCTCCTGATAAGTGAAGAATAATCGCAAGGATTTGTCTATTCAGACAGCTTAGCACTAACCACTCGATAGGTTAATAGCATAAATTTTCGTTATATTTGTGTTTTTATTCATTCTTCCGCTAATGTGACAGTGGAGACTCTATTCTTTTTCGAGTCAGTTCACACTTCAGCTGCGTGGAAATCGTTAGCCTAGCGGAAGACGATACAAAGAGGTGAACAATGAAAACGGTATTTCCTAAGCACTTTTTATGGGGTGGCGCGGTGGCGGCTCACCAAGTTGAGGGAGGATGGGATTGCGACGGTAAAGGCGTCAGCATTGTGGATGTGTTGACTAAAGGCGCCCATGGCACGCCGCGCAAAATTACTCAGCGTGTTGAAGAACATGAAGCCTACCCGAACCATGATGCTGTGGATTTTTATCACTATTACCGTGAGGACATCGATCTCTTTGCGGAGATGGGTTTTAAGTGTTTTCGCACGTCTATCGCGTGGTCGAGGATCTTTCCTCTTGGTGATGAGCTCACGCCGAATGAAGCGGGCCTTGCCTTTTATGATGATCTCATTGACTACCTATTAGAGAAAGGAATTGAACCTGTCATTACGCTTTCTCATTTTGAGATGCCCCAGCACCTTGTCACCCAATACGGAGGCTGGGCCCATCGAGATGTGGTTGAGTTTTTCGTGCGTTTTTGCGAGACAGTGATGACTCGCTATCGCGACAAAGTCACTTATTGGATTACCTTTAACGAGATCAACAACCAGCTAAACTGGGACTATCCGCTATTTGGCTATTGTAATTCAGGTGTGGTTTTTACCGAGCACGAGCATCCCGAGCAGACGCTCTACCAGGTGCTACATCATCAATTTGTGGCGAGTGCCAAAGTGGTGGCTCTGGGCCATATCATTAACCCTGATTTTAAAATAGGTAGCATGATCCACATGATGCCGCTTTATCCGGCGAGTTGTCACCCTGATGACATGCTGGCGTCACAGCGGGCCATGCGGGATAAATATTTATGCAGCGACGTACAGGTCAGAGGCCACTATCCTCACTATATTTGGCCACAATGGGCTGAGAAAGGGATTGAGGTCAAGATGCATGACGAGGACGAGTACATCTTGGAAAACGGCCGAGCAGACTTTCTAGCGATCAGTTACTACATGACCAACATTGTCGATGCTAACCCGCCAGAAGAAGATGAAAATGCTCTATTCAGTGCAAGCCGATTGAATCCGCATCTACCCGCTTCGGATTGGGGCTGGCAAATTGATCCCAAAGGCCTACGCTATGCGCTTTCGGAACTGTATGAGCGTTATGAAAAACCGATTTTTGTGGTAGAGAATGGGCTTGGCGCGACAGATAAACGTGAGGCATCGGGGGAAATCAATGATGATTATCGCATTAGCTATTTGTCACAACATATCGAGGCGTTGGGAGAGGCAATTTCACAAGATGGAGTGGATGTGATTGGTTACACCCCGTGGGGCTGTATCGACTGTGTTTCGTTTACCACAGGGGAGTACCGTAAGCGCTATGGTTTCATCTACGTTGACCGTCATGATGATGGCAGTGGTGACTTCTCTCGTCATCGTAAAAAGAGCTTTTACTGGTATCAAAACGTGATTAAGAACAATGGACTGACAGAGTAATGGCTCTGGGAGCGACGCGGTAAGACGAGAAGGGACGCCTATTGCGTCCCTTTTGATAATGCTCGGCAACGTCATTGCTCGGGATAGACGCTTTTACCTTTTTTAGCGGGTAAAACCTCGCCTAATTAAGGGGGAGAAATTAGAGATTGGGTTGGTAGTCGACCTCAATCACTTCACCGTACTCAATGCCTTGTTCGCGATAACCCACAATCGCTTCTATCACATTAAAGTGGGCGACAACCACAATCGTGCTATACGCTTGGTAGGAGTCGAGAACCGAGGTCACGCGGCGATATAACGCGGTGGCAGACTCGTAGCCTGCGTTTGTGACTTCGTTGCCGCTGGCAAAAAGCTCGCGATACTCAACCCAGCGTCGATCGCGCTCAGAAAGAGGGATATAGCTCCCTTTGACATCCGCTTGCCATTCGCGGAGATCATGCTCGACAAACAGTTCTTTTTGCAATTGGCGGTTGAGGATTTCTGCTGTTTGTAAGGCGCGTGTGTAGGGCGAAGAGAGGATGATGTCTGCGTGTTGTAAGCTCGGGTGATGGGCTAGCGATTGAATGGCGGGAATACACGCACGTTGGAGTGGCGCATAGTCTTTTTCCAGTTGGCTCATTTGGCGAGCGTCGGCCAAAGAGTAATCGGTTTTTCCGTGACGGACAAAGACGACTTTCATAGGGCTTCCTTTTCTGCGTCGACAGCGTCTGAAGCGCTGCTGCTTGGGTCAGTGACATTTTTATTATCTGGATAATGAGGTAAGACACCCGCTTGGCGGGTGGCTAACATATCGCTTACGAGGGTTGTAGCATACCGTCATCGGACTGTCATGACTCACTCATGGCATTGAGAGTAGGGCGTGAGCAAGCTCGCTATTTTTCGATGGTTTGATCTAATATTTTGGTGCGATCACGGCCTTCTTCTTTGGCTTGATATAGCCGCTGATCAGCCATTTCGAGTAAGTAAGAGTCGGTGGTTTCGCGAGTTGGTAGGGTAATAATGCCACCTATACTGACAGTGATGTTGTCACCATCTGGGTTTTTCTTGTGCTCGATATCAAGCTTGGCAATCTCAGCGCGAATGATCTCTGCCAGCTCAGTCAGTTTTGATGCGTAGCGGGTAGAGAGCGTGATCGCAAACTCCTCGCCCCCAAAGCGTGCCACTGAACCATGAAAACGTTCCGTTTGTGTGAGCAGAACGCGCGCGATTTGGGTGAGAACGTCGTCACCTTTGAGGTGGCCGTATTCATCGTTATACGCTTTAAAATGATCGACATCGATCATCATAACGGCGACAGGTAATCGGCTGGCGATGCCATGTTGGATATGATTTTTTAGCTCTCGCTTAAACGGCCGTCGATTACTTAATCGGGTTAGGTCATCGGTTTCTGCTTGAACTTTTAACTTTTCATTGGCGACAATTAGCTCTTCTTGCAGCTCTTCCATGGCGTAATGGTTTCGCTCGCGGATCATGACTTCACTGATGGCGGTGGCGAAACGTTTTAAAAGCAACGTCTTATTGTTATCCCAGATGAAGGGTAAACGGCGATTTGCCACTGTTATCATGCCAAAGCTTTTTCTACCGTCGGTTAGCGGGAAAGCGGCAAACGATAAAATATGCCGTTGGCGCAACCAAGAGCGCTCGTTAATCGCCTCATCGCCGAGTTGGCCGACATGAGGAACGACTAGTGCGTCGGTATCGGCCAGCCACCGTTTTATCATGTGCATATCGCTTAAATCGACGGTTTGGGGTGCAAAGTCAATCTCTTGTGGCCAGTAACAACGACGCTCAGCACGGAATTCGTCAAAGGCATACCAGCCAATGGCTTCCGCGCCGAGTAATGACGCCATATCGGGAAAAATTTTCTCTACGTCTTCAGTAATATATTGCGAGTCTGCGCGTAAAAATTGAATTGAAATATCGGCCAGTAGAGAGCTGGCGTTTGATTGCCAATTGAGTGCTTTGGTGCGCTGCTCGACTTGCTCTTTCAATAAGGTTTGATGTTGGCGAAGTTCGCGCTCTGTCACGCGTTTTTGTAGAAAGTCGTCTCTGATACGCAACTGCATCGCATTGATTGAGCGAGATACTTTGCCTATTTCATCATTACGTTGAATCAACGAGAGTGGCACACTCGTTTGGTTGGCTTTGTCGGTTTGGTAGTAATCCAGCGTATTCGACAGTTGTTGGAGCGGTCGCGAGCACAGTCGATGGATAACCCACAAAATCAGCAGAGTAATGATCAATGTTTCCGTAAAATGGACGATAGCGACAGGCACCGCGCCCTCTAGCGCATTGCGCTTAATCGCACTGCGGTCGAGCACAATGTTTAGGGTGCCAATATTGTTACCTTGAACGCTCAATAATGACTGATGATTGGCGTCACAGTCCCCACTGGTATTATTGACTTCAGTGATGTGGGTGCCATCAAAACCTTTTACCTCAACGCGACAAATGGTGGGGATCATCGACAAACCTTTTACACTGCGGCGTACAAGCTCTAAATCAACGACCCACAATGCATGGCTAATCACGCGAGCCGAGTTATGGCTCCGGCTCTCCACCAGTTGTGTAGTCGTAGCCAGTGTGCGTTGGTAGTTGATATACATCTGCGTCAATGTACTCCCTACCGCAAAAAGTAAGCTAATCGCGAGCACAACGAAGGCGACGCGCGCTTGAAGACCGCGTAAGTTTAGATCGCGTTTTATCACTTAGTTATCCATTTGATTTGTGGTTGAATGACAATGGCTTTCAATCCCTTTCGCCATGTTCAAAAACGAGATTTGATCCCACGCCTGCTCGCGCAACTGTACGAAAAAAGCGGAACCAGGTTCAATTAAGTGAAACAACTGTCCAGCGCATTGCTGTGGTAAAGGCCAACCTTTACCGTGAGCGTAAATACGGCTCAATGCAAGTCCAGCGGCTTTAAAGTGCCCGCCACCAAGGGCTGAAATGTCTCCTTTTTCTCGCAAAGAGAGCACGCGCTCGGAGGTATTGACCGTGGCAAAATAGATGTCATCGCCGGGCGTTTTGCCCGCTTGCCGTGCGGCTTCCATCGCGCCAAACGCCATGTGATCGTTTGCCGTCCACACATAGCGCACATTCGGATAGCGTTGCAACAAGGTATGCATTTGCTCTTGGCTGATGGACTCATCCCACTGACCATGAACAACTTGATGTAAGATAATCTCTGAGCGCTCAACGAAAAAGCGCTTCCCCCCCGCTTCGCGTTGTACTGATGCAGGGGTAGTAAGATCACCTGAAATCATGACGGCTTCGCCGGGCGCATTGTCGCCTGATTGCACCATGGCTTTGGCAATTGCATAGCCTATCGAGTGGTTGTTGGGAATAATGCTTGGCAATAAGTATTGTTGCCAATGTGAGTCTTGGAAGAGTTTGGTTTTGGTCTGCTGATCGACATCATTCAAGATAAGTTGTACATAAATGGGATATTTTCTCAGTATGGGGAGTAGTTTTTTGGCCGCCAGCTTTTCATTCACAATGATAATGTAATCAGGGTGGGTGGGTTTACTCAAGGTAGCGGCTAGGATTTGACGCACGGCGAAGTGATTGCGGTCGGCGTGGCGAATCGTTAGGTCAATATTTAATGCGGAGGCAGCGGCATTGGCATATTCATCCACGTCATGCCAGAAGCTTTCCGTTGCATAACCGGGGTTAATAAATAGTACACGGGGCTGAGCCTGTTCAGCGTGAGCGTGAATACCGAACATCATGTATATAGAAACAACACACCACAAAATCAGTCTTCTCAACATGTAGGGAAGGGTCCTCTCCATTCGCCACCTCTTTTAAGGATAGCGCATATGTATACGCTTGATTGCGGTAGGTTTATCATTGTCTGCAATTTGTTCAGGTAACCGCTGTTTGACACGTAAATTTTATTGGGCAAGAGCATGCTGATACGGCATCATAGTTATGTAGACTAGCGTGCCAGTCAATGGCGAATAAAATGACAACAATGAAATGAAATCTTACTACGATAAGAAGAAATTTAAGCGGCATTTTCCGATGGATTTTTATGGCGAGAGTGAAGGCTGGCAGTTTGCAGTGCGCGCCTTGTCTCCCGTGCAAGTTATATCGGCGAAAAGCTGGGTAGCGCGATTGAGCTGTCGTCGCCGAGACTTTCGGCTCGTTGATTTGGCGATTGACCGCTTCCACTTTTTGAGTGGCGGCGATGAGCAGATGCGTTTCACGGGCATGGATTTGGGCACGAAAGTGAGTATCCGCCGGCAAGGGCAAATCGTCACTGTCGACGCGCTTAATCACCGCTATGGTGCTTTGATAACAAGCGGCCAGCTGTCAGTTTCAACCGTGTGCATAGAGCCTGCAAGCAAGATCGCACTCTCTTAATAGGCGTCTCCTCGGCGGTTTGCGTCAGTGCCATACTGAGAAAAAAGGTGGGAACTCATGACGTTTATTGTGATTATCGTGTTTAGCATTCTAGGCGGTGTGTTGGCGGGTGAGCACTTCCATTCTTATCTTCTTGGGCTGGGCGTCGCTAGTACAGCGGTGGGGGCTTGCTATTGGATCACGTTTCGTAGCAGCCATTATCCCCAGTTTGCGTTGTTTTTGTTGTTGCTCGGGGTGGTCGCTAAGATTGCGGTGACGGCGGCGGGTGTATTGCTCGGGTTAAAACATGCGTTGATCACCTCACCTTTGGTATTTTCGCTTTCGTATTTGTTTTTCTTGTTTGCCTCGACCTATTGCTATTTTCGCTATCGTGAATATTGGCTTACGCGCTTGCGCCACAAAGATTTACAGTAGCAGGCTCGATGGTGTGTAGCCTTGTATCAAGAGAGGAGTGGTATTGGCAATGTACTCGACGGAGCGACTGACGCTACGCGCATGGCAAGCGTCCGATTTGACCCCCTTTGCCGCACTCAATCAAGACTCAGACGTCATGCGCTATTTTCCCAGTGTGCTCTCACGCGCCCAAAGTGATGCGATGGCGGCACATATTCAATCCAAACTGGCGGATAACGGGTTTGGATTTTGGGCGGTAGAGTTGACGGAGACTCGGGAATTCATTGGCTTTGTGGGGTTAAACCGGCCCACCTTCGACCTCGGCCATCAGCCGTTTGTTGAAATTGGTTGGCGTTTAGCGTCGGCACATTGGGGCCGAGGCTATGCCACTGAAGCGGCACAAAAAGCACTTGCCATTGGCTTTGAGGACGTTGAGCTTCCGGCAATTTATGCGTTTACCACCGAGAGTAACCTGCCCTCACAAGCGGTGATGAAAAAACTCGGGATGACACCGGCTGCTCCCTTTACCTTTTCGCATCCTCATTTGGCGGCAGATCATCCGCTCGCCACGCATGTTTTATACGCGATATCGAAACCCACTTGGCAGGCAGACCATGCTGATTAATCGCCAGTACCTATCGTTCATTCTTTTCGTTTTTTGTCTGATGTTTCCATTGGCGGGCACTGCGCAGCAAAGTACCTGTTATGGCACTACGTCGAATGGTCATTTAGCCAATGGGGTACAGTTGCCCAGTGACGGGGCGAATTTCATAGGCTACAGCTTGATTGCGCGTTGGGCGGGGCGAACCTATGTTCACTCCGCAGTGCGTGACATCATCGTGGCATCGTATCAGTCTTTGGAGGCGGAGCAGCCAGACAAAGTATATCAATATGCTGAAACGGGCTTTGAGTCAGGTGGTCAGTTCAAACCGCATAAAACCCATAGAAATGGCTTATCGGTTGATTTTATGGCACCGGTCGTCGATGCCGAGGGGCGATCGGTTCATTTGCCGACACATCTACTCAATAAATTGGGCTACAACATTGAGTTTGATGGGAATGGTCAATACCAAGACAAACGCATTGATTACACCGCTATGGCTGCACACATTGTGGCCCTACATCAAGAAGCGAGGCGTCGTGGCTATGATCTTTGGCGTGTTATCTTTGATCCAACACTTCAACCTGCATTGTACGATACCCCGTATGGGCAGTATTTAAAGCAACATATTCAGTTTTCAACGCGGCGGTCTTGGGTTCGCCATGATGAGCATTATCACGTTGATTTTGCTGTGCCTTGCCAATAAGGGCAGAATAAAAACAAAAAAGACTGGGAGAAAGCGTGCACAAACTAGCGGATGACTTACACCAAAAACTATTTAATGAAGAAGATGCGCGTGCCTGTAAAGACATTGATGGCAGTGCGTGTCGTGAGGTTCCGGGCAACTTTTTCCGCATCATCGTTAGCCAAGGACTCACCAAAATTGGCGACGCGGTATCTAACCCGAAAATTGTCTTGCCAGCGCTTCTCACCGCGGTTGGCGCTCCCTTGGCGTTAATTGGCTTATTGGTGCCAATACGAGAGGCGGGGTCGTTAGTGCCTCAGTTAGGTATCGCCGGTTATGTCCGCCAATTTGCGGTACGTAAGTGGGCATGGGTAGCCGGCTCTGTCATTCAAGGGGCGTGTATCCTAGCAATGGCGATCTCAGCGTTGCTTTTAACCGGTCAAGTAGCCGGCTGGAGCATTGTTGGCTTGCTGGTGGTATTTAGTCTGGCGCGAGGCTTGTGCTCGGTCGCCTCGAAAGATGTGTTAGGGAAAACCATCCCTAAGCCGCAACGAGGGCGCTTGAACGGGTGGTCGTCAAGCTTGGCGGGGGCGGTGACGATTGCCGCCGGTGTCGGATTGTTTAGCGTCTCGGATCAGCAGCATGTATGGGTCTATTGCGCACTATTGGCGTTCGGCGCAGTGCTTTGGTGGATTGCCGCGGCGGTTTACAGCCAAGTGGATGAATACGAAGGGGCCACTGAAGGTGGTGCTAATGCGCTGACGCATGCACTGTCTAAACTGCGCTTATTGGTAGATGATAGACGCCTACGCCACTTTGTGATCACCCGTTCACTGTTACTCTGTTCGGCCCTATCCGCGCCTTATTATGTACTATTAGCCAGTCAGCATAGCCAAGCGTTGGCGATCACCACCGCAAGCTTTGTCGCGATTAGCGGTATTGCAAGTTTGTTGTCGGCCCCTTTTTGGGGGCTGTTTGCCGATCGATCCAGCCGCCAAGTGATGATAATGGCTGCCGTGGTGACGGCGTTATTGGGGCTGGTGGTGGTGAGTATCAGTCACTGGTATCCCGCGTTATTTTCTTCGCCATGGGTACTACCTGCCGTCTACTTTGTCCTGACCATTGCTCACGAGGGTGTGCGCCTTGGGCGTAAAACCTACATCGTGAATATGGCTGAGGGCAATCAGCGCACCGATTATGTCTCGGTCAGCAATACGTTGATTGGTTTTGTGCTCTTATTCATGGGCGGCGTCACGGCATGGTTGAGCCAGTGGGGATTAATGGTGGTGATTGCGGTGCTATCGGCGTTGGGCCTGCTGGGTGCATTGATGGCGCGCGCGCTGCCCGAAGTAGAAAGATAAGCCGGCGGGCGGAGTAGAAAAAGGCGCTGGTGATCAGCGCCTTTTTGGTTTGGTGTTGCCGGTTAGACTTTAAACTGGCTGACCAGACGTTTGAGCTCTTCGCCTGTCTGGTTCAAGTCAGTCGCCGCTTGTGCCGAGTCATTACTGGCGTTGAGTAGCTGGCTCACAATGTCGCGAATCGATACCAGATTACGGTGAATGTCTTCGGTCACTGTGGTTTGCTCCGAGGCAGCCGAGGCGATATAGCTGGTCATGTCATTGATTTGGGTAATGGCGTTACTCACCGAGTCAATGCCGCTGCCAATTTCATCGGATGCCTCCGAGGTTTGCTGGCAGGTATCGTTACTTTGCTTCATTCCCTCTACAGCCTGATTGACGTACGACTGTAGCTCATCCAGCATTTCGCGAATCTCGTGAGTGCTCTTTTGCGTACGGCTTGCGAGGGTTCTCACTTCGTCAGCGACCACCGCAAAGCCGCGACCCTGTTCGCCTGCACGTGCGGCCTCAATGGCAGCGTTTAGCGCCAGCAAGTTGGTTTGTTCAGCAATATCGCCAATCACAGAAAGCACGCCAGTAATTTTATGAGACTGCTCATTTAGCGAATCCACATGCGTACTCGAGGTATTCATTTGCTCAACCAGCGCTTGCATCGAGGTGATCGAGAACTGGACTTTTTCTTGGGCGTGACGCGCATCATCAGTAGCAGCACTGGTGGCATCAGCTACTTGGGTGGCGTTCTGTGACACCTCTTGCGCAGCCGAGCTCATCTGGGTAACAGCGGTGACCACTTGTTCAGTCTCGTTATCGTGAGTCTGTAATTGCGTGGCAACCATCTGGGTTTGCTCGTCAATCGTGCGTGCGGTGTGGCTCACTTTTTCCGTGACATCCACCACGCTACGTATGGTGGTTTGTAGCTTATCGATAAAGCGGTTAAACGCATCCCCAAGCAGCGCAATCTCGTCACTGCCTTTAATTTTCAGGCGCTGAGTCAGGTCGCCATCACCGTCGGCAATGTCATTGAGGTTGTCCAGCATGTCTTTCACTGGCGTTGACATCCGTTGGGCAACAAACGCAACCGCAACAAAGGTAACAATCAGAATAATAATCCCGGCAATGATCATTCGTGCAGTTTGTGCCGCTAATGCTTCCTCTGCATTTTCCCGAAAATCGGCAACGCGCGCCTCAATATCGTCAATGTACGCCCCCGTTCCCAACATCCACTGTCCGTTGTTGACCATATCGGCATAGCCAATCTTTTCGATCAGTTCATTGGTACCCGGTTTTTGGTAGAGGTAGGTGAAGGTGCCATCACCGCTTTGCGCCGCTTCGAGCAGACCCACGATAATTTTATTGCCCTTGGGATCGGTAAGGTTGATCAAGGACCGGCCTTCTAGCTCTGGCTTTAAGGCATGGAATACGTTGTTGCCTTGTTTATCGTAGATGTAAAAGTAGCCCGCCTTACCAAAGGTCACTTCGCGAAGTGCGTCTTTGACATTTTGCGTGGCATCGCCGCCCGCTTGTTGTGCGTTTTTTACTACAGTCGCGGCAATTTCTGTGGCTTCGCGAAGCTGCATTTTTCGCTCATCAATTAATTTGGTTCGAAAAGTGGCAATGTTCTCTTCGACCAGCTCACGCTCGTAGTAGGTAGTGATAAACAACGTAACGAGAATGGATAATACCAAGGGTACGATGGCAAGCACTAAGAGCTTTCCGCGCAGCATTAACTTCAACATACCGGATACCTTGTGTTAATGATGGTTTCGATTTCGCTAAAGTATGGAAGACATTTTTTCCGTTTGCCGCGCAAAAAGCCCTTTTATTTGATGTGGATTGGGAAACATCTTGCAATCTTTTACATCTGTCTAACTCGTTATGCACAAGAGATTGCGATAACTATCTGATTCATCACTGGTAAGTAAATATAAGCCATTTTTCACTCACTCCTCTTACCTCTTTATCCCACAAGCAAGCCCAACGCACGCTTAACATTCTGGCATGTTTGGTCTGTCTGTATACGCGCCTTTTTTTGCCCATCTTTTAGGACGTCAGACAAGTAATCAGGGGCGTTCATGAGTGCTTTTCGCCGTTCTCGAATGGGCGATATCAGGGAGGTTAAGATATCGGTTAGCACGTTTTTCACTGTCATATCCCCTAGACCGCCGCGCTGATAATGGGCTTTGAGTTCGGCGACGTGTTGAGCGTCAGGATGGAAAGCGTCCAAATAGGTAAAAACGACATTGCCTTCGACTCGGCCGGGATCTGAGACGCGCAAGTGTTGAGGGTCTGTGTACATGGATCGTACCGCGTCACGTATGGTGTCATTGTCATCGCTAAGATAGATGGCATTACCCAAAGATTTTGACATTTTGCTTTTACCATCAACACCCGGTAAGCGCGATGCTTTGCTGGTGAGTGCACGACATTCGCGTAATACAGGCTCGCCGACAACGTGATTAAATTTGCGCACAATGTCGTTGGTTTGCTCGATCATAGGAAGTTGATCATCGCCTACTGGCACGAGGTTAGCGCCAAATGCGGTGATGTCGGCAGCTTGACTGATTGGGTAGGTTAAAAAACCGACGGGAACTTGCTGTCCAAACTGTTTGTCGTTGATTTCGTGTTTTACTGTAGGGTTGCGGACCAGTCGTGCGTAACTCACTAAATTACTGTAAAACATGGTGAGTTCTGCGAGCGCAGGAAGTTGGGATTGCTGACAAATTGTGACCTTATCAGGGTCAAGCCCAACCGCGAGATAGTCCGCGACTAAGCCTAAAATATGTGTGGCGACGTGACTCGGTTGATGGCCATTGTCGGTTAATCCCTGCATATCTGCGACCAGAATGGTTTGAGCACATTGTCCTTGTAATGCAAGTCGTTGGCTAAGTGAGCCACTGTAATGACCAAGATGTAAGCGGCCAGTGGCGCGATCGCCGGTCAGAATAACGTCGTTTTTGTCGATAGCGTTTTTATCGATAGCGTAGGGGGTGTGCATTGTTGTCTCCTTGAGGATAAAGGCCGACGGAGACAGGGAAGTTGAAAACGATTCATTGACTGCCTACCGGCGGCCAATGAATACCCAGACTCAATGGCACGCTAAAGCGCGCGCCACCACTGGGTGCGAAAAATCAATAGAGTGTGTGTATCAAATACCGTTTTCATAGTGGTTTAAACTATCAGTCTTATGAGTACGACACAAGACTCACATACTGACTATTTTGTTGGTTTATCCGCGGCTTAAAAAGCCGTAAGGTAAAGCAAAGTCAGTGAAATCGAGGGAGTGATGAAACTAAACGCAGACATGGGTGAGAGCTTTGGTGCGTGGACGATGGGAATGGATAGCGCGCTGATGCCGTGGATTGATATGGCCAATATTGCGTGTGGCTTTCATGCCTCTGATCCTGATGTAATGGCGGCCACGGTAGCACTCGCAGTAAAGCACAATGTGAGTATTGGTGCTCATCCCAGTTACGCCGATAAGCAGGGCTTTGGCCGTCGTCATATTGATCATACCCCGGCACAAATTAGTCACCTCGTTCGCTATCAAATCGGCGCGTTACAAGGGATCTGTGCACGCTTTAATGCGAGCCTTGATTATGTGAAGCCTCATGGTGCGCTGTATAACACCATGATGGTGGACAATGATTGCTTTGAAGCGGTGTTGGCTGCGGTGGCTGATACGCTGCCAAATACGCCATTAATGGTGTTGGCATTGCCTGATAACCGTCAGCATCGCCAGCTTGCCCAACGAGCCGGTGTGCCGCTGATTTTTGAGGCCTTTGCTGATAGAGCCTATCTGGCGTCAGGGCAATTGGCGCCGCGCGATCAACCGGGCGCGGTGTTAGATGACGCCAACGCGATGATTGCACAGGTATTGCAGTTATCTCAACATGGCACGGTGACAACCCTCGAGGGACAAACGCTCTCGCTTTCGCCGGATACGGTGTGTGTGCATGGAGATAACCCACAATCGGTCGAGGCGATAAAACAACTCAGAAAGGCCTTAACACCATGACACTCAAGGTTGAGCAGGTCAGTGAAACGACGGTAATGATCCGGTTGGGCAATAAGATCGATCTTGCCTTTGTCCCACAGTTATCCGCGCTGTGTGAGCGAATCCAGCAACACTTTGGCCGTGGTGTGGTTGAGTTAATTCCCGCCTACAACAGCGTTCTGGTGGAAGTGAAGGTTCGCTTACTCTCGCCAGAAACGTTGAAAACCTGGGTGATGAATCAAGGCGACTCATTGCGAGTCACCGACGACGCCGTGGGCGGAAAACACGTGTCGTTGCCGGTGTATTATCACCCCTCGGTCGGACCCGATCTGGCTGCGGTCGCCGAGTTTGCCGGCGTGAGTGAACAAGAGGTGATTGCGCGACACAGCCAACAAACTTACACCGTTTGTGCGATTGGTTTTGCACCCGGCTTTGCCTTTCTGGCGTCGGTGGATGAGACCATAGCCATGCCACGTCATACCACGCCTCGTCATCAGATCCCCGCTGGTAGTGTGGGCATTGCACAACAGCAAACTGCGGTGTATCCGGCGGCTTCGCCCGCAGGCTGGCAAATTATTGGCAATTGTCCCAAGGTGCTATTTAATCCCCGTCAATCGCCCATGATGCCGTTTGATGTAGGTGATACCGTCCGTTTTGAGCCGATGTCAGAGTCTGATTACCGTGCGGCAGGAGGTCAATGGTGGCAGGATTAACGGTGCTCGCCCCCGGCGTATTGAGCTTGGTGCAAGACACAGGGCGTTATGGGGTGGGCCAGCTTGGTTTAAGCCAAGGCGGGCCGGTCGATTGCCACGCATTTGCTTGGGCGAATTATTTACTCGATAACCCCGCAAAGACGCCGCTGGTCGAGATAACCATGGGCCAAGCACGTTTTCGTGCTGACCATGCGATGTCGATTGCCATCACCGGCGCAGACATGCAACCTTGTATTAATGGTCAGCGCGTGGGTATGTGGCAGACCTTGACGCTAAATGCGGGTGATGAATTGCGTTTACGCTACGCGCGCCGTGGTTTGCGAGCTTATCTCGCGGTGCGTGGTGGGTGGGTAGTAGATGGCGCATTTGGCAGTGCCGCGACGGTAATGCGCAATCAACTCGGCGGCCTTCATTCCGGATTAGGTGAACAGGCGGGAGGCATGGCGCTCACCAAAGGAGATGTGTTGCCTTGTCGACCGCATGCGCGGTTGCCAAAGGTGCGCGGTGTGCCGACACGTTTTATTCCTGACTACAATGCCCTGACTCCACTGGCGCTTGTGCTGGGGTATCAGTTTGATAGCTTCAGCGCCGAGGCGCTAACGGCATTTTTTGATGGCGAATACACGGTCGATCAGCACAGTGATCGTATGGGCGTGCGGCTCAATGGACCGAGCGTCGTGAGCAAGCAACCGGGTATTGTTTCCGAAGGCATTGCGCTCGGGGCCGTGCAAGTGCCCCCTGACGGTCAGCCGATTGTACTACTTAACGATCGGCAAACACTCGGTGGCTATCCTAAGCTTGGCTGCTTAACCCGTGCCAGCTTAAGCATGTTGGCGCAAACGCGACCCGGTCAGACCGTGCATTTTTATCCAGCGCGGCTGGCGGATGCATCAGTGCAATGGCAGGCGTTTGTGCAGTTTTTTGACTGGATCTAACTTGCAGAAAAATGGATAGATGAGCCTCTGGAAGACAGAGGCTCATAAATGGATAGGCTTTAACGTGCAAGCGACGGACTAGCGGAAACGGCTAATTTGCTCGAGGGCTTTTTCCATTTGCGCAAAGTCAGGTGACGCGTTTTCTATCGGTCGGTTAGTGTTATCCATGTATTGATATTGCCCCCCCGCACCCACTTCTAAAATGGTGTCGTCGGTGACCAACGCATAGCCGCTGTAGTTTGACGATAACACCCAATCTTGCCCGGGCTTGGGTGCAAGCAAGTCATGACCAATCGCGTAGCTGGCCGGATCGGACGTTACGCCCAAATAATGCTTCATCAGGGTGGGCGCAACATCTTGGTGGCTGGTTAGCTGCTTGCCGGTATCCACCTGTTTTACATCGATGCCGGGGCCTATCATCGCGAAAGGCACGTGAATTTGTGGGTCAGTAAAGTTACTGTTGTGTCCCCAAAAATTTAGCTGGTTGTCATTCATTTCTTGGCCGTGATCGCCGGTAACGACAATCAAGGTATTATCGAACTCTCCGCTTTGTTTTAGCTCCTCAATGACCTTGGCCACCAAGCTATCAACGTAGCGTACGCTGGTCTTATAGCGATTGAAAAACGGTGTCGGATCGGTCTCGTTATTTAGCTTGAGATAGTTAATTTCGTCCAACATCGGTTGATACTTGGGGGTAAAGTCCGCAGGAAAATCATAGCCATGTGGCGCATCGTAAAACAAAAACGAGAAGGTGGGACGATTGGACTCACGCTTTTGGTGCCAACGGATCCAATCTTGGGTCAGATCTGCGTCTAGCTCGGCGGGAGAGTCGCCCTCAGAACCGTTACGTAAATCGGACACCTTGGCAAACACGGTTTGGTTAAATTCCGGCTTTTCCAATTGCGCGGCGGTAAAAATACCCAGTTGATAATCGAGTGCCTGCAGACGATCCATCAATACCGGAGATTGCTGATTGGCAAGAAAGCTATGCCAATAGGTGCCGGGCATGCCATAAAACAGGCCAAAAATGCCGGTGCGGGTCGCGTTCCCCGTCGCAAGATGATGTGAATAGGTACGACCATTTTGAGCTAGTGCCCAAAGATTGGGCGTGTTGTCAGCATTGAAGGTGTCCGCGCGCCATGAGTCAACCACCAAAAACATGATGTTCACTGGCTGTGTAACGTCGGTTGTGCTCAGCGGCGAAAGGGGATAGTTCAGGTCGGCTTCGCGATCTACATCCATGGCTTTTTGGCGCGCGAGAGCTTGTTCATCAATCCAGCCGTTTTTGCGCATCATGCTGTTGGCGGTGGCTGGATAGAAAAGTGGCAAATAACGTTTCACCGTTGTCACGGGCTGGTACGCGTAGGCCGCAGCCCAGATATGAATCCCGTGGGTGGCGAGCAAGGTCAGAAACGTGAGTAGCGCGAATTTTTTGCCGACTTTGTGTTGGGAAGAAAACCGTGTCCGTGACAACGCAGCCAGAAGTGCCCATTGCGCCGCGAGGCAGGCAATGACGCCACCTGTCACCATCAGCCAAGTGATCAGCGGGAAGCTGACAATCTGCCCGGCGAGGATCAGGTCTAGCACCATGGCATTGATATGGAATCGGTACTGGGCAAACACGATGGTATCAATGAAAAGGGTGATCACACCCACCGACGCTATCAAGGCGAGCAATGGTTGGCGCACCTTGGTTGGCAGCAGTAACAGCGGAAGTGTTACTAAGCCAACAATAGCGGCAAGTAAGGCCATCTGGCTAAAGATACTGACCACGATAAAGGTGATGCCAAGTGGCTCAGTGGGAAAACTCGGTAGAAACGCAAAGTAGCGGCTCGCTATTGCCATTAACACAAGGGCGTTAATGGCAATAAACCAGCTATGTGTTTGAAGTCGCGATTTAAAAGACATGGTTTCTCATCACAGTTAAGTTAATCAATCGGCAACATAATGGACGCGTTGCCGGGTTGTATGACGACGTGTGTTATCGAATAAGTGGGACACCAAAGTGATGCCATAAAATGGTAAGCCAGACCACACCCGCTAAAAGCAAACTGACAAACACCGCCGCAGAGCCGATGTCTTTAGCTCTGCCGCTGAGTTCATGGCGCTCTTCACCCACTCGGTCGACCACAGCTTCAATGGCGGAGTTAAGCAGTTCGACGATGATTACCAACACAATAACGCCGAACATCATCAAGGATTCCGTCAGTGGCAATTGTAGCCAGAGCAATACGGCTAGCGCCGCTGCCAATAATACAACTTCTTGACGGATCGCCGCTTCATGGTGATATGCCGCTTTTAATCCAGCCCAAGAATAGCCAGTAGCTTTAATGATACGTATCAGCCCTCGCGGCTTTTCTGAGGGGGATGTATTAGCGCCCATAAATACATTCTCGTAACAATTTGATCGATAGGCTGGCATTTTACATTTAACCGAGCCAACTGCATAATCGGCGCGATAACTTAATTGGAATTTGTTATGCCTCTGTTTACTCACGCCCCACGCTCCCTGTGTTTTTTACGCCTGTCTGCGATTGGCGATGTTTGTCATGCGGTTGCGGCGATTCAAGCCGTGCAGCGCCATTGGCCGCAGACGCAGATCACTTGGGTGGTTGGTAAAGTCGAAGCACAGCTTTTAGCCGGGCTTGATGGGGTGGAGCTGGTGGTGTTTGACAAAAAAGCGGGCTTAGCAGGCATGCGTCAAGTTTGGCGGCAGCTGAAAGGACGCCAGTTTGATGCGTTAGTGCATATGCAGCTTGCTTTACGCGCGAGCTTCTTGACTGTGGGGATCGGCGCGCGCTATCGCGTGGGATTTCACCGCCACCGAGCGAAAGAGGGACAGTGGCTGTTTACCAATAAACGGATCCCCGATACTCAATCTTGCCATGTGTTAGATAGCTTTTTCGCCTTCACTCAATATTTGGGCGTGCCGGTTACGCCACCGCAGTGGCAACTACCACTTTCTGAAGACGATCATGCCTTTGCCAAAGCGCAACTGGGTGACAAGCCCACTGTCGTGATCAGTCCTGCCGCGAGTAAAGATGAGCGTAATTGGCTACCAGAGCGTTATGCCGAATTTGCCGACTACGCGGTCGGTAAAGGTTATCAGGTGGTACTCTGTGGTTCACCGGCGGCGCGTGAAAAAACGCTGGCCGCGCGCATTATTGCCGCTGCTAACGCGCCACTGGTTAACTTGGTGGGACACACCAGCCTTAAGCAATTAGCTGCGGTACTCGCACGCGCCGATGCGGTGCTGGCCCCCGATTCCGGCCCCGCGCACATGGCAACCACGCAAGGCACGCCCGTCTTAGGTCTTTACGGGCATAGCAATCCGAAGCGGACCGGCCCTTATAACAACCTCGCGGATGTGGTCAGTGTTTATGAAACCTTTGCTGAACAGCAACATGGCAAGCCCGTTGAGCAATTGGCATGGAGCACGCGGGTGAAAGGCGATCATGTGATGGCTGCCATTGATACACAGCAGGTGATCGACGCGTTTGAAACCATGATGGCGAAGCAATAAAAAAGGCCCCGCGGGGCCTTTGTAGTATCGATGCCATTATTAGCTAGCCAGTTGGCGTAGGACGTAGTGGAGAATGCCGCCATGGCGGTAATAATCCCATTCAACTGCAGTATCGATGCGGACGTTGACGTCAAACTCGATGGTTTTATCATCCCGAACCGCACGTACCTTGAGAGTAGAGGGTTCGCCGCTGATCTCCTCAAAGTCGAGCGCTTCTGTGCCATCCAATCCAAGTGATTCAACGGAATCACCCTCTTTAAATTGCAGTGGCAACACGCCGAAGCCCACTAAGTTAGAGCGGTGAATACGCTCGAAGCTTTCAGCAATGACGGCTTTGATACCCAGTAGGTTGGTACCCTTGGCGGCCCAGTCACGGCTCGACCCTGTTCCGTATTCTTTACCCGCAAGCACAACTAATGGCGTGCCGTCCGCTTGGTAACGTTGCGCAGCATCGTAAATACTCATTTGCTCATTAGTGGGCAGGTAGGTAGTCATACCCCCTTCGGTGCCTGGTGCCATATGGTTTTTTAAGCGCACGTTGGCAAACGTACCGCGTACCATCACCTCGTGGTTGCCTCGGCGTGAGCCGTAGCTGTTGAAGTCTTTTGGCTCAACGCCTTTAGATTTCAAATACTCGCCCGCAGGGCTATCTGGTTTTATCGCCCCTGCAGGTGAAATATGGTCGGTCGTGATCGAATCACCGACTTTCACCACACAGCGTGCGCCCTTGATAGGTTTCATCTCAGGCAGTGCCATGGTCATGCCGTCAAAGTATGTTGGCTTTTTAACGTAGGTGGAATCGGGCCATGAGTAAATCTCATCTTCAGGCACGGGCAGTTTCCGCCAAGCGTCCGTACCGGCAAACACATCGGCGTACTTGTCTTGGTACAGCCCGTCAGTCATTGCTGACTGAATAGTTTGCGCGACTTCTTGTGGTGTTGGCCAAATGTCTCTGAGATAAACAGGCTTGCCGTTTTCATCCTGTCCTAATGGCTCTTTAAGGACATCGACATTCATATTACCCGCCAGTGCATAAGCGACGACAAGTGGGGGCGAGGCCAAATAGTTGGCTTTCACATCTTGGTGAATACGGCCTTCAAAGTTACGGTTACCCGAGAGTACGCTGGTCGCGAGCAGGTCAGCAGAGCGAATGGCTTCAGTAATAGGCTCAGGAAGTGGCCCTGAGTTACCGATACAGGTGGTACAGCCAAAGCCGACGATATTAAAGCCAAGTTCGGCAAGTGGCTCAAGTAGGCCAACATTTTCTAGGTACGCAGGCACTACCTGTGACCCAGGTGCGAGAGACGTTTTCACCCAAGGCTTAGTTGTTAAGCCTCGCTCGCGCGCTTTTTGTGCCACCAGCCCAGCGGCGACAAGCACAGCCGGGTTCGACGTGTTGGTGCAAGAGGTGATCGCGGCGATCACAACGGCACCATGCTCAAGCGTAAATCGCTCGCCCTTGTAGTCGACTTCTACTTTCCCTTGCTCACGAAGACTGGGGTTATCGACCGCGGTTTGCCCCCCTTCGCTGGCAAAGCTTGCAATCACATTATTGGAGGCCGCTTGTTCTTTTTCCAGCAGCTGATCGAACTGGGCTTTGGCGTCGGTTAATGCAATTCTATCCTGCGGGCGTTTGGGGCCGGCAAGGCTTGGTACGACGTCGCCAAGGTCGAGATGGAGCGTGTCACTATAATCAGCAACCGGTGCGTCGTCATCACGCCACAAGCCTTGTGCTTTGGCGTAGGTTTCAACCAAATTGATCTGCTCATCAGTGCGGCCTGTTAGGCGCATATAGTTGAGTGTTTCATTATCAATCGGGAAGATCCCACAGGTTGCACCGTATTCGGGAGCCATGTTGGCAATGGTCGCGCGGTCAGCCAGCGGCAATTTGGCGAGACCCGGGCCATAAAACTCAACAAATTTACCCACCACACCGCGCTCACGTAGCATTTGGGTGACGGTGAGTACCAGATCCGTTGCCGTGGCGGACGCAGGCAGCTCCCCTTTGAGCTCAAAGCCGACCACTTCTGGGATCAGCATGGTGATAGGTTGGCCGAGCATCGCCGCTTCCGCTTCGATACCCCCCACGCCCCAGCCAAGCACACCTAAGCCGTTGATCATGGTGGTATGTGAATCTGTGCCTACCAGCGTATCCGGCATGGCTAACTTGTTACCGCCTTGCTCTTCCACCAATACACCGGGTGCTAAATACTCGAGGTTCACTTGGTGGACGATCCCCGTGCCAGGTGGTACGACGCGGAAGTTCGAAAAGGCTTGCTGGCCCCAGCGCAAAAACTGGTAACGCTCGCTGTTGCGCTCGAACTCAATCTCAGTGTTTTTCTGCAAGGAGTCAGGGTTACCGTAGTCATCCACCATGACCGAGTGATCAATCACAAGATCAACCGCACCAAGCGGATTGATTTTGGCTGGATCACCTTTCAACTCGCGCATGGCGGCACGCATCGCTGCTAAATCAACCACCGCAGGTACGCCAGTGAAGTCTTGAAGCACGACACGAGCAGGCGTGAAATTGACCTGATCTTGCCCAGCTTTATCGGCTTGCCATTGACAAAGCGTACGAATGTCGTCCGCGGAGACATTCTTGCCATCTTCTTTACGTAGCAAGTTCTCCAGCAGCACTTTTAAGCAGTAGGGTAAACGACTGATCTCGAAACTGTCGGACAGTGCGTCTAGGCGGTAGTAGTCGTAGGTTTCACCATTGACATGTAGAGTACGTCGGGTGTTGAAACTATCTGGGTGTTGAGATGGGTTGCTCACGGATGCCTCCCCTTGTCCGTTATTGTGAATAAGAGAGGCGACCTTGCCTCGAAGGCTGTCGCCTCGCTCGGGGGATTGCTTTAATTTACAGCACTATTGTAAATGGGCTGGTGATGAAGTTAAAGCGTTGTTATGACGCTATAACCTATCACTTCCATCGGTCTAACCTTATCTTGTCACGGAAGGGGCTGTCTCCCTCTCGGTGATGGACTGGGCTTTCCCCCATGATGAATCAGGCCACGCGGACGCCCCTCACGATCAAAAAAGACATTCGGACGATGTTTACCCAGTAGCCGTGCCCATAACCCTTTTACTGCGGTGAGCAGCATCAAACGTAGAGGAAAACGAGGGTGAACGTGTTTTGCTGTTGGGGTTGAGCGTGCATCTTGTCCTTGCACATACCAGCGAACTGGGCCGATTTCTTCTTCATTTTCCCCTTCAATGTGATAGCAAGCGCTCACCACGCCAACAAAAGGAATATCGGGATGGATCGTATTGGCGATAGGCGTATGACAACAATTGGTATACCAGCGGTATAAACCACGATCACTCAATCGTAAACACATCAGTTGATCTCGTCCGCGATAAATACGCAACTGCGCGGGGGTAATCTGCAACAGCTCTGTGCCGCCGCCTGGTTCAAGCTCAGTATGATAATTCAGGGTCTGTGCGTAGGCTTGACAATCGCTGCAAAAGCACACACAGCGTTGGCTTTGCTGTGCATCAATGATCTCTCCGGTCATCTTTCCACATGAACACTGAATGGCGAGGCGTGCCATATTGTTTCTCCCAAGGTGGACTGTCAATGGTATGAGTATAGCGTTAGTTGCACGTATAGGTGCTGGCGATAAACCAATAGACTATGTGTGCCATTGTCATAGGCGCACACTGTTTTATTAAAAATGGCAACTTTTCGTGACAGAAAAACGCATCACGACTGCGTAAAAATATCACTAAATATTCATATTTTGGTGTTTTATTCTTATGTTTAATAATTGTTAACTTTAAGGGTGGAGGCTTTCAATAGCTTAAGGATTTTTGTTAGTTAAAAATTCTGATGGTTGGTTTTTAAGTCGATAAATCTAGTGCTGAAGCTGGAATTAGTAGGGTATTTGGTTAAACATAGTGTGTAACGCATTTGTTAATTTCATGTCTAGCAATTGCCTTGGCATCAATTCGTACTTCGGTGCGTTAAAAGGAGACAGCCATGAACACGTCATCACTACTCATGCAGCTTAATCAACTGGACGATAATCATATTAAACAACTTCAACCCTCGTTTGATAACCTGCCGGGGACGTCACATGCTGACGGCGGCTATCGGCTCCGTCGTTACTCGGTAGTGCATGTTTTCAATGGGGGCGTAGAAAAACTTCCCCCTCGACCGTTTATGCAAACCTCGGACATTAACGAGTTCCAAGGCGACGTGGCGAGGACGTTTGAAGATATTGAATCAGAAACCGTGCAAAAGCCCGGCTTTCATGCCATGTGTCGTACTTTCCGCGATATGTATCAGTTAAGTGACGATAACGATATTGAGATCCACCAAATTCGTATTCAGGCGGACAATCAGTCGGTGCAAGTCGCCCCTGAGGGCGTTCACCAAGATGGGTTCGATCATATCGCCATTGTGAGCGTTGGCCGCGATAATATTGATGGCGGTGATTTCCAAGTATTCCGTCACAAAACCAGCGCACCATTGTTTAGTTGGCCGCTGGCTCCGGGACAAATGGCAGCACTTGATGACCGCACACTATGGCATTACGCTGAGCCGATTACGCCCGTGGATAACCAGAAATCGGGCACCATGGATGTATTTGTACTCACAGCAACAAGGAAGTAACGATGACACCGGCAGGCTTTTCACCTCATGCTGTTCGGGGACACTTTCCCGCGCTCGCTCAATTGATTAACGGTCAACCCGTCGCATTTTTCGATGGTCCGGGCGGCGCGCAAGTGCCCCGCGCAGTGCTTGATGCCATGGTGGATTATTTAGGCCACTACAACGCTAACCTAGGTGGCCAGTTTTTTTCTGGTCGTTATACCACCGAGCTTATGCAGAGAGCACGTGATGTGGCGGCCACCTTTGTGAATGCCTCATCGCCAGAGTCTATGGTGTTCGGACCTAATATGACCACCTTGACCTTCTCGTTGAGCCGCGCAATCAGCCGCGACTGGCAAGCGGGGGATGAGGTGATTGTTTCGGCACTTGATCACTATTCAAACGTGTCTAGCTGGCAGCAAGCGGCCCACGACAAGGGTGCGGTTGTGAAACAGGTACGTGTTGATGAATCTACGTACTCTATCGATATGGCACATCTGGCCAGCCTAATGACCGATAAAACCAAGTTGGTTGCGCTGACGTTAGCCTCCAACACCACAGGCAGTCTGGTGGATGTGGCAAAAGTGGTGGAGATGGCGAAAACAGTGGGGGCCAAAGTGTATGTGGATGCGGTGCATTACGCGCCCCATCATCTGGTCGATGTACAAGCGCTCGGATGCGATTTCCTTGCCTGCTCGGCGTACAAGTTTTTTGGGCCTCATGTTGGTTTTGTCTATGTCGCGCCTGAGTGGGTACAGACACTGCAGCCGTACAAAGTGGAACCTGCGACTAATCAAGGCCCCGGCCGATTTGAAACGGGCACCCAAAGCTTTGAAGCGATAGCGGGCTTTATTGCTGCGGTCGACTATCTTGCGCAATGGGGCGATCCGACGTCCTCACTGCGAGAAAGGTTAGCGACAAGTTATGCGCAGTACCAAGCGCATGAGCAAGCATTGTCGGCACATTTTATCCAGTTGATGCGTGCCTATCCAAAAGTACGCATCTATGGCATTACCGATGATAATCAGCTCGATAAACGCACTCCAACGTTTGCGATACGCATAGAGGGAGCAGAACCTGCTGAGGTTGCTCAAGCACTTGGTGAGCAAAATTTGTGTGTCTGGAATGGGCACTTTTATGCCCAAGGCTTGTGCGAGCAGCTTGATATCTTAGACAAAGGCGGAGTGATCCGCATTGGTATGATGCATTACAACACACTTGATGAAATTGACCGGCTGCACCAAGCCTTATTGCCATTTATTCGCGATTAAGGTTCATCAATCTGTCAAGCGGCCAAAAAGGCCGCTTTTTTTTGATCAAACATGGCTTCGGTTGATGTTTAAATGTGAATTTATTCACAATGCAACCTAGAAACGTTAGCTAGCGCATAGGCGAATGCACATCTGCACGTTATGATCACCATCGTTAGTGTTGCCCAATAAACTATTCAGATAGAAATTATTTAAAAAGAAACCAATAATAATCAAGGCGAGCCCCATGACTGAAGAACAAAACGCCTTTTGGCGCCAATACCTTGCGACCCTGCCCGCTAACCAACGACCAACTGATGATCAGGTGGTGGTCGACACCTTAAGTCATCATACGGTGAGAGCGAATGAAGTTGCGACCTTGGTTAGCTTGAATAAAAAGAAAGCCCACTGCCGTTTGCGTAGCTCTTTGGAAGAGCAGAATGCGGTAGTCCCGCAAAATGGCCAGTACAAAGTGGTGCTAAATGGTCATCAACGACCTGTTTGTATCGTCAAAATCACCAAAGTGAGCTATTGCCCGTTTAATCAAGTGAGTGCCGAATTTGCGGCACGCGAAGGGGAAGGCGATGGCTCTTACCAGTGTTGGCACGAAGCGCATTGGGGCTATTTTTCCCAGTACGCCAAAACACATGGCCTGCATTTTGATGAGCAATCGGATGTGGTGCTCGAAGAGTTTGAGAAAGTCTATCCACTCTAAAAATCAAAGCCGCGCTAAGCGGCTTTTTTAATGATTGGTATCAGTACGATAGGTTTATTCACCGATATCTAAATTAATCTCATCGGCCCATGGCATGTCTGGCAAGGTGTCTAAGTTGGCTTCATAGCGAGACAGGGTAAATTGCCCGTTGTGATGGCTAACATCATAGATCTCGACCATTAACGCACAGGCAATATACTCAATGGCTTCATCGCGAGAATAGCCAGTCATACGCAGGCGCATCAATGTTTCTGCTACCTTTTTAGGGTCTTGGTCGGTGATCTGGTTCTCAACCACTTCAATCAAATTAGCGATACTGGTACTGGTTTCGTCTTGCATGGTGTTGCTCGTTATGGGTGACAGTGACGCCATACTAGGAGATACATGACGAAGAGGCACGGATTTTTTATCGACCGATGAAGTCACTGACTTCATTTAGCCAACTCAATATGTTAATGATAACCATTATCGAAATGGCATGGCGAAATAAAAGGATGTGATCATGGCGAAAACACGTATTGAAAAAGACAGCATGGGTGACGTGGAAGTGCCTGAGCAGGCTTTGTATCAAGCACAAACGCAGCGTGCGGTGAATAACTTTGCGGTCAGCGATCAGACGATGCCGGCGGACTTTATTCGTGCGCTGGCCATGGTGAAATACGGGGCGGCACAGGCAAATGAGTCACTCGGGTTGTTAGAACGCAAGATTGCGGGTGCCATTCGTGAGAGTGCACAAGAAATTATGGCGGGCAAATACCTGGATCAGTTTCCTGTTGACGTGTTTCAAACCGGGTCGGGCACCAGTTCGAATATGAATATGAACGAGGTGCTTGCTACCTTGGCTTCAAAAAAATCCGGTGAGACGGTTAGCCCTAACGATCATGTCAATATGAGCCAAAGCAGCAATGACGCAGTGCCAACGGCCATTCAGATTAGTACTACATTAGGCTGTGAGCAAAAACTGTTACCTGCACTCGCACATTTACGTGATGCGCTACAGGACAAAAAGCAGTCGGTCGGCCATATCGTCAAAACGGGGCGTACGCATTTAATGGACGCCATGCCTGTCACTATCGGGCAAGAGCTAGATGCCTGGTCTCAGCAGATCGAGCACGTGATGGTACAAATCACCCAAAGTTTATCATCAGTACGCGCACTCGCTCAGGGTGGCACCGCGGTGGGAACCGGGATCAATGCTCACCCATTGTTTGCCGAGCGTTTTGCCGAAGCGGTAGCCGCGTTGACCAAGACGGGCTTTACAGCCAGTGAAAACCCATTCTTTGCCATTGGTAGTCAAGATGCGTTGGTCGCGCTTCACGGTCAATTAAAAACCACCGCGGTAGCAACCATGAAGCTAAGCAATGACTTACGCTGGATGAATTCTGGCCCGTTAGCAGGGCTTGGTGAGATTGAGCTGGAAGGGTTGCAGCCAGGCTCGTCAATTATGCCTGGCAAGGTTAACCCGGTTATTCCCGAGTCGGCGGCGATGGTATCCGCGCAAGTGATGGGCAATGACACTACGGTCACGGTGGCGGGCCAGTCGGGGAATTTTGAGCTTAACGTGATGTTGCCAGTGATTGCCGCGAATGTGTTGCAGAGTATCAACTTGCTGGCAGGAGCAAGCCGACTGCTTGCTGATAAAGCGATTCGCAGCTTTAACGTGAGAGAAGATAACCTACAAGCCGCGCTGTCTCGTAATCCTATCTTGGTCACCGCCCTTAACCCTGTTGTCGGGTATTTGAAAGCGGCTGAGATTGCCAAGAAAGCGTACCAACAAGGTCGTCCCATCCTCGATGTTGCTGAAGAAGAAACCGAGCTTGGTCGTGAGAAGCTCTCGCAGCTGCTTGATCCTACCAAGTTGACGAAAGGCGGCATTGCGGAATAGCGTGCCTCACTCTGCTGTGTTGGGCGCAACCACCACGCGATTGCGCCCAAGACTTTTGGCGGTATAAAGATGGTCATCGGCACGGTCAAATACCTGTTCCGGATGGCTGTCGCTTGGCTGGCTTTCAGACAGCCCACAGCTGACCGTGTAGGTGAGCAATTGGTTATCAAACTGTGAGGTATTCGCCGCAATACGTTGGCGAAGGCGCTCGGCAATATGGTAGGCATCGTCACTGGCGGTATTGCGGAAGATTATTACAAACTCTTCCCCACCATATCGAGCCACCAAATCGGTTTGGCGAACGGCGCGTGTGATCTCAGCAGCAACATCTTGCAGGACGCGATCGCCAGCGGAGTGACCATATGTGTCGTTAAATTGCTTAAAGTTATCGACATCAATGACAGCGACCGTATAGGTGTACCGCGTCCGCCGAGAACGTTCGTATTCAATCGCTAATTCAGGTAATAGGCCGTAGCGGTTAACGGTGCCCGTCAGTGGATCCAAGCTGGCTTTTCTTTGCCAGCTGTCTCTTGCTGCAACGGCATTTTTATATTCCATCACTTGGATGGAAATACTGATGCTGGTTAGTACAGTGGTAAAGATAAAAATAAGCAGTGCTAACACACCGTCATATAGATTGGGGATCGCAAATGCACCCATATCGAAGGGAACCATAACGATCGTCACCATAATTAAGCTACAAAGGCTTACGAGTAGTGTGCGCCAGTGGCCTGAAAAAGCGATGTAGATGAGCAGTGCAAGCTCGATATAAATGGCGCCAGGAAACACCGAGAAGCTGATCAACGTCAGTGTCATGATTGCTGCCACATAGCCAGTGTTTTGCCAAGTGAGTTTTGACCAATCGATCCCCAGCCTTTGCCAAGCCGTGTACAAGCTTACCCAAAGTAGTGTTGATGTGGTGTAAGTCATCATAAACTCAATGGTCAAGAATTGCAGTCGCCCGTGAACTAACTGATCATCGATATAAAGCGGAATGGCGACGATGGCCACCATTGCTATCGCGGGGAAGAGGCATCCAACAACTACAAATCGAAAAAGGGCCCGCACTGTATCCAGGCAATGTGGATAATACTTCTGCCATAGCCACGCAGAGAGCGCTGAGGCGAGCGTCAAAAATGTACCAAAAAAGACCCCAGTCGCGAGATGGAGCGATTCGATGCGGGCGATGGCCGCTAGACCATGACCAAGAGAGCCGGCAAGAATAAGCGGGAGTATCATTCCCATTCCTAGGTGCCGAAATAAAACCACCGCAAGTCCGCTCGATATATTGAGCAAGGTGACGGTGTTGACATCGAGTATCGCGGATAAATAGCGCATATCCAGCCAGACGATTGCCCCGTAAACGAGGCTCCACATCAATATGTGGCGAGCGGCAGGTAGAGAAATCCCCAGTAGCATGTCACCTCTGTGTCGTGCGATGCAATAGGATATAAAAGTGGTTGATAGTGCCATTATGGCTAAAGACAAGTATAGCAGAGCCGGGTGAGGGCTCTGCGTTTTCAGCAGGGGAAGTGCTTTTAGTCGAGCTTTTTCAACGCGACGGCGTTCATACAAAAGCGCAAGCCAGATGGCGGGGGACCATCAGGGAATACATGGCCAAGATGCGCGTCACAGGTGGCACAAGTGGTTTCAATCCGTGTCATCCCGTGACTGCCATCTTTGTGATAAGCGATAGCATTATCTTGCGCCGGTTGCGTAAACGAGGGCCAGCCTGTTCCCGAATCAAACTTTTCATGCGCATCAAACAGCAAGGTGCCGCAGCATGTGCACCCATAACGCCCTGGCTCAAAGAGCGTACACATGCCTGAGCTAAACGCGCGCTCTGTGCCTTTTTGGCGGGTAACACGAAAGGCTTCTTCACTGAGTTGTGCTTGCCACTCTTGGTCTGTTTTCTCAACTCGCGACGGCGGCGCAAGATTACCGCTTTCACTTCGAGCGACGATGTCTTGCCATGTCAGCATGATGTCGTTCCTCTTATTGAACGGGCGGCTGCCCGTGCTACAAAACGCGTAGTGTTATGAATCTTCTGACTTGATGCAAGTAGTACGGTGTGTTTCTCGTAACGCGATCATGTTGATAGGGTACCAATCCCCCATTTTAGTTCATCATCCTGATCATCTTTGACTTGGTCGCGGTATCCTTCCATGTGTTGTTCAATTAAGTCATCGGACTGAGAGAAAAAAGCAATATGAAAGATAGCGTCGCCTTCATTGACCACGGGCAGTGTTTGCTGCCCGATTAGGATACCGCTCTGGGGCGCGATCACTTCTACCTCTTGGCTGCCTGCTGGATCAGAAATGATACCGATTACTTGTTGCTTGGAGACCATCTCACCCAGTGCAATGTGGCTGCGGAATATCCCATCGGCATCGGCGCGCACCCATCGGGTTGCTCTGGCGGTGACGGGTTTGTAAGGTAATTTCCGCCGCGACTGACGCAGCATGCCCAAGTGGCGCATTACGCGTATAATTCCCCTAACCCCTGCGTTAATTGCGTAAGGCTCAAAGCGCAGGGCTTCACCGGCTTCATAGGTGATTACCGGAATGCCTATCGCTTCTGCCTCTGCCCGCAAAGACCCCGCTCGAAGCGCTGCATCGACAACAACGGGGGCAGAAAACGCAGACGCCATCGCACCTGCCTCAGCGTTCGCTAAATTGGCGCGGATTTGCGGCAAATTGGTGCGGTGGATGGCTGCGGTATGCAGATCGATCACATGGGTGCATTGGCTAATCACTTCATTAAAAAGCTGATACGCCATGCGCCCGGCAATTGAGCCCCGCTCTGAACCCGGAAAAGAGCGATTCAAATCACGCCTATCCGGCAGATAGCGAGACTTATGAATAAAGCCAAATACATTAACCACGGGAATGGCAACGATGGTTCCGCGTAGTTTTTGTGTGTCGGTCCTCGCCATAATTTGGCGAACAATCTCGATACCATTGAGCTCATCGCCATGAATGGCCGCACAGATTAACAGTGTGGGGCCCGACAATTTGCCGTTCAGGATCTCTATACTCACGTTGAGTGGTGCGTGGGTATAAAGCTTAGCGATTTCCAGCTCTAGGCTAAGGCGATCACCTGGATTGACGGTTTCGCCCCCGATGTCGATAGCATTGTTTCTTTTAGCCCTTACCACGAGTACGCGTCCTCTTGGTGTTAGCGGTCTTTTCGATGTATTCCACCACCATACCCGCTACGTCTTTCCCAGTGGCTTTTTCTATGCCTTCTAACCCTGGTGAGGAGTTGACTTCCATCACCAAAGGGCCGCGCTCGGAGCGCAGTAAGTCGACCCCAGCGACATTAAGCCCCATGGCCTTAGCAGCAGCAATCGCCGTTCGACGCTCTGCCGGTGTGATCCGTACTAACGTTGCCGAACCGCCTCGGTGTAAATTGGAGCGAAACTCGCCTGGCTGGGCTTGACGTTTCATCGCGGCGATGACTTTGTCACCAATCACAAAACAGCGAATATCGGCGCCGCTGGACTCTTTAATATACTCTTGCACCAAAATGTCTGCCTTTAAGCCCATAAAGGCTTCAATCACACTTTCAGCCGCTTTTTTGGTTTCGGCGAGAACCACACCAATGCCTTGCGTGCCTTCGAGCAGTTTGACGACCACAGGGGCACTGCCGACCATCTCCAAGAGATCTCCTACATCGCCGGGCTTGCTGGCAAACCCAGTATGCGGCATGCCAATGCCTTTGCGTGACAGCAATTGCATTGAGCGCAGTTTATCTCTCGAGCGGGTGATTGCCACAGACTCATTAACGGGAAACACACCCATCATCTCAAACTGGCGTAATACGGCACAGCCGTAAAAGGTCACCGATGAGCCGATACGAGGGATGATGGCTTCAAACCCTTCTAGCTCTTCGCCAGCAAGATGAATTGACGGTTGTGTGGAGTTGATGCTCATGTAACAGCGCAGTGCGTCAATGATTTTATACTCATGACCACGCTGCTCGCACGCTTCAATTAGACGTCGAGTGGAATAGAGATTTTTATTCCGGGAAAGGATACCGATTTTCATTGTGGTCAGGGCTCCTATTTGCCGAGCAGGAATGAATGCATAGGGTCGACAATGACGTTACCTGTCATCGCGGTACGACCTAACAACATACGAAAGCGCATGTTATCGCGCGCGGTGAGTGTCATCTCTATGGGATAACACAGTTCACCGGCTTTGAGTGTGGTCTGAATCACATAGCGAAGCTGTTCGTGCCCGCCAGAGTCGCGCACGACACGACGCGCAAGCACGGGCGCTTCCGCTTGAATCACCTGTTCGTCATCACCTTGGTGAGGGTGGATCCAAAAACGAACCCAAGCAGCGCCTCCTTTTTCAAACTCCTCAATTTTGAAGGTATGTAAGCATGAAGTACGCGCGCCCGTGTCAATTTTGGCTTTTATACGCGCAATATCTAGGTCTGGGAGGCTAATCCACTCACGCCAACCCACACACACTTTTTCCGTTGATTGAACCGGCATTGTTATCATTACTCGTTATTGCTCTGCCTTGCTTTCACCATAGAAGTGATAGCGGTTATTCGTGGTAAGAATCTGAAAAATCAGCGATGATATGTGATAACCATCGCATACTGGAATCGGCACTATCATGGCATATGGGAGATAGGTTGAGAGGGGCGCCCTATTGGGCGGGTCGCTGGATTTCTGTGCACATGATGACCGTTGAGAAGGAAATACCATGCAAACGAGTGATAGACAAGAAGTGATTGATGATTTGCTATCAAAAGTCGATCAAGGTGCGCCTGAGACGATACAAGAGATAGAGCAAGCACACGGTGTGGATAGCCTTGCTTTGTTATTAGAAGCCTTACCCGTTAGCGACCGTGTGGGATTTTGGGAGCAACTCTCTCCCTCGATACAGCTGCCGGTGTTGGCGGAGATGCGCGATGACGCAGGTGAAGCGGTTATCCGAGCCGTTGATGAGGCACAACTACATACGCTTTTTGCTGATCTCGATGCTGATACCTTGTTGGAACTGCAAGATGTGTTGACCGAGCCGCTGTTAGAGGAAGCGCTCGGTCGCATGGATTCGGAGCAGAAGCAGCGCTATGCCTCGGCACAACAATATGCGGATACTCAAGTGGGCCATTGGTGTGATCATCAGCCCTTAGTGGTACCTGCCAAAACCAAAGTGAATGTCGTGTTGCGTTTACTGCGCCGTGTGATGCCCAAATATTGTGACCACGTCTTCGTGGTCGATAGTCGAGGCATTTGGGTGGGTGCTGTGCCTATTCATAAGCTGTTCGGCGCGGACGGTATTCTCAAAATCAGTGAGCTGGTACGCGAGCAATTTCCCAGCTTAAATGCGCGTGATGATATTTATACCAGTGCTGACAAAGTCGCGAGCAGTGAAGAAATCGCGCTACCCGTATTGGATGATGGTGGCATGTTAATTGGCCGGCTTGACCTGGGTACGGCCTATGAGATGCAAGCGGAACGGGCAGAAGCGCAAATCATGGCCACGGCTGGTTTGGATGAAGATGAAGACTTATTCTCCCCAGTGATGAAAAGTGCGCGTAATCGCGCGTTATGGCTTGGGATTAACCTGATGACGGCTTTTCTGGCCTCTTGGTTTATTGGTTTGTTTGAAGCGACACTGCAACAAGTGGTCGCGCTTGCCGTATTGATGCCCGTGGTCGCCTCCATGGGTGGGATTGCCGGAAGTCAAACGCTGACGCTGATCGTGCGAGGCCTCGCGTTAGGCCAAATATCTAAGGCTAACTTAAAGCCCCTTTTGAGTAAGGAATTTAAAGTGGGGCTACTCAATGGCGTGCTTTGGGCGCTTGTGATTGGTGCTATTGCGGGCTATTGGTTTGAAAGCTGGGGACTCGGTGCGGTGATTGGCGCTGCGATTGTCGCCAACATTATCAGTGCGGCATTGGCAGGGATTTTTGTACCTGTGTTATTAGGGAAGCTGAAAATTGATCCGGCTCTGTCAGGCTCAGTGATCCTAACGACGGTAACCGATATCGTCGGTTTTGTCGCCTTCTTAGGTTTAGGGACGTTGTTTTTACTTTAAGAGTTTCTCATACGTGATGTGTTGTCACCAAGTGGATAGCGCTCGTGATAGCCACGAGCGCTTTTTTATATCAAGCGGTCGTTGAAGGTATGGCAGTTTCTGTTGTGGGTAGCTCGGTTTTTTCGCTCAGTTTACCCTCTGCTGCGGGGAGCAGCTTTTCACAATAAAGCGTCATCACATCCTCGCGGATGAGCTGCTCTAATTCGGCCGCGCGCTCGGTAGGACAAAACAAACGCACATGCACCAGTTGCTCTCCTGTGTCTGTGTGCGAGAGGTAAAGATGAGGCTCTGGGCCAGGAAGATCGACACCCGCATGGCGCTCAATCACATGGTTATAACGTCGAGCAATATCCATAAAGTCTTCGCTGTGATCATCAATACGCGCCAGTAGTGCGGGAATATGGGGATATAAATTAATATCGCCACGGATCACCAGATGAAAATGGTGATAAACATAGCGCTTCATAAAGTTTAGGTTTTTCACTGTGGTAGAGAAAAACAAACTGTTCGGTAATGTCGCGGTTTTACCGGTATAGCAATAGTGGCCATGGTGGGTATCAATTTCTTGAATCTTGGTCGCCATTAAGTTGTGCTCGATCACTTCGCCGCGAGAGTTTCCTACCTCTATCCAATCCCCGATACGAAATGATCGTGAACTGGCGCGTTGAATGGAGCCGGTAAAGCACAAGATAATTTCTTTGGAGGCCACCACAACGGCGACTGCGATGGCAGTGAGCGAGAGGGCAAACTCACTAATTTCTGTGTTCCAAAACAAGAACAAAAACAGTAAAAGCAGACTAAATGCACCGTTTTTAGTGCGAGATATCCACTTACGTTGATCTTCGCTGAGAAAGTTACTATCACCGCGAATATGACGCAAAATCAGGCGACGGATCACGCTAACAACGACGATAACACCAATGGTGGTCAATAGTTTGTTTTCGACCAACAGTTGGGCGATGTTTTTCAACTCAGATAACAAAATCGCTCCCGTAATGCTTCTGGCAAGTTTTGGCGCTATTCTGCCCCTTTGTTAGGCAAAATAAAACGTAAACTTGCGACTGTCACGCATAAGGTGCGCGTTAGGCATGGGTTAGTCTGTCATCAGTTTGCTTTGTTGGATCATGGCATCAATCACAGACGCGCTTAGCTCTTGGCTGCTCAGGCCACTCATATCAATTTCGTATGCACTAGCCATGTCTGCGACACTGAGGTTTTCAAACACCACGTGCTGGTCGATTTGACTATCGCCCGCCGAGGCGATGTACAAGGTGGCTTCACCTTGGTCATTGTCCTCAAGGGTTAGATAGTCCTCTAGATTCGCACCGGCTTGGTCTTCATCAATCAGAAGCTCGGAGAGATCCAGAGTGTCCTTTTGCACGTCAAAGTCCGTAATGCGATCAACCGCCTCAGCGCCGATAGCCCCTTGATCACCGCTCAAAAAGGCGAAGGTGTCTGAGCCAAAGCCACCAGTCAGTGTATCGTCACCTTGGCCGCCAATCAGCAAATCATCGCCAAGGCCACCATCAAGCGTATCATCGCCGTGGTTCCCGAGTAAGCTATCATCTCCTTCGTTGCCGAGCAGGGTGTCGTCACCTGTGCCGGCAGCGAGAATTTCACTTTGATAGTTACCTTCTAGCGTTTGGTCATCAATGGCAATAATATCGACCAGTGCACTGTCCACATAACTGCCGTTAGAGGTAGTGTATTCAAATTGATGTTCAGGCTCTGGTAATACCGCGTTAGAGCTATCCAGCGTGAGATATATTTCATAGCTATCGGTGTCGTTGGCGTCATCGTTAGAAACGATCTCAAAGTAGTAAGTCCCCTGCTGACCGGCCGTAAAGCTATTGCTGCCAGTATCTGGGTTGAGAGTGTCCAACAGCTGTTGGTTTTCGTCATACACTCTCACACTCAGATCATTCGACCAATAGTCATCATCAAAGAGTAAGATCTCGTTTTGGTAGAGATCCATTTTCGCCATATCACTATCAGAACCATTTTGGACCGTTCCCGTCAGAGCGGCATTGGCACCGTAGTTACCGGCATCAATATGCGACCACACCTCCTGTGTCATGGTACCGAATTTACCGCGGTCTAGGCTCTGTGCTTGAGCAAAGGAACTGGCGAAATCGCCTAGTTCGGATTCAGCAATAAACTCGGAATCGTTACCGATGGGATCAAGGAAGCTTTGCGTATCCATCGCACTATCGGGTGTGAAAGTGACGTCATCTGTCCCCGTCACTGACCCTTGTATCCCGTTGTTGGTCGCCGTAATCGTACTGTCCATTGACGGAATATCGTTATGGGTTAAGGCCAAACCGGGAATCACGATTGGACTACCATCATGAATATTGGTGATCACTATATCGTGATTGGCATCAAGCCGCGCCTCGTAGTAGAGGTTAATGGCGACATTTACATCACTGGTATCGCCATCGTTGTCGGTAAGCGTCAGTGCGATTTGTTCTTGCTCGTTGAGAATATTTCTATCGACCGCAACACGATAGTCATATTCGCCGGTGTCAAAATTGATGGTGAGGATCCCGCCTTTTGCGGTTTCAAAGGTCTGCTGCGCGCTGTCAGTCGCCGGATCATAGTTGTATGTTTGCCCATCTAGGGTGAGTGCCGAGATATAGCCACCGTCAGCCCCAAATAAGGAGACAGTATTGCCATCATCATCCGTCAGCACGAGGCCGCCTGACACTTGTCCACTCTCAATGGTTTGTAGCAGTGAGTAGGCGAGCTCATTTTCATCGGTGACCAGCAATACATTGTCACTGGTATCGCCTGAGTTACTTGCTGCTATGGGGGTCAGTGGCGATGTTGTAATACCATTACCGACCCCGACACTGAAGGACTCATCAATACCTTGCGTACTGACATAGTTTTGCCATGCGCTTTGCAGGCTGGTGTTATTTTCGAAGTCATCATTGGGCATCCCATCCGAGATAAAATACGAGATAGTCTTATCTGCGCTGATCCCTGATGTATCAATATTACTGATGATCTCGTTAAGCGCGTTATCGTACCGGGTCGCGCCACCTGCATATAAGCCCTCAATAGCATCCAACGCACTGCCGACGTCATTCAGAAGCCAGCCTGATGAACTCGCCGTGTCTGAGAATGACACAAGTTGGATGTTGAGATCGCCGAGTTTGTCGTATTCCTCTACCATGGATTTTAGTGCGGCTTTGGTCACTTCCATCCGAGTCGGTGAGTTTGGATCATTCGGATCAACCGGATCGGCCATACTGCCCGAAAGGTCAACGGTGAGAATCAGGTTAAAGGTCGAACTACTCTCTGCCGTGGCGTATAAGGCACTTTCGATGTTGTCAGAGGTAGGCGTGTCATCTTGGACGTTGATAGTCAATGTCGATGAGCGATACGCGGTAGACGCCGTCGGATCATAGGTGGTGTAGGTGAAGGCTTCGCTCACGTTATCGCCACTGGTGGCATTATTGAGCGTATAGGTATAGTCACCCGCACGATAACCTTGGCTGTTGTCTTGGTTATAAACAGTCAGGGTGCCACTGGCGGTGGTGAGGGTTAAAACCCCATCACTGCCAAAGCTTTGCCCATTAATTTGATGCAGGCTGACATTGACGCCAATCCCCGTATCATTATCCAACAGGTTACCTTGGGTGGTTTGACTATTGTCGTTGCTCACTAACCCTTGTTCGCTGACTGAAGCGATATCGGCGTTTAACTGGGTGTTGTTGTCATGACCAAGTGTTAGCTGCGCCTGACTCGTATCCCCATCGCTATCGGTGAGGGTATAGGTGAACACCTCATCATCCAGAGTGCCGGCATCCGTCGTTGACGCGACCGATGATTGATACAGATAGCTGCCGTCGGGTTGAATGGTTAGTTGCCCTTGCGATGTGGTAATCACAGTACTGCCGTTGACTACATACGTGGTGCCATTAAAGCTAACCGCGGTCACCGTGGTGGTATCCGCACCAAGGGTATCGGCACCGGCGCCGGCAGTGATCACGTTCCCCCCTGTCGAGGCGCCAGAGGCCACGCTATCACTATCATCATGGGCAACCGGCGCGGAGTCGCTCACATCGAAGGTCACGGTTGTCCATTCGCTATTCTCGCTACTTTGGTAGGAGAAGCTGTCATAGACTTGACCGCCGCCTGCATGATTCACCGCCGGTGCAGTGTAGGTAAAGCTACCGTCGGCATTGACAGTAACACTGCCACCCAATGCGGTGGCGATGGTGGCAGGGCCGATCACAATTTCACTGTTACCACTTTCTCCTTGGCTGGCATTGGTGGCAACGCGGGTGACAGAGGCCTGTGTGTCTGTATCGTTGTTGATCAGTCCGTTGACACTGGCAATGCTGGTGGTTTGTCCTTCGGTCTGTGCAAAACTGTCATTTTCTAGATTAAGCGTGGCCGTGGTTGATGCCTGATCCGCGCCGTCGTTACTGATAGCCGTAATCGATAGTGTGACACCAGTAATATCGGCAGGCGAGGCGAGATTAAGACCACTCAGTTGCGCGTCCGAGAGCAGCCAATCGCCACTGGTTGCCTCTTTTGTCCCCGCTGATAATACGGCATCATCCGGTAAGCCGCTGATTCGGTAAGTGAGTGTTTCGCCCGATTCATTGGCGGTGCCGGAGATTGCTAAGGGCGAAAGAATCGCACGTGACCCGCCCGCGCCAGGGTCAGTGGCGGAGATTTGTCCTGCGTTGTCGATATAAGTCAGCGATTGATCGCCACGGCTGACTGTGAGGGTGGGGGCGGTAGCAACCCCTTCGACGTTGAAGGTGACATCGTGGGTGAGACTCGCATTTTGCGTATCGGTGGCGCGGAAGCTTACTGTCTCTGTCCCACTCCAATCGGCGACCGATGAAATGGTTGCGATACCATTCGCATCAATAGAGACAGAAACCCCACTGGGCACATTTTCCACATCGAAACTCAAGGTATCGTCACTGTCGATATCGGCAAACACCGTATTAAGATCAATGGTGTAGCTAACAAAATCCTCTTGCAGATTTTGCGTTGAAACGGCTTGAGACAAGGTGGGAGCGTCATTGGTGCCGGTAATGGTGATGACAATATCTTGTTGGGTGTTATCGCTTGCCGTCAGGGTAATGGTGTCGGTGACCTGATCACCGGCATCTAAGTTCTGTACCGCAGACTGATCAAGCGTATAGGTCCAATCGCCGTCCACCAGCTCGAGCGAGCCATAGTTGCCCGCCTCTGTGGTATTGGCAAAGATCGGTGCATCATCGCTATCGGTGTCACTAATCGTAATGGTGCCCGTGGCAGTGACGGCCGCATCGCCTTCGTTACTTTCGGTCACTGAACCAACAAACTCACCGGTGACTTCAGGGTCGTCATCCGTCCCCGTAATGGTGATGACAATATCTTGTTGGGTGTTATCGCTTGCGGTGAGGGTGATGGTGTCGGTGACCTGATCACCGGCGTCTAAGTTCTGCACTGAGCTTTGATTAAGGGTGTAAGTCCAATTGCCATTTACCAGCTCTAGCGAGCCATAAGTACCCGTTTCTGTGGTATCGGCAAAGGTCGGTGCATCATCGCCATCGACATCATTGATCGTAATCGTACCCGTGGCAGTGACGGGCGCATCGCCTTCGTTACCTTCGGTCACGGAACCGATAAAGTTACCGGTGACCTCAGGTAGGTCATCGGTGCCGGTAATGGTTATGACAATATCTTGGTGGGTGTTATCGCTTGCGGTGAGGGTGATGGTGTCGGTGATCTGATCTCCGGCGTCTAAATTCTGTACCGCAGACTGATCAAGCGTATAGGTCCAATCGCCGTCCACCAGCTCGAGCGAGCCATAGTTGCCCGCCTCTGTGGTATTGGCAAAGATCGGTGCATCATCGCTATCGGCGTCACTAATCGTAATGGTGCCGGTGGCAGTGACGGGCGCATCGCCCACGTTACCCTCGGTCACTGAACCAACAAACTCACCCGTTACTTCAGGGTCGTCATCCGTCCCCGTAATGGTGATGACAACATCTTGTTGGGTGTTATCGCTTGCGGTGAGGGTGATGGTGTCGGTCACTTGATCACCGGCATCTAAGTTCTGTACCGCAGACTGATCAAGCGTATAGGTCCAATTGCCGTTCACCAGCTCGAGCGAGCCATAAGTACCCGTTTTCGTGGTATTGGCAAAGGTCGGTGCATCATCGCCATCGACATCATTGATCGCAATGGTGCCCGTGGCAGTCACGGCCGCATCACCTACGTTGCCTTCGGTCACGGAACCGATAAAGCTACCGGTGACCTCAGGTAAGTCGTCGGTACCGGTAATGGTGATGACAACATCTTGTTGGGTGTTATCGCTTGCGGTGAGGGTAATGGTGTCGGTGACCTGATCACCAGCGTCCAGATCCTGCACCGCAGATTGATCAAGCGTATAGGTCCAATCGCCGTTCAGCAGCTCGAGCGAGCCATAGTTGCCCACCTCAGTGGTATTGGCAAAGGTCGGTGCATCATCGCCATCGACATCACTGATCGTAATCGTGCCTGAGGCAGTCACGGCCGCATCACCTACGTTGCCTTCGGTCACGGAACCGATAAAGCTACCGGTTACTTCAGGGTCGTCATCCGTCCCTGTAATGGTGATGACAATGGCTTGTTGGGTGTTATCGCTTGCGGTGAGGGTAATGGTATCGGTGACCTGATCGCCAGCGTCTAAACCTTGGACAATGCTACTGTTATTGTCGAGCGTATACGTCCAAGTACCATTCACCAGTGATAACTCACCATACTGACCGGAGACATTGCTATCGGAAAAGCTTGGCGCATTGTTGCCATCTGCATCCGAAATACTGAGAGATCCTGTCGCTTCTAAAATGCCGTCTTCGACCACATCGCCAAGGGTTTGGCCGCTAATTACAGGGTCATCATTTGTACCTGTGATAGTTATCGCGATCACTTGGCTGCTGCCGTCTGACGCGGTCACAGTGAAATTATCTGAAACCGCATCGCCCTCGCTAAGAGACTGCACCGCATCGCTGTCTGCGGTGTATGTCCAGTTGCCATTGGTGAAGACGAGCTCACCATACTGGCCGGATTGCGTGCTATCGATCCACGTTGGGTTATCGTCGGGGTCGGAAATTGACAAGGTTCCGGAAACGGAATCTCTGGCTATCAAACTTCCGTCAGAGCCATCGATTTCTCCCTCCGAGAGGGTGCCTGAGGTATCACCTGTGATGGATGCGGGATCGTCAATACGGTCCACTGCTGAGGTGAAGGTTTGAGAGGTGCTCGTTTCGCCGTCTGAGGCGGTGACCGTAAATGTCAGCGAGGCGATATCTAGCGCATCATTATTGATTGCATCTACGCCTGCCTGAGTGAGAACGACATTATTGCCCTGCAATTCGACATAGTTTTGTCCGCCATCAGTCAACGACAGAGTGAGGGCATCACCCTCTATATCCGTCGCCGTCACGGTGCCGACGGTATCGCCTGCCGCGACCGCATCTTCGGTGACCGTCGTTGCTGAAAATTGCAGTGTGGGCGCATCGTTGACGGGATTCACGGTGACCGTGATATCGGACGGCGTTTCTGCTTGGCCATCGGAGACGATGACGGTGAGATCAAGATCGCCATTGAAATTGGGCGGTGGTGTGATGACGATATTGCCAGACGCATCTTCGTCGATTTCGACATCTGGATTACCACTGGTGATGGAAACAATAGTAAGGGTGTCACCATCTGGATCGTTGATTTGTTGCAGTATTTGATTGGGTGTCAGCACTAATGGCTGATCTTCATCGGTGCTGAAGGTCAGCGATTCGGCGCTTGGCGCTTCATTGGTCTCTGCGGTGGGGAATACCGCGTCCGCGCTTGCCAATCTAAGTGCGGTTAGAGCAAAAAGCTGTTCGTCGGTTATGCCACCATCTGAGTTGGTAATGCCCTCAGTTTGGAAACCCGCAATGATCTCGCCAATACGGCCGTTCGCTTCAATAATCGCCATGGCGGTGATCGCAGACCCTGAGGCTGCAGCACCGGCTGCGGTCGCAGCATCCTCAATCGCATTGGGATCTTCACCGCGTTGGATGGCCTCGATGATTTCAAGCACATCCTCAGGTAAATCTTGTACCAGTGTATCGTCTTCACCTTCGCCGACAAGCAAGGCAGATAAGGCGAGGTTGGCATCGACACCATTTTCAAGGCGCACCGAGGCAGGCTCGTTGCCCACTGCGGTGACGAGCTCTCCCGTCGAAACCGTTTGATTGGCCTCTATCTGACGTACTTGGCCATCAGGCTGAACGGCAGCAACCGTTCCTTGTGTCTCGGTGACTTGTGTCTCTGTCGCCATGCTGTCGGCTCTCCTCGGCAACTGCATCACGCCAACGTTTTGATTTATATTCAATTACGTCACTTTATCAACGCGCTGGGCACAGTTTGGTGCACGATCGTTACATATTCCCTTTATAAATATAGTTAATAGTTAGTAGTGGTGTATGAAAATTGATCAAATCAATGGATAGGTAAGGAGAGAAAAAGCCCTTGCGTTGGCAAGGGCTGAGCTGTCTTAACAAAGTAAGGCTTAGAGCATTGGACGACGAAGGGTTAAGTACCGATTACGCCACCGTCCTCTTTGGTGATCATGATGACCGAAGAGCGAGGAATGGCGTTACCGCCGGCAGGGAAGTGGGCACCTGGATGTTGCACGCCCACAAACATGGTGCGTGAGTCAGGGGTAAAGGTCAGTCCCGTGATCTCACACGATGTTGGCCCGGTAAGGAAGCGACGAATTTCGCCCGTTTGCGTGTCGGCACATAGCATTTGGTTATTGCCCATGCCCGCAAAGTCTCCCTCGTTGGAGTAATCACCGTCGGTTTGAATCCAAAGACGACCGGCACGATCAAAACCGATACCATCCGGGCTGTTAAACATGTTGTCTTTGTTGATGTTATCGGTACCCGCCATTAACCCAGATTGCTTCTCAGGGTGGCCGGCCATCACGAAGATGTCCCATTCAAACGTAGACTGAGTATGATCGCCTTGGGTCGGTGCCCAACGAATAATATGGCCATACGGGTTTTTGGTGCGTGGGTTGGCCGCATTTAATGGTTGGCTGTCTTTCACGCCACGGTACTTGTTATTGGTGAGGGTGCAGAAAACATGCTTGTTGTCGGCGTGCACGGCGACCCACTCAGGACGATCCATGGTGGTCGCACCCACTTGCGTCGCGGCTTCGCGGGCAAAAATGAGCACACTGGCTTGGTCAGGAAAGCCGTTCTCTGGGGTTAGACCATTTTTACCAAAGGTGAGCTCTAACCATTCGCCTTGGCCTTTTAGCTCGTCGTCGCTGCCAGTAAATTTCGCGACATATAAGGTGCCGTTTTCGAGTAAATCGCGATTAGCGTTACCTTTACTTGGATCGTATTTTCCAGCAGAGACAAATTTGTACAGGTGCTCGCCACGTTCATCATCGCCCATATATACCACGACATGGCCATCATCATTGACCGTGAGAGCGGCATTTTCGTGCTTAAAGCGACCCAGTGCACTGCGCTTTTTCGGGGTTGAGTTGGGATCCATCGGATCAATTTCGACCACCCAACCAAAGCGATGGGGCTCGTTGGGGTGTTTGGCGACATCAAAGCGCTCGTCGTGCTTGTACCAGTCGTAACCCCAGTCACTATCGCTGATGCCGTAGCGCTGATAGGTTTTGCCCAAGGTGACGTCTTTTTCACTGGCAAAATAGCCGTTAAAGTTTTCTTCGCAGGTGAGATAGGTTCCCCAAGGCGTATCGCCGTTAGCACAATTGTTAAAGGTGCCGAGGATCTTTTTACCGGACGGGTCAGCCGCAGTCTTGAGCAGTGAATGACCGGCAGCTGGTCCTGTCATTGCCATCTCCGTATAAGCAGTAATACGACGGTTTAAGCGACCTTGCGGATTGATTGCCCAGCGACCATCGACTTTTTTTAGCTCGACCAAAGAGACGCCGTGTGCTGCTTGTGATTTACGCGCATCATCGGCTGAGATGTTTTCACCACCGTGCGTAAACAAATACTCATCGTTGATATACTCGTTATTGACCGCGAGTAGGGCGCGATCATTGGCGAGCGGGAAAAATGTCATGCCATCGTTGTTGTCGCCAAACTGCTGCGCTTGCGCATCGGCATTGTTTTGTTGGGAAAAAGCAGGCGCATTGGTAAAGATAGGATCGCCCCAAGACACCAGTACGTCTGCCTTATAGCCAGCTGGTACGTTGACTGTATCCGCGGTTGAGGTTGGGATTGCTTCAAAGCCGAGCAGTTCACTTTTGCTCATGCTGCCAGCCACAGCCTTTGCAACCGGGTTAGCGGCAAAAAAAGCAACAGTACTGGCTGCGCCCGCGCCTTGTAAAAAGCGACGACGACTCACAGCGGCGTCAATAAAGCGATTGAATTCGGGTTCCGCATCCAGCGGACGTTGGTCAATATGCTTGCTCACGACAATTCTTCCTTTCTGTTCGTTATCGTATTTATGATTTAGGTGACAGCGATGCGCTACAAAGTACATCGCAAAGCCGGTCGAGAGTTTGGCGAGTCAATATGAAAATGGGGTGACTGATGGGTGACAATCTTGGGACAGTGAAGGAAGCTGGTATCAAGATCACGTATTGGTAGGTACAGGCGACTTAGTGTTGGTCAAAGTAATCTTTGCGTCGAATATATTTGTCCATGTAATGATACGCGATGGGGCGTGCGAGCCAGCTAAATAAAACCCGGAGCACGCGAATCACTGACGACGTGTCGGTATAAATTTTGTTTTCATGCAGCCAAAGCAGTCGCCCGACATGCCAGTAAAGGAAAGGGATGCCAGGTAAAAAGGTAATAATATCGACATCACAACAGATACGATAAGTTTTGGTATGAAAGGGATAGTGCCGCTTAAAGCGCCACATACCAGCGGCAGGCTGACCAAAGGTGACGATGCGTTTAATGGCACTGCCCATTTGTGGTTGAAGCATCGCCGCGGCAAGAACCGCCATCGCGCCGCCTGACGAATGACCAATAAAAGAGACTTTTTTGTTGGCTTGAACCAAAGGAGAGAGGGCGGAGCAGAGTTTATCGAGCACCGTATCGCCGTCTAAGGAAGCCATATCCGCCGCTTGTGCGACATCAGCAAACTGGCTAGTAGTCATTGCTTGGTAACGACGCTTGTGCTGTTGCCACGGTAAACTTTTTTGTGTCAATAAGTAGTGAAACCCCCAGTGTACGCAACAATAAGCGTTAGCCATGCGAATACGTTTGGGACTACAAACACAATTTACCAGCCAGTCCCACAAGGTTTGCGAGCCACGAAATACCACCACCACATCGTCATCATCTCGCCAGAGTACACGAATAATACAGCGTCCCCAGCGATCATAGATATCCCGTCGACCATTTGGGCTGAATCCATAATGGGTATGATCAAAATAGCTAGGGTAAGACGCGCGGCATAAAATAGCATACCGCTCGTATTGATACCGCTTTAATCGCTTCATGGTGAACCTTGTGTCATCGTCATTGGCCTAGGCTAGCGAACAAACGTGACGAAATAGCGAAAGCAGTGTGTGATTATCAATCAATAGACCGCTCGGATCTCTGAGTGTGACTGGGACTTGATTAATAATTGGTGAGAAAAGGCTCGAGGTGCGTATCGTAAGTCAGAGCTTGGATAGGGCCTCGGTGTGTGATCAAAAACTCAGCATTGGTACAGTTCCCGATGCCAATGATCACCTGAACCAGTAAGCGTAAATCTTTTAGCCATCGTTGCGATTGCTCGTGGCTCCAATCGTCACGATACAGGCTCATATGATATTCCACCCACCAGTAGGCGCCACGAATAAAAGCCTTCATCACTGATTCGGCAGCCAAAATTTGCTCAGCGGTACCAGAGAAATCAAAATCAGGCGACATGGGCTTGCCTTGGGTAAAAGCCACATAGTTACGGCAATGACGGAATAATGCGAGCTGAAGCCCTGCTGCGGAGTCGTAATGGGTAAGTGCCAAAGTGGTCACGGGGAGGTGTTTAATTGACCGACGGAATAACGCGGCGGTGCGCTTCCCAGGCATCAGGTGCTCAATGGCATAAAACAAATCTAAACTGATAAGCTGATTACGCAAAGCAACTCTTCTCTCTCTGATTCAACCGCATCATCCTGCCTTAAATGGCGTGTCGAGTATACAGCACTGTGGACTGAAATGAAGAAATAACCCTCTATCACTCAAGCCCATAACGTGCTTTCAGTTCAGTAACCTTGGCCTGGTTATCGGATAAAAATTGGTTAAATTCTTTAATCAGTTTTGGATAGTGAATCGTCGAAAGGTGACGCGTTCCTTTCACATGTGGAAGGGTGTCATCAAATTTTACCGACCCTTTTTTTAACCCCATTTGATCAAGGTAGAACTTCGCAACATCAACGTTGGCATAGCCGCCATCAACGCGACCGCTGATTACCTTCATTAACAACGAATCATATTGATAACTTTCATCGACACGTATTTTTCCTGCGCTGATGCGAGATTGATAAGGGTGGGGAGTGAATCCGGCTACCACACCGAGAAACCGGAATTCATCCAAAGGCCGGCCATAGTCTTGGTCAATGACCATGACGCCATCCGTGTAGCTCACCACAGGATCACTGTATGTCACACTGACCTTTTTTTTAATGTCCGGGCTCCAATCTGGGCTGTCCGGATATTTTAGATCGACAGCGCCCTCGACAAAGCGGTGGTAAAGTCTTCTTAGAGGCAGCGCTTTGTAGACGAAACGGTAGTGGTATTCATTGGCAAACATATCCAACAGCTCTCGGTTAAAGCCAGAATAGTTGCGGTTAGAATAGGCTGAATACGGGTAATACTGTGAAAAACTCTGTACGCCAACCACATACGTGGTCTTAGCGCTCACCGGCCATGCAACCGCTAGTGTTAACAGTAACGCCCACACTCTTTTCATCACTTACTTAACCCCTTGCCACTTCTGCCTCTATTCATTGTAGCCATTGCGTTTGAACCTGTCTTCGAACTGTATTCTGTTATTTTACAACACCCTCTTTCATCCTCTTTTTTTCTTCCGATCCCTTCGTGTTGAGAAATCATTCGGTTATTGGTCACATTTTGCCCGAAAAAATTTGAATGAACATTCGGTATGTTTTATTTTTTCATCTGAACTTTCACTTTTGATCAAAAAACGATGAACAAAAACGAAATTGCGTCGCGTGCTATGCGCCAACATATTCTTTCGACAACACTAGAAATCGTTGGAAATGAGGGGCTTGCTGCGTTAACGGCAACAAAATTAGGGAAGAAGGCCGGAATTAGCAAAGGGGCGTTATATCATCATTTTGACAACCTTGATGCCGTCAAATATGCAGCGGTTGATGAATTAATCTCGATGTTTCTTGCCGTGGCCGAGCCTGCAAATTTTGATGATTTTGAGAGTTATCTCGAAGTGACAGGGGATACTTTGTACCTCACCATGAAATGTGAGCCCTATGCGATGAAAGCGATGTATAGCTTTACTACCCAAGCCTTATTTGATGAACAGTTTAGGGTCGCTATTCAGCGTTTTTCTCAACATGGGTTAACGGAATATACACGCGCGATTGAGTATTTTTATCAGGGCAAAATCCCGCAGCATCAAATTGATACGGCGATTCGTGTCGTGGATGCGTTTTTCCTTGGTGCTGGCTTGCAAAGTTATGTCTTGCAGGGGGATGATAGATTTCGTCAAAATTGGGCGTTGTTTTCGCAAATGCTACTCACGCAACTGGGTGAGCGATAAGGCGCCATGATGGCATGGCGCTTAGTCACTGTGCTTAGATTAGCTCTGCGTTGTGGTAGACATTTTGAACGTCGTCGCAGTCGTTAAGCATATCGAGGAACTTTTCAAAACGTTCAACATCCTCGCCACTGACCTGAGTGTCGATTTGAGGCACAAAGGTAATCTCTTCAAGATCAATCGGCGTGTCGCCAAGAAAGTCACTTAGCGCATTTTTCACTTTGAAAAACTCTGTATGAGGGGCAAAAACGGTAATCACTCCCTCTTCTGCTTCAATGTCTGACACATCCACATCAGCCATGACTAAGGCTTCAAGGGTGCCTTCTTCATCATCTCCTTTAAACTGGAAAACAGCTTGGTGCTCAAACATATGAGACACCGCTCCAGGCGTACCAATTTTCGCATCGTTTTTCACAAAGCACTGGCGTACGTCCATATAAGTACGGCTATTATTATCCGTTAAGCAATCAACAATCACTGCGCAGCTGCCAGGCCCAAACCCTTCGTAACGTGCGACTTCATAGTTTTCGCCGCCTGTGCCGTTGGCTTTATCTAACGCCTTGTCGATTACATGGCCTGGAACCTGATCTTTTTTCGCTTTCTCAATCAAACGACGCAGTGATAGGTTGCTCTCAGGATCCGAACCGCCATTTTTAGCACATACGTAAATCTCTTTACCGTACTTTGAATAAACCTTAATTTTCGCGCCCTGGGTTTTCGCCATTGACGCTTTACGAACTTCAAAACTTCGTCCCATTCGGAATCTCTCTTAATAACGCTTACGCAGAAACGGGTTGATTCTACCAAGAGAGTGATCCTTTGCACCAGTAAATGCACTGACCTTGAACAAAGTCAGTGCGATTAGTACTCAGAGCACGGTATGCCGCTCAATTAGGCTTGTTGGCACTGAAATTTTTGTGTGTGACCTTTTAGTGTATGAGAGAGTTCGCTGAGGTTGTGTGTGGCTTGCGTGATTTGGTCCATGGCTTGACGGTTTTCACCGGTCATGGTGTTAATGTCTTCTAAGTTCTGATTGATTTCAGTTGCCACGAGAGACTGCTCTTCTGAGGCACTGGCCATTTGCATCGCCATGTCTGCAATTTCGTCCACGGCGTTCACCGCTTGTTTGAGCGATGATAAGCTTGCTTCTGCGCGTTCCGACACATAATTGGCGGTCGTCGCACTCTCTGAGATAGCCTGCGTCGTGGTGTTAGAATTGTGTTGAAGATTTTCAATTAGCTGTGTGATTTCGCTAGTGGCTTGTTGCGTGCTTTGTGACAGCGTTCGCACCTCGTCGGCGACGACCGCAAAGCCGCGACCCTGCTCACCCGCGCGTGCCGCTTCAATGGCAGCGTTCAATGCTAACAAGTTGGTTTGATCTGCAATTTGGCCAATAGTTTGCAATATGCTGGAGATATCCTCAGCGCTTTGCCCGAGCGCATCGGTTTTTTCTTTGGCGTGATTGAGACGCGTGACAAGACCTTGCATCGCATCGACAGATTCGGTCACTTGTTGGTCTCCGCTATGGATAAGTGAACGCGCCTTTTCGGTGGCATCCGCTGTCGAGGCGGAGCTGGAGGATATTTGATTGGCAGTCGCCGTCATCTCTTCCATTGCTGCCGCCACTTGTTCTGTTCGTGCGTTTTGCGCTTCAAAATTAGTGAGCGTTTGCACACTTGACGAGGACAGCTGCTCAGCGGCAGCAGCTTGCTGGTTAGTGGCACCAATAATGTCACACACCATGGTCGTGAGGTTTGTTGCCATCGCACGCATGGAGCGGTAGATCCCTGTTGCTTTCGGGCTTGCGTCAAAGTTTACTCTCAGATCGCCGTCGGCAATCGTTTGTACTATCTTGGCCATCTCAGCCGGTTCGCCACCTATCGGGCGGATAATCGAACGCGTTAACAGAATGGCAGTGACTGCGATTGTCGCCACTGCGATGACCAACACGGTAACAATGAGCCCTTGCAGTTCGTTGAGTGCTGCAAACGCCTCTTTAACGTCCATTTCTGCAATGATTGCCCAGCTGAGCCCACTGACGGTTAGCGGCGCGTAGGCAGAGAGCACCGGGTTACCGTTGTAATCATTAATGACATCGATACCTGTTTCGCCTTGTATTGCACGTTGAACGGCAAGGGTTTCAACGCTGCCTTGCGCGGGTTGCATAAAAGAGGCGAAGACTGACCTGTTCTCAGCATCTAAGAAGGAGTCTGAGCGCATCAAATTATCTGGGCCGACGAGATAGGTTTCGCCTGTTGCGCCAAGTCCATCTCGCTCTGCCATAATGGCACTGAGCTTATCGATCGGGAATTGATAGGCGAGCACGCCAATCACGTTACCGTTGTGATAAATCGGCGATGCCATAAATCCTGCTGGCGCGTTTTTCGACGCTGTGTAGGGTGAGAAATCAATAATCACGGTATCGCCATCCGCTAGTGTTTTCGCTTGACGGAAAGCGTCGGCCAGGCCTGAGGAATTAAACAGACCAGTTTCTAGCGACGTGCCGAAATCAAGTTCTTTGGAGGCGGAGTAAAGGACATGGCCTTGGTTTGCTTCAATCATAAAGATGTCGTAGTAGCCAAACTTTTCTTGGATATCGCGTAAATAGGGATGGATGGCTTGATGAGCTTGATCGTACCGAGGTAGTTGGCCACTGGTTTGGTAGGCGCCTTTCTTACCCACGGGATGAGGGTTATCGATTAAGTAAGCTTGTTGTAGCGCCACCGCTTGTGGCGTTAAGTTGTTCACCAGATCCCTTGCCGTCGGGAGTGTCTTTGTGCTGATCGCCTCAAGTGGATCAATGAGGTGACGTTGATAGTAGTTGGTCAGTTGTGAGCGTGCTTGGACGGTGCGAGAAGAACGTGTCTCCATGGCCTCAATCATGCTAGCCATGGCGGCGGAGACGGAAGGGGTTTCAGCGGTGGTAATTATCTGTCCTTCAGCGGTTTGAAAGTAGCGTGTGACAGCTGATTTTTTTACCTCTCTCAACGCTTCAAGCTGACTAAACGTTTGATGCTCGAGTGACGACGAGGCGGTATGAAGAGAAAGCAAACTAATGATCAACGCGGGGAGGCAACCCACACCCAGTAAGCTAACTAACATTTTATATTTGAGCTTCATGATCTCACCTCAATGTCACATTGGCTAAAAAACAAGCAGTCTGTTGAGTAAGGATAGAAGCTTTTGGTGAGGGTGCATGGAAATCTAGTCTTTTTTGTCTCCTGTTTACAAATTAAAGCCCTGCATTAGGCAGGGCTGGATTAAGGCTACTCTTGGCTTAAATGATTGGCATAGAGCTTGGGTCTACGGTGTTTCAAGTTCGTCACCGAGCCTCGTTCATGCAACATTTTGAGCTTGTCCAAATCGACGTCTGCGAAAATCATCATCTCGGTATTGGCATTGGCTTCCGCGAGTGTTGCATCGTGCGGAAAATAGACATCCGAGGGTGAAAATACCGCAGACTCAGCGTACTGGATGTCAACATTATCTACCCGAGGAAGGTTGCCCACGCTGCCGCCGATCGCGACATAACACTCGTTTTCAATCGCTCGTGCTTGGGCACAAAGGCGTACGCGTAAATAGCCGTTCTTGGTATCAGTCCAAAAGGGCACGAATAGGATCTGTACACCTTGCTCAGCAAGAATACGCCCTAACTCAGGAAACTCAGCGTCATAGCAGGTGAGAATACCAACCCGGCCAGCATCGGTTTCAATGACTTTGACCGTATCCCCTCCATCGATCACCCAGTCACGTTGTTCGTGCGGCGTAATATGAATTTTGTATTGCTCATCAATGCTACCGTCGCGGTGCATTAAGTAGGAGACGTTATACAGTTTGCCATTTTCCAACACGGGCATACTGCCAGCGATAATATTGATGTTGTAGGTGACGGCCAATTGCGAAAAACGTTGCTTAATCGCCTGGGTAAACTCGCTGAGAAAGCGGATCGCCTCGACTGAATGCTTATCGGGTGCCAGTCCCATTAATGGCGCACAGAAGAACTCGGGAAAGAGCGCGAAATCAGACTGATAGTTGGCTAAGGAGGAGATGAAGAATTCGGCTTGATTCAAAAGGTCATCCACGGATAGCACATGACGCATCTGCCATTGTACGACGCCGAGGCGGACGATGGTTTTTTCAATATCATGTACGGAGGATGCATCCTCTTCATAGAAGAAGTTATCCCACTCCAACAGTGTGGCATAGCCCGCCGACTTATCGTCTTCGGGCAAATAGCGATTCATCAAACGCTTAACATCAAAGTCATTAGATAGCTGAAAAGAAAGGATCGGGTCGTGAATCTCTTTTCTTCTGACTTTATTAATATAATCCGTTACCGAAATATCATTGTATTTGTGATAACCAGGTATACGGCCGCCGGCGAGGATCGCTTTTAGGTTCAGCGCCTGACACAGATCTTTTCTCGCTTCGTAAAGTCGACGGCCAAGACGATGGCCTCGATAATCGGGATGGACGAAGACATCAAGGCCATACAGTGCATCCCCTTTTGAGTCGTGGAATACCACACCGTCATCCGTGATAATGTCGGCATAGGTATGCGGCAGTGAAAAGCGGTTGTAAGAGACTTTTAGCGTTAACGCGGCGGCGACGATTTTTCCATTATCTTCAATGCATATCTGGCCATCCGGGAAAGCGGTGACCAGCTGCATGATCGTGCTCTTAGGCCAAGCACCGCCGACATCCGGGAAGACGAGATCCATCAACTCTGCTAAGGGTTGATAGTCGCTGACTTCAATGACACGCAGATTCAGTAGCGTGGCGGTGTTCTCATCCATTACACGTTCTCCTATTACGGGCTGAACGCCTATTATGACAAAGATTGACGCTCGAGATAACGTTTAGGTAGAGAAGGACTGTCAGTTTCTTGGTTGATGGGTGATTGGTTGGATGTTGGTGATACGCTTGAGGGCGCATCACCATGTTCAGTTAACGCAAATTCTACACGGTTTCGCCCTCGGGCCTTGGCTTCATATAATGCCGTATCAGCGCACTCAAATAACTGGTTCATCGCAACGTATTGCATCTGGCGCTTTATGCCGACGCCGATACTCACCGTAAACTGGATGTGATGGCCATGCTCGGTCGTCACTTGGCATGCCTCAATCTGGCGCTTCAGTTGTAGCGCAATCTCTTGTACACGACGCACAGACTTACCACTGAGTAGTAAAATAAATTCTTCACCCCCCGTTCTGGCGCAAAATGCCCCTTCTTGTTGGGTAATCCTTTCTAAGTGTTGACTGAAAGCAACCAACACCTGATCGCCAGCAAGATGACCATATACGTCATTAATACTTTTGAAGTTATCCAAATCAGCAAGAATAAGGGCATTCGGTTGGTTAGAAAGGAGACGCTGTGCTGATTGGGTCATAAAGGCGCGTCGGTTGGGAAGTTGCGTCAAGGTATCACGGAGCGCAAGCTGACAAAGTGTGTATTCCAGTCGCTCAAAACAAAGGTAAATAAAGGTCATAAACTTGACGAATTCCGCCATCAAGATCAAGTAATACACGGCAATATAGCGTTGCGATAGGCCGGTATTGTCCGTCGGTGTGTCAAAGGCGAAGTAGGCGCGAAGCCCATAAAGTATGAGTAGGAGGAGGAGCACGGACGCATAGAGTTTAAAGCCTATCCGCTTTCTCTCTGAGCTCTCAACAATGAGTTTAAAAACCGCTAGATGCATTGCCACGTAGAACGCACAATACCAAGTAATACGCAGAGCAAGTGGAGTATGATTGACGAGAATGAGTGTATAAACCCCTACACCCAAGAGCGCTGCCAGCGAAGCTGTCCGCCATGATGAGGACGTGCCCAAGAAGGACTGCGTGCCTAACCACACCAGAATATGAGAGCAGATCGCGGCTGTGGTGCCTATCCAAACGAGCCCCGACGTTTCAGTGACATTGCCAATGTTATACACCGACGTGCCCGTTGAGATCAGCAGGCAAGCCAGCCCCCAAAGTTTGATGTCTTTGTGCTGATTAAATTGCCACCCAATCAACAACACGCCAATGGTGAGTAGCCAGAACACACTGATGTAAGCCAAGGTAAGTGTGGGAAGATGAAGATTAAACACGTGACCGAATCCATCCGATAAAGGCGAGGGCGCAAAGCGCCACCAACGAACCAATGCCAGTCATACGACTAACAGCGGTATAATATATCAGACAATTGTCTGACTTTTTATCGCTCAAGGTCTGGTTCGTTGGTTTTTTACCCAGGTCAGTGGATGGATTACAACGATTGTTGGGCAAAAAGCCAGACAGCGAGCGCCGCAAAAACCAATGCCATGATTTTATGCTGATACATTTGGACACGAGTATTGGTGAGCATTGCACTGCCAAGCTTGCCGACTATTGCCACTAAAAGCAGGTTAAACGCGAGCCCTAATAGGTTGAGGAGAAGCCCAAGCGTTAGCAGCTGCGTGCTGGACGAGGCTTGAACTTGATGCGAGATAAACTGCGGTAAAAACAACACAAAAAACAGTAACGCTTTTGGGTTCAATAGGTTGGTCATGACTGCACGTTTATAGAGGTATTTGCCCATGCCTTGGTGATGAGCGAGCTCAGCGCTGTCCGTTGGAGAGGCTCGCCACGTATCTACACTCATTTTGAGCAAATACGCTGCCCCCACGTACTGCAGAATGGTTAAGGCAGTCGGCGACATCGCAATCATGGCTGATACGCCGGTTGCGGCTAATACGGTAAGGATCAACCCTGACGTTGCATTGCCCAAGCTTGCGGCCATACCAACCCGTCTGCCATAGCTAAGACTTGCGCTCACGATTAGCAACATATCGGGTCCGGGCACCAGCAAAAGCGCGACAACCGCGGTTAAGTAAACGGGGAGCATATTAGGGTCGATCATAAAGGCACTACAGCTATCAAGATAAAGTGCGGAATTTTACCTTCTAGTTAGACTTTATCAACACTAATAGGTGATTGGGTTGGTTTTTAATCGTAAACAGGGGTATTAGGGCAGCTCATAAAACTAAAAAACCCCCTTAGGTAAGGGGGTATGCTTTCTCGCTTGTCGTGTGCACCGAGGACACTACGCAGCCCGAATAGTTGGCTTAGGCGTAGGCTCTTCAATAAAACAAGCGTGTAGGGCGCAGATCGAAGCATGGTAGAACTTATCGAGTACCACGTATTGCACATCCACGTCACGCATCGACGAGTGCGCAGCCTTAGGGTTTATCTCAGCGTCTAGCAACGCCAGCATCCCCTTGCTCATGGTTTGGTTTGAGTCGATACGACTACCAATGACAGAAATCAATGCGACCATTTCACCCGTAATTTTCGCTTTCGGGTAGAGCTTCTCAACGCGATTAATCACCTTGTCTTGACTGGCGGTCTTGCCATCCAAATAGTAAGTGATTGAGTTGGCGTTCATCTCTTTACTGATCAGCTGCACGTTTTCTTCGCGAATGATTTCCATCACGTCGTAGCTGACCTGATCAACATGTCCAACCATTGACTGGTCAAAAATATGAAGCGCTAATACCTTATCTCGACCCGCAATGATCTCGATCTCTTTATCTTTTGGACGATATTTGTGAGAGATCACCGTACCCGCGTGCTCAGGCTCGAAGGTGTTTTTCACGACCAATTCGATACCCACGGCGCGCATACCAGACGCAGCATTAGGGTGGATGGCTTCCATCCCTAGGTTGGCCAGCTGGTCAGCCACATCGTAGTTACTAAGACCCATTGGCTGAACACGCTCTGGACCAACAATACGAGGGTCGGCACTGCTTAAGTGATATTCTTTGTGGATTACCGCGCTACTTGCTTTAGTTAATACGGCAATACGGCTGAATGTCATTTCACTGTAACCACGGTCATAGGTCTTCATCAGACCTTCATCACAATAGACGTAGCCGGTAACGATGGGCAGCTCAGTACTGAAATCAATGTCTTCCATGGCATTGGCAATCACCGTATTGAGGTCGCCTTTGCCTTCATCTGGGTTATCCCAACCAGAGAGGTCAACAAATCGAGAGTTAATCCCTACGCTTTCGAGCAGTAGCGTCGAGTTGTGCGCACTGTGCGCCTCACCAATAGAGGAGAGGAACTCACGAATTTGTGGTAGATAGCTTTCCAGAGAAAACTGCCCATAGTTACAGGTTTCGAGTATACCTTCGATACAGCTATGTGCTTTTTCCATGCGTTGACGGATAAAGTTATCGGCACGTTCACGGTATACAGGATCGGGGAACATATTGCTGTTGATGAGCAGCATACGTTGCTCTAGCTCATCCATCGCATCACGCCATTTAGGGTTATTCGCAGCGAGAAGGCGATAAATGCCGGGCTTACCCGAACGCTTACACTCTAGCAATGCATCCGTGATGCCAGCGTAAGCAGAAACGACAAAAATGCGGTTATACGGGTTTGACGGGTACAAAAAGATATTATCCATGACAGCGTCGTAGGCTGACATCGACGTACCGCCGATCTTTTCAACGGTATGATTCATGTGAGCTCCTTGTGGGCTTTTATGAATTAGGGGGTCGATTGGGTTTACAGGGGCAGCATCCGGCTGCCCCATGACGGTTAATCGACTAATGGATAAACACCGTTCTCATCGTGCGTTTCCTGCCCAGTAATAGGTGGGTTAAACACACAGGCCATGACCATATCAACACCTTTGTTTGCACGAAGCTGGTGCTCGTCATGTTTGTCTAGGATATACAGTGTGCCAGGTTTAATGGGATAAACCTTACCGTCATCCGTGGTTTCAATCTCACCTTCACCCGACATGCAATACACAGACTCTAAGTGGTTCTGGTAGTGAATGTGCGTGTCAGTGTTGGCATAGATGGTGGTAATATGGAAAGAAAATCCCATATTATCATCGCGTAGCAGCATGCGTACGCTTTCCCAGTTTTCTGCCACCACACGGCGTTCAGTTTTCTGGCATTCTTCTAATGTACGAACAATCATGTTTATTCCTTCAACGTCTCTTCGTTAAGCGGGGATCGCCATCTTGGTGATTACGATGCTTTTTTGAGCTTCTGTTTTTTGTACTGCTCAACGGACTTAACGAAGATTTGCAAGCCTTTTTCCATCTCTGCTTCGCTGACTGTCAGTGGCGAGAAGAATTTGATCACTTCATCATCTGGACCCGCAGTCTCGATAATCATGCCATTGTCAAAGCACAGGCTGGAGATCTCATCTGAAATATCACCATTTTGACACGCAATGCCTTGCATCAAACCTCGTCCTTTAATGGTTTCAAAAAGATCACTGTGCTTGCTGAGCATCTCTTGCAACACTTTGTTCAATTGCTCAGCACGTTCTTGAATGTGCGTTTGGAATTGATCATCGCGCCAATATGTGTCAATTGCTTCCGCTGCAGTCACAAATGCGTGGTTGTTACCACGGAATGTACCGTTGTGCTCACCTGGTGCCCATTGATCCAGCTCAGGTTTTAGTAGAACCACGGCCATTGGCAGACCATAACCACCGATTGATTTGGACAGGGTCACAATATCGGGCTTAATGCCTGATGGCTCAAAGCTGAAGAAGGTACCCGTACGGCCACAACCAGCCTGGATGTCATCTACGATCATCAAGATGTCGTGTGCCTTACAAATATCTTGCAGACGCTGCAACCACTCATTAGAGGCTGCGTTTAGGCCACCTTCACCTTGGACGACTTCAAGAAGCACTGCAGCAGGTTTATCACCACCGGTTAGGCCACTTGATGCGTCATTAAGCATGGTTTCAAACAGGGTTAAACCATCAACGTCTGCATAGCCATCGTACGGAAGACGTGTTACTGCGTTGTTGACAGGGATGCCGCCACCACCGCGATGGTGATGATTACCCGTCACTGCCAATGCACCATATGTACAGCCATGGAAGCCGTTGGTGAAAGACACAATATTTGCGCGGCCTGTTACTTTACGAGCAAGTTTCATCGCCGCTTCAACGGCGTTGGTGCCCGTCGGGCCAGTGAATTGAAACTTATAGTCCAAATCACGCGGTGCCAAGATGTGTTCTTTAAATACTTCGAGAAAGCGTGCTTTTGCACCTGTGTACATATCCAGGCCGTGTGTAATGCCATCTTTCTCGATGTACTCGATCAGTGCTTTTTTCAACGTTGGGTTGTTATGCCCATAGTTCAGCGAGCCGGCGCCAGCAAGAAAATCGAGGTAGCGCTTGCCGTCTACGCCTGTGATCCAACAGCCCTTAGCGCTTTCAAACACCACGGGGAAGTTGTTGGCGTAACATTGAACATTTGACTCCTGCGATTTAAAGATATCCATAACTCATCCTGTTATTTTTTGAGTGGAATTCGGAAAAGGTATTCGGTGTCATGTTCACCGTTGAAATGCTCTTGTTCGTCAAGGAACACAGAGCGCTGACCACCTGTACCGTAGAGGCGGTCTACCTTTTTAAACAGCGCCCAAGATCCGGCGTTGTCTTCTGTGATGGTGGTTTCGATGAAGCGAATATTGCTTGAGACTTTGCGTGCCATCAGCGCTTCGATCATCGAGAGGGCAAGCCCTTCACCACGTGCTTTGGGTGACACTGCAACCTGCCAGACAAAAAATGTGTCTGGCTGCTCAGGGCGAATGTAGCCCGAGATAAAGCCTTGTACATCACCCTCACGCTCAGCAACGACACAGGTCTCTTTAAAGTGAGTCGCCTGTAGGAAGTTGCAGTAAGCGGAGTTCACATCCAACGGTGGGCACTGCGTGATTAATCGATAGATGTTGCCGCCATCCTTGATGGCTGGCTTACGAAACACAAACTGCGTGTTGGTCTGGGTCTGTTTACGGTCACGTACTTCGGATTCAAGTACTGCCGTGTCTGTCGTTTTTGATCGCCACATAATTGTTTTGTGCTCTAACGAATTCGTTTTATATAATAGGCGATGAATTTGGTTTATCAACCCCAGATTTTAGTGTTGGCTTTATCAATTATTATTATGACATTGATTTATATCGATTTTTATATTGTTAAATTTTTTGTGAAAGTAAGTGTTTTGAGGAGTAACATTTACTGGCCTAAAGGTGTGGGTAGGTTCCCACACCCAATCTATGTGGCGGAATAGGGTCGATGTGGTCTTGGATGACGAGCATAACGAATGCTGAACGGAGAGAGATATAAGTTAGGAACAGATAGCTTGGATGCAAGTATCGGTGCCAACAGGCAAAGAACACTGTGGGCACCGAAGTTGGCTAGCGACTCAGTGTGCTAGGGACCCTGTAGTAAGAAATCACGATATTGGGTATCTTCACGCACCACATGGTGAATCCACCAATAACGTAGAAACTTAAAAAACTCTGAGCGATAAAGCTCTGGATCGGCTTGGCATTGCAACAAGACATATTGCGCCTGCCGAGCCAGACGTTGATGAATTGCCGCATGCTCTTTGTATTTGGGGTAGGCGCGCGCTTCGAGGATATCTTCCTCTAGCTGAAAGTGTGAGTCAATGTAGTCACGAAAGCGTTGCGCGAGTGCCTCAAAATCCGTCTTAGTCTCGTCTTCATGGTGGTAGGCAATGGCCTCATACGTATCGTTGATAATAGAGAGCAGCTGCTTGTTACTCTCATCCAATGATTGATGACCCACTGTATACTTTTCTTGCCACCGAATAAATTTCCGATCTTTCGACTCTCCCTGGGCTGGCGTTATAGATGGTTCTTTTTGTGTCAGATCTGATCGCGCCGGGCCTTGCGGCTCGTTGATGCCTTCTATTTTCTGCTGCTCTTCTTCGGTAAAGACGATGGCCCCATTGTGCTCAAAATCCGTTGATTTAGCAGGGTCTGATTGATACATCTCAAAGTAAAACTTGGGAGGTTTTTTAGCTTTGGTCTGTTTAGAGAGCTGTTTGACACGGTTTTCTAGATCTTGCTTCTTCACCGGTTTAACCATAAAAGCATCGACGTCATAGCGAATGCACTCGCTGATCACTGCCTGAGATGCGTTAGCGGTTAAAATGATGATGGGCGTGTCATGACGCAAATGATAGCGGCCGCTCCGCATGAGGCGTAACATTTCCAACCCGTCAATGGGATCCATTTGTAAGTCGGTAATGATCAGATTGGGCTCTTCATGGTATGCCTTTGATATCGCCTCGGCACCATCTGCTGCCGTGATCACCGACTTAATACCAAGCGCTTGCGCCATCAATCCAATGGTGTCACGAATCATTTCATGATCGTCAACAATTAAGCACGGAGATAGCATACGTCCTCCTGACAATGTCTATGTTTTCAGCCTAGTGGATGGTGGCAAGAGCGTCTATAGCGAGTGTGAAAGGAATGCGACCTTGATGAGGTTTCGCTAAAAAAATGATGGTTTAGACTAAAGCACAAATGATAGAGACAAAAAAGGCGCCCAGTTGGGCGCCTTTCTCTTAAATTTGGTTTGGCTTACAGGCGAACGACGTTCGCAGCCTGAGGGCCTTTCTGACCTTGCTCGATATCGAACTCAACCTGTTGGCCTTCTGCTAGTGTGCGGAAGCCTTCACCAACGATAGCACGGAAGTGAACGAATACGTCTGGACCGTTCTCTTGCTGGATAAAACCGAAACCTTTCTCTTCGTTAAACCACTTAACGGAACCATTAGCTTTGGACATGGTGTCTCCTGAATATATTAACTAGGTGTTGCAGTGACGCGAGTGCCGTTAATCGACTCTATGGGCAAATGTAGCGAATATCTTCAGGACAACTAACTTTCCAGCCTAGCGGTAGGGTGTTTCGATGTATCTATATTCAATTGCTGCATAAATTTCCGATTATCGAAGCTGCCTAGCAGCTTCAACAGGACCACGCGTTATTTGCGCGTCAGTTTACTATTGGTTGCAACATGGTGTGTCTACGACCAACAGTTCGTCAACCAACACGGTTGAACACTATCGAGAATACACCCAAAAGAGTGTGAGGTAAATCTATTTTGCGGATGAAAGAGGCAACTTTGTGTGAGCTTGTTGTGAAAATGAGAGCACAGCCTGATAACTGTGCTGTATCGACGCAAAGGGCGTCATAAAAAAGCGATCTAGATTGCGAGGAGTGTCAAATTAACCATTGGATGATGTCTTTTTATGCTGACAATAACGTATCATAAAACGCGACGAGTAACGCCGTAAGCACCTGTGCGCGCGTTTGTGTTTGTTTATGCGAGTCATGATTGTGACCCGCAGTGATAGGGCTTATCCATGGATACGATTTTTTTAGAAACGTCGAGCTTTGTTGGCGTTTGGGTAGTGCTGGCGGTCTTAGTGATTGTGGTACTACGCGGTGCGATTAAGTTTGTGCCACAAAACACAGCTTATGTTGTTGAGCGATTTGGTAAGTATTACAAGACGATGGAAGCGGGTCTCAATTTCATCGTGCCATTTATCGATCGTATTGGTTATACCAGAACGTTAAAAGAACAAGCATATGATGTACCCAGTCAATCCGCGATCACGCGCGATAACATTTCGCTGGTTGTCGACGGTGTCTTGTACATCAAGGTATTGGACCCGTATAAAGCGTGTTATGGCGTCGATGATTATGTGTACTCCGTGACTCAGCTTGCGCAAACCACCATGCGTAGTGAAGTGGGTAAAATGGAGCTGGATAAAACCTTCGAAGAGCGCGAAAGCTTAAATACCGCGATTGTCTCTGCAATCAATGAAGCCGCTCAGCCTTGGGGTGTTCAGGTCTTACGTTACGAAATTAAAGATATCGATCCACCTCGCTCTGTTCTCGATGCCATGGAACGCCAAATGAAGGCTGAACGAGAGAAGCGTGCGGTTATTCTTGAGTCAGAAGGGGCGCGCCAATCGGATATCAACGTTGCTGAAGGTCAAAAGCAGGCCCGAGTCTTAGCGGCGGAAGCAGAGAAGTCTGAGCAAATCTTGCAAGCGGAAGGTGAAGCGCAAGCCATTATCGCGGTTGCCGAGGCGCAAGCCGAAGCACTTGAAATCGTAGGGACACGAGCAATAACAGAGGAAGGTCAAAAAGCCATCCAGTTAGAGCTTGCAGAAAAAGCGATCAAGGCGAAACAGGCCATTGCCAAAGAGTCCTCAGTCGTACTGCTACCTGACTCTGGGACAGGTGCAGCGAATGTGGTTGCAGAAGCGATGACAATTATTGATACACTCAATAAGAGCAAAGCGTAAAACAGGATGTTTAGTGTGAGTATTTACCTCGCAGAATTAACCGTGATTGTGGGCTTGTTACTGTTAGCCGTCGAAGTGTGGCTGCTTGGCCTATCGACCATTGTTTTATTAGCAACCGGTGTTGCTGCCATTTTGGTGGGACTTTTGGCGATGGTCGGCGTTGTGCCAGAAACCGTTACGGCGTTATTTAGCAGTACGGGGATCAGCGCAGGCTTGTTAACTGCCATGCTGTGGCGCCCACTTAAACAGCTACAACGTGGTGGACGACGTCCGGATAATCGTCATAGTGATTTTATCGGGTTGATATTGACGCTCAGTGAGCCGTTGAGCCGAGAGCAGCCTTCGACGATTAAATACTCAGGCGTCACTTGGCAACTGCGACTCAGCTCGGCCGCCGATGATTGTACATTGCTGGCTGGGGAACAGGTCAAGGTCGTGGGCGTTGATGTTGGACGATTTACGGTTGAGCCCGTAAAGCCGGAGTGAAAGGGACACTCAGTACCTGTTCATGACAAACAGACGTTGATGAGATGAAAAATAAAAAGCTCGGTCGCAATGCCGAGCTTTTTTACTGCGTATCAGCCTGTGATTTAGGCTTTTTTTAGTTGCTTTTTGAGCTTTTTCAGCTTGTTTTCCTGCTTTGCAACTTTCGCTTTTGCCTTCTTAATCGATTTTTTCAGATCTTTTTTAGATGCTTTTGCCATGGTTTCTCTCCTCAATGATGATTTGCCGAAGCGTTTGCCACTGCAATACAGCTTCAATGCTGTGGACGGGGCCGGCATGTCCACCCCATGTGTGATCACGATGATTTATTCGTTTCGTGGTCTTTTAAAAACTGTTTGATAAATCGGCGTACTTCACGTGCTGCGGATGTATCCTGTTCGTCGCAGGCCGCTAAGAATGCATCCCGTTGCTCGCTATTGATTCTTATCAGTAACTGGCTGTCTTTTTTCGTTTTTTCTTTTTTTGCCATGCCGATACGCCTATCTTTTAGATATACAATGTATATACGTTTTTGTGGTGGTGCTAGGAGAGAATAGTAAAAGTGTGATCTACTTAGTACTGTAAACAATAGTCATCACGGGTATCAATAGGCTAAACGAGTTAGTGCTAAGCGCTATGACATATAGCCAAATCGACGTCATAAAACTTTGTTTGGCCGTCTAAATGTCTTTACTGCCCTTGTGCAAACCCGTAGGCTATAAGTCAGTCAACCTAGGATGAGTGAACGATGGAAAAGAAACACAGTCGTACGCAGCTAATACATGCCGGACGCCGTAAAGCCTATACCCTTGGTGGGGTCAACCCAGTCGTACAGCGCGCCTCTTCAATTGTTTTCGATACGTTAGCTGAGAAGAAGCACGCGATTGCCAATCGTCACCAGCAAACCTTGTTCTATGGAAGACGAGGAACCACTACCCATTTTGCGCTGCAAGATGCCATGACCGAGCTTGAGCAAGGAACGGGGTGTGCACTCTTTCCGTGTGGTGCGGCGGCCATCGCAAACAGTATTCTTGCGTTTGTGAAAACCGGTGACCATATTTTGGTCTCAGGATCGGCCTATGAGCCAACTCAAGATTTTTGCCAAAAAATTCTCGCTGATATGCAGGTGACAACCGAGTATTTTGATCCTCTCGAGGGCACGGAGATTGGTCAACGTATCACGCCAAATACACGGGTTGTGTTTCTAGAGTCTCCAGGCTCTTACACCATGGAAGTGCACGATACGCCAGCAATCGTTCAAGCGGTAAGAGAGCGAGCGCCAGATGCGATCATCATGATGGATAACACGTGGGCTGCAGGTCGCTTGTATCAACCGTTAGCACAAGGCGTGGATATTTCGATTCAGTCTGGAACCAAGTATATTATTGGCCATTCGGATAATATGCTAGGTACTGCTGTTGCCAATGCACGCTGCTGGCCGACCTTACGCGAGCGCGCTTATTTAATGGGACAAACGGTCGATCCTGATACGGCTTACCAAGCCGCTCGCGGATTGAGAACCTTGGATGTACGCCTTGCCCAGCATCAAGACAATGCGTTACAGGTGGCCAATTGGCTGAATGAGCAAACCGAAGTAGCAATAGTACTTCACCCTGCATTTGCAGATTGTCCCGGGCACCGCTATTTCGCGCGAGATTTTACCGGCAGCAATGGGCTCTTTTCGTTTGTGTTTGAGCAGCGTTTGTCTGATGCGCAATTGGACGCTTTCTGTGATCATTTGCAGCATTTCAGCATGGCTTACTCATGGGGTGGCTTTGAGTCGTTATTGTTGGCCAATCAGCCAGAGCAACTCAATCGCATCCGGCCTGTAGGGAAGGTGGATTTTTCCGGCACACTCGTCAGGCTACATATCGGATTAGAGGACGTTGACGATTTGATTGCCGATCTGGCGGCTGGTTTCGCGCGCATTAATAATGCTTAAGCCAAATAGCCCCTCTGAAAAGGGGCGCCCTCTATACACCGCGAAGCGCGTTATCACACCAGGCGATTAGGTTTGAAATTGGTCAGTTAATTGCGTCAATGCGCTGGATTGATGGCTTAACTGGCCACTCACGTTACTGGTGGTATCTATTGCATCGGTGAGTGACTGGCTACCGTGTTTGAGCGCGCGACGTTGCTGGGTGAGGTGAGCAATTTCTTTATGCTGAGAATCCAGAGCTGCTTCAACTTCCGCGCTGAGCTGTTCAAGCCCTTGGAAGGTGGTATGCATTTCGCCTAAATAACTCTGCAGTCGGACACTGGCTTGCTGATTGTCAGCACTGGCTGATTGTGTTTCCGTTAGTAGGGTATTGGCGGTATCGACTTGGCCGAGTAAATCATTGATCCAGTCGCGGATATCACCGGTCGATTGTGCTGTGCGCTGCGACAGGCTTCTTACTTCATCAGCGACGACGGCAAAGCCTCGTCCATGCTCACCCGCGCGCGCTGCTTCAATGGCAGCATTGAGGGCAAGCAAGTTGGTTTGTTCTGCAATCCCTTCAATCACGTCCATAACGCCGGCAATCTGGCTACTGGTTTGTTTCAGCGTTGCCATGGTGTTGGATACGTTTTCAACGACTTTGACGCTATGGGCAATCGAGGCTTCCGTCGCACTCATTTGCGTTTGAATTTCATCATTGTCCTGAGAGACTTTGCCGATGTATTCACGGGTGTCATGAATGGCGTTGGCGATTTCCGTGGTTGCGCTTTCCATAACGGTCAGCGATTGTGCGACGTCGTTTACGTTTTGCCGTGTTTGCTGATTAATCGTCGCCACTTGTGTGCTTTGTTGGTCTAAGGTATCCGATTGTTGATCAAGCGCTGATGTCCGCGATTGTATATCGGTGACAAAGTGACTGAACTTATCGAGCAGATTATTTGATGCGCGAGCGACGGCACTGACTTCATCCTGATACTTATCGAATAAACGCACGGAGAGATCGGAGCGCTGATCGATATCAGTCAGGGATGTGGCAATATGATCCAAGCGTACCACCACGGTTTTTCGTAGCCAAGTCATCAGCCCCAAGGCCAGTAATAGTGTGATCCCACAACCGATATAGACGATGTTCGATTGCTGGTGCAAAAAAGTAATAAGCGCACTGGCCGAGTTTTTCGCGTTATCTTGTCGCTCGGTCAGTTTTTCGTTGATGGCCGCTAACATGGGGTCAACGGCAGGGTAGAGGTCAAAATCCACGAGACGCCCGGCATCGTAAAAGCTTTTACTGTCGATCGTTTTAGCAAGCTTGGTGAGGTATTGGTCGAACTTCTTTTTACCTTCTAGCTGTTCGGTACGCCAATCCGACAAAGACGGATACTGTGACAACGCTTGCCAGCTCTGTTGATAACGCTCTTGAAGCCTCTCAAACTCAGGGGTGATCTCGTTCCAAAACAAGACTTGTGCTTTGATTTTTTGCGACAGATTGACGAGATCGCGGTGATCACGCTCAAGAGCTAAAAGCGCCCATACTTCGGGAAGTTGATGATTCACATATTCGGCTGAGGCATCCGCGGAGCGAGCCGATATCCAAAGTGCGAGACTACCGAGTCCGATGGTCGAGGCGATAAAGAGGGTGAAGGCGATCAATAACCGCTGTCTTACGCTCATGGTACTTCCTGTCAACTGCCTAATCTAAATATGCGACGCAGCTTAAGGAGCCACTGTTTCAGTAGAATGACAGATGTCTCAGTAATGTGATTTGCGAATGAAATCACTGTTCATTTTTATGAACATGATGCGGCTGAAAAATGGTGAAGAAACGCGCGACAACAAAAAAAAGCGCCCCGCCTGAGCGGGACGCGTTCACGGTCAGCGAGAGTGCGTTATTGGCTAACTGGCTTTTTTCGTTGAGCCTTGATCGTCAGGTTCGCCTGCGTATTTATGGCCACTTTCACTGAGAATACTCGCCACTGTTTGCCGTGAGAGGTGCCCAATCAGCTCGCCTTGATTATCAAACACGGGGAGCGGCCATTTTGACTCCAACGTATCTGGGATGACGGTTTCCAATAACGAGTCTTGCTCAATGGCAGGCACGTCTTCGAGAAGACTTGCCTCGATATCACCGCTTGGATCTCTGTCACTGAGGTTTTTTTGACTCAGGGTGCCTTGATAGCCTTCTTCTGTGATGTAATAGCCATAATTGGCTTTTTGCTGACGCATCTGCTGAATCGCATCGCCAATTGTGTTGGCACTGATACGGCATATCTGTGGCTGCATCACGGTTTCCACAGTGAGTGCACGAGCACGATTAACGTCTTTTACGAAAGCCTCGACATAGTCATCGGCCGGTTGGAGCAATATATCGACAGGCTCTCCGACTTGCACGAGCTTACCATCACGTAAAATGGCAATACGGTCACCAAGCCTCAATGCTTCGTCCAGATCGTGAGTGATAAAAATGATGGTTTTCTGCAATTTTTCCTGCAATTCAATCAGCTGGTCTTGCATCTCGCTGCGAATGAGCGGGTCAAGGGCAGAAAATGCTTCGTCCATCAGCAAAATTTCTGCATCGGTGCAGAGAGCGCGTGCAAGGCCGACACGTTGTTGTTGTCCACCAGATAATTGCGCCGGATATTGATCGGCGTAGCCGTCAAGACCCACGGTCGACAACCATTGTTCCGCTTTTTGATCGCGTTGCGCTTTTCCCTCTCCTTGGATTCGCAAACCAAACCCAACATTTTCTCTCACTGTACGGTGCGGGAGTAGGCCAAAACGTTGAAACACCATGGACATCTTATGACGTCGAAACGCCTGCAACTCTTTTTGCGAGTGCTTCATGATATCGGTGCCTTCGACGCGGATTTCACCCTCGGTGGGATCAATTAAGCGATTGAAATGACGAATTAAGGTCGATTTTCCAGAGCCCGACAGGCCCATGATCACAAAGACCTCACCGCGGCGAATGGATAGATTAATATCACTGAGCCCAATGGTATGCCCTGTTTCTTGTAATAAGGCATCTTTACTTTTTCCGGCTTTGACCGCAGGCATTACCTTTTGCGGGTGGTCGCCAAACACTTTATATAGGCCTTGGATCTCAATTAAGGTGTCCTGCACTGGCTTAGTCATGATCGCCTCCTTTGAGATGCTGCTGGGAACGTTTGGCGTAGCTTTGAGACACACGATCGAAAATAATTGCAATCACCACAATGGCGAGACCATTGAGAAGGCCCAAGGTAAAGTATTGGTTAGTAATCGATTTAAGCACAGGCTGTCCAAGGCCCGAAACGCCAATCATTGAGGCAATGACCACCATCGCCAGCGCCATCATAATGGTTTGGTTGATGCCTGCCATAATGGTTGGCATTGCTAAGGGGAGTTGGATCTGGAATAAACGCTGAAAGCCATTGGCGCCGTAGGCGGTCGCTGCTTCCAACACATCTTTGTCGACTAACCGAATCCCCAGGTTTGTCAAACGAATCACTGGAGGAATCGCATAGATAACCACCGCAATAACGCCAGGGATCTTGCCAATACCCAGTAACATTACCACTGGGATGAGATACACAAAGGCAGGCATGGTTTGCATAATATCCAGTAACGGCGTGACCACGGCTTGGGTACGATTGGACTTGGACATGGCAATGCCTATCGGCACTCCCACGCCAATAGCAACCAGTGTACACACCAAAATGATACTCATGGTGCTCATGGTATCTTCCCACATGCCCAAATAGGCAATCAGGGTGAAAGAAACAACCACAGCCGTAGGGAGCTTCCAAGAGCGACTGGCGAGGTACGCGATACCGGCCAGTACGGCAATCACCAGCCACCAAGGTGTGGCGAGGAGTAAGTCTTCAAACCAAACGAGAAAGTGGAGGAGGGGGTCAAAGAAGGCTTCAATACCTTCACCATATTCGCGGGAGAAGTCGCGATACGCGCCGTCAAGTGTTTGTCGAATAGCGAGCAGGTCACGCCTGCTCATTTCTGGCACTTCCGTTAGCCATGAATCAGCCATTGTTATTGTTCCTATACTGCTAAAGGAGAGCCAGCACAGCGGCAGCTCTGCGCTGGCCTTTTCAAGGTTACAGGGCGTCCTTTACTTTTTCAGCGACGTCACTAGGTACCCATTTTGTCCATATGTCTTCGTGATTGATGAGGAAGTTAGTCATCGCGTATTCCCCATCGGCCTGGTTTTCTTCCATCCATGCGAGCAAACCATTCATTTGATCATTGGTGAAACCACGTTGTTTTAAGTATGTCAGCGCCTCGGGGGCGCGATTGGCAAAGCGTTCTGTTACCACGGTATCGACGTCAGCCGCTGGATACATGGTTGCTTTCGGGTTCATACAATCATTCGAGGTAATACAGTCTTTATAATGCTGTACGTCTGTTCCTGTCTCAAAGTCCACCTTGACCATGTCATATTTTCCCAACACCGCAGTTGGGGCCCAGTAATAACCGAACCACGCTTCTTCGCGCTCGTAAGCTTTGGCGATTGAGCCCGCCAAACCGGCACCAGAACCCGGATCGACAATTTCAAACCCACTGTCAGCAAGCTCTAAAGCGTCAAATTGGTTTTCCGACGTAATTTGGCAGTTCCAGCCTGCTGGGCAGCCATAAAAAGCGGATTTAGAGGCATCTTCTGGGTGGGGAAATAAATCAGCATTGGCTTTGATCCCTGAAATAGTCTTTAGCTCAGGATGCTTTTCGGCCAGATAACGTGGGATCCAAAAACCCTCTTCGCCGCCTTCAACTAATGCACTACCGGCATAGCGAACTCGCCCTTCATCGATACCGCGCTGTAGGCCTTCGCGCATCGAATTACTCCAAAACTCAGGCGCAATGTCCGGCTCACCTTTTTCAATCATCGATGTCCCAGTGGGCATGGTATCACCAGGGACAAGCTCGGCATCACAGCCGTAGCCATGTTCTAAGATAAACTGATCGATGTTGGCAATCAGGCTGGCAGAGTTCCAATTCATGTCAGCGATGGTGACTTTGCCACAGTTGTGATCATCTGCGCTGGCCGGCAATGCCGATAGCGAGAGAATAGCGGCTGAGAGTAATCGTTTGTACATATGCTTCCTTTCCTTTTCAAACATGCATCCCAACTAATATTAGACCACTAATTAAAGTGTTAGGAGGTAAAATGGGGCGCAAGTCTCATTCTACCGTTTTCAAAATCTGAAATGTGCTCGTTATGACCACAATTACGCCATATCAATCATTAGAGATCTACTGAGTGTTTACTTGATGAGCGACAAAAATGCTTTAAAGTCCGACCCCCCTGCGTGTTGTTGCCACTCAAACAGCAAGGCTTCGACCACGGTGATCCAGGCACCATGCTGCTGCATCATTGCGATGCCACTTTGATGGTGTGCAGGGTGACAGGATGACGTCGCGTCCGTGACAAGATGCACATGGTAGTGCTGCCGAAGCAGATCACAGGCGGTTTGGTACACACAGATATGTGTTTCAATGCCACATAAAATCACTTGTTTGCGATTAAGAGAATTCAGCATCTGTTCAACTTGCGGTTCAGCAAAAGCGCTAAACGTATGTTTAGCAATCGGTGTGTTGTTTGGCATGAGGTCGGCGAGTGCCGACGTTGTTGCGCCAAGTTTTTCAGGCAGTTGCTCGACCCAAACGACGGGTACATCGAAGTGTTCGCACCCGCGTAGTAGTTGAGCCACTTTTTGGTGTAATTCCTCGCTTCCCACCACTTTTTGCGCCAACTTGCCCTGAACATCAATCAACAAAACGACGGCATTTTCAGTGTTAATCATTCTAGTATCCCCCTGTTTTACCAATAAATAAGCATAGCAGCTCCACATCATTACGCTGGCGAAGCTCGCCCTCAACTATTTATCTTTTTATAAAGATACTTGATGCTGATCAATTTGTCGGCTAATCTATCTTCATGTAAAGATAAATGGAGACAGGCTATGCACTATTTTATTGCGATTCTCGCCCCCATTTTTTGGGGAAGTACCTATTCGGCGGTCGCATTGTACTTGGGGGATCTTTCCCCTTACTGGATGGCGGTATGGCGGGCGCTGCCTGCCGGGATATTAATGTTGTTGATCAGTCGTCGTGGTTTACCATTGAGTTTGCCGAGAATGCTCGCCGTGAGCTTTTTTAATATTGCCGCGTTCTTTTTACTGTTATTTATCGCGGCATATCGCTTACCGGGCGCGGTGGCGGGGACGTTAGGTGCTACCTTACCGCTAGTTCTGATGCTCTTGCAGTGGTTAACCGAGGGAAAACGGCCAGAGCCTAAGCTGCTTAGCTTGGCATTACTCGGGCTTTTCGGGGTGGGCTTGTTGCTCAACCCGTCCACAGACATAGACTGGCTAGGGGCGGGCGCCATGCTATTAGCAACGTTTTTCGTCGCGCAGTCAACACTGTGGATGAAGCGGTGGGCAGCCAAGGATATCTTTGGTCTGACCGCGTGGCAGTTGGTACTGGGTGGTGCGATGTTAATCCCCTTTGCCTGGATCCTAGCAGGGCCACCACAAGCGCCCACGCTGCACGCGGTGCCAGGTTTAATATGGGTGATTGTGCTCAACACTGCTGTCGGTTATTGGGCCTATATCCGCTCGATTACCGTGCTAGGACCTAACCGCCAATCGATCATCATGTTCCTTAATCCGCTCACGGCCGTGACACTAGGGGTACTCTGGATTGAGGAGACGCTACAACCGTTGCAGTGGCTGGGTATTGCGATGATTCTAGCATCTTTATTGTGGATGAAATTCTCTGATAAATTGACGCTACCGCGCAGTGCTAAAACGGCGGTGGCTCCCTCAAGATAGTGGGTGAGGGAATGGCACTATCGCTAATAGCGATAGTGCACGGTCCAAGAAACGTAACTGTAGGTGTTATCGATAGCTTGCTCATAGTCCTTGGTGTGCAGTACCACACTGATATCCGTGCCCCAGCGGGGTTGATAAAACGCCACGCCCGCTGCGGCACTGGCTTGCCAATGCGTCATATCGATGTCTGCATTTTCTGGCGGCTTATCACCATTGATGGTGATGTCATTGGCACGGTAGCGACCTTGGATAGCGGTATACAAAAAGGCGCCTTTTTCACTGGCGTCAAATAAACGGCTATCGAGGTGGCGGCCGGGCTCATAACTAATGCCACCGTAGGTATTGGCAAGATCCAGACCTACACGGTAGCTAAGGCCTGCTGAAAGCTCACTGCGGAAGTTGCCGATATCCGCACGCCCAGTTATCCCCCATTCTTGATGCTCGCTACGATGTAAAAGCTGGTGCCGCTCATAGGCAAGCTGCGCCACAGGTGTGTTTTCCACTTGATAGTCCCACCCTTTAGGATCGGGTGAATCAATTAAATCGTGAACGTAAGATTGTCCCTCTTCGGTTTGAGAAGCAGGCCCAACCATACCAAGCAACAGTGACCATTTATCCACACGCTCGGGCGTTTGCTGATAGATACCTGGCTCGACAAATATCAACCCAGCGTAAGGGCGCTCCTCAGGTTGAGGAGTGGTGTAAGTGATATCGTTTGGTGTCCACATCATTTGGCCAATGTCGATACTCCAGCCCTGTCTTGCTGCTTCGTTGAGTGGAAGCTGTTCGGCAAACCAACGAATCGGCTTGACCGATGTGGCGCTCAAGTCATCGGACCAATCGGCATGCCAGTGCGCATAAACGCCACTGGTGTATTGGTTGTCGACCCCCAATGGGCTGTCGTTTTCAATCGTTAATCCAAAGCCTGCCGCCAAGGCTGTGCTGGGCGCAAGTAGCAAAGTGGGAAACAGTAAAATAGTGCCACTGATCACGCGAGACGGTGTCATTCACATCCTCATTTAGTTGCATCTTCAATGCGAGGCTCTCAGTATGAGTAAAAACGCAGGCTGACACCAGATGAGAAAGGTCAATATCTTGTGAAAGGGTGGTAAGCCGTCAATCAACGATGAAAAGGAACCGTCAAAATGTCAGTGTTTGTAACCGCCGAATGGCTGGCTCAGCGCCTCGATACCGTGATCCCTGTCGATGCCAGTTGGTTTATGCCTGATGTGTCGAGGGATAGTGCTCAAGAGTGGCAACAACGTCGGATTCCGGGGGCCGTTTTTTTTGACTTCGACACTCGTATCAAAGACCCAACGTCTAGTCTGCCCCATATGTTGCCCGATGAAGAGCGCTTCTCCCAGCATATGGGAGCGTTAGGTATTGCCTCACAAGACACCTTGGTGATGTATGACACGCACGGGCTATTTTCTGCCGCGCGGGCGTGGTGGATGTGCAAAGTGATGGGTCATCACAATGTGTTTATCCTGGATGGTGGGCTACCCGCGTGGATGGCCTCAGAGGGGGTGATTGATAATACCCCGCCGCAGCCACGTGTCGAAGCGACATATCAGACGCAGTTTAAACCGTACCGCTACATGGATGGTGCCACCTTGGCAGAGAAACTCGCTGTGATGAATGTGATTGATGTTCGTCCTGAAACGCGCTTTTATGGCGACGTCCCTGAACCGAGAGAGGGCGTTCGTAGCGGCCATATGCCTGGCGCCACGAATCTTCCCTTTGCCACGTTGACCGACCCACGAGGCTTTGTGATCAGTGAGCGTGAGGCGCGATCGACCGTGTTACCTCACTTAAGTGATACGCGGGTTAACGTAGTAAGTTGTGGCTCGGGGGTCACCGCGTGCATTTTGGCTGCTGTGGCTGAGCACTACTTCGCCTACCCTGTGGCAGTTTACGATGGGTCATGGACTGAGTGGGGTGGTCACTCACACTGGCCCGTAGTGAAAGCAGGTTAATTATCAGGCAATGACAAGAGGATGTGTCGCAAGATTGACTTGAGAGTGATCTATGTCACTATCTGACAAGTGCGCTAATGATATATCGATACACTAATTAATATTATTTTACATAGTAGTATGTTTTTTGTGCGGTCAGTCAGCCGGTTAATGGCAAATAGCGCTTGGCTTGCCATGATTAATCAACAAGCGCTTCGTGGTTATCAAGCACAAAAATACCCTGTATAGCGATGAAAATCGGAGTATCACTTGTCTCAAAATCTTGCCACCGTCAGTCAACGTGCTTTGCTACCTGAGCGTATAGCCAGCCTCATCAAGGCGCTTTCCAGTGGGGTGTACGAGCGCGAACATACCATTAAGATGTGTCTGTTGGCCGCGCTTGCCGGTGAAAGTATCTTCTTACTTGGCCCACCCGGGATTGCGAAAAGTTATATCGCTAAACGATTGATCGAAGCGTTTGATAACAGCCAGTTTTTTGAGTACTTGATGACCCGGTTTTCTACGCCGGAAGAAGTATTTGGCCCGCTCTCGATTCAGGCGCTGAAAGATGAAGGCAAATATGTACGCTTGACCGATGGCTATTTGCCGAACGCCGACGTTGTCTTCTTGGACGAAATATGGAAAGCAGGGCCGGCTATCCTCAATACCTTGCTGACCGTGGTCAACGAACGCACCTTTAAAAATGGCGAGCATGTCTATCCTGTTCCTATGCGTTTATTGGTGACAGCGTCCAACGAATTACCCGAGCCGGACAGTGGACTCGATGCCTTGTACGATCGCATGTTGCTACGAGTATTCGTCAATCGGATCCAAGAGAAGAAAAACTTCAAACTGATGCTTACCGAGCCCAGCCAGGATGAAGCAACGGTGGCCGATAAGTTGAAAATTAGCCATCAAGAATATCAGCATTGGCAGACCATAATTCCCACTCTGGATCTGCCCGATGCGATATTCGAAAAACTCTACACCCTAAAACAACGGGTAGAAAATGCCGGCAGTGAGCAATCACAGTTCGACCCAAGTGAGCTTTATGTGTCGGATCGGCGCTGGAAAAAAGCGGTGCGTTTGCTAAAAGCGGCCGCTTTTTTCAATGGTCGTGACGAAGTCGCCCCCCTGGACTTATTGTTACTGGAAGACTGCCTATGGCATAGCCCAGAATCACGCGATGTGGTGCAAACCGTGATGCAGGCATTTGCCAAAGAAGTGCTGTTCGATCAACAAGAAGTACTCGCCTTGCTTGATGACGTCAAAGTGGCGTTAGAAGATATTGAGCAAGATACGGCTGAGGCGTTGACCTATCGACAAGACGCGGCAACGGCAGGGCTCACGCGCAAAGCGGTGATTGACGTAAGCCAGTCACCTCGCTTCACCGTCAACCAAAGTCGAGATTTGGTTCGTTTTGTCCTCCTTCGGGCCAACCCATCGGTTTCAGAGCAGGAAAAAGGTGATAGTCGCTGGGTGTATCTCGATGCGGCCGACATTGAGAAAAAGTTGAAAACAGGCAGCACAGACTTGTATGGCTATGTGAATAAAAACAATCACCTGTGCCGTCTCACGTTAGAGTGGGATGCGCAGCAAGCCTTGGTCATCAAAGACATTGCCAATCGCCCAGTGCCGATGGCCTTGGTGGGGGTTAACGATCCAAGCGAATCGCAGCTAGCAGGTTGGAAGCAACAAACCGATCATGCGCTTGAACAATTGCATCATGCACAATTTTTAGTTCGTCGCGCGCGCAGTCAACTCAATGCTGGATTGCCGCATTTATTTGCGCAACCGGACTTGCTAGAAATCGCATCGGCGAGTTTGGTGGATGTGGAACATGAGGTAAAAACGCAGATCGATAATCTAGAGCGCCAAGTTAATCGTTTAGCGCGCTTAGGTGAGTTCTTCTCAGGAGCGAGTCATGCTGAGTGCTGAGAGCCTGAACATGGGCTTGATGCTCGCGGAGTCTGGGTTACTGGATGCGGCGATGACAGAGTTGATGTCTCACCCGCAGTTACTCGTGTTGACTGAACGAAGCCCAGCGATTAAGCGAGCCGTAAAAAAACAGCTTCACCGCTGGCGTGGGCAAACAAAACGCAAACTGGTACAGCAAGGGTTGTCAGCTTCCCTGAAGCAAGAAATTCAATACTACGAGCTGGCCACCGAAAAAACCGCGCGCACGTTTGAAAAAGAGATTGATACTCTACTGAGCCAATTAAAATCGGTTTCTTCGTTCTATCCGCAGGCGGAAAAGCTCGCCGCCCATCAAGCTCAGCACGCCGACCCTATGTTTCAGTCGTACTTTTGCAATAAATGGCACGCGCATTTAAAGGCGGAAATACAAAAAAATCAGTCCGACAGTGTTGAGGCGCAAAAACAAAAGCTCTTGGAAGATTTGTACCGCCGGATTTCAACCTATCAGCAAATGGATGGCGTTGACCAGTCGGGCGATATCAGCAAAGTAGGGCGGCTGTGGGATATGGCGGCGAGCTCTCTCTCTCAGCAAGACGTCACCTTGCTTAAGCGGTTTATTGCTTTTCTAGAGAAAAACCCAGAGCTTCAGGCAATCGCGGAACAACTCGGGCGCATGGCCAATCAGGTGAATCTTTCTGGGCCAAGCCAACAGCCCACTGAAACACTGAAAACCAAACCAGAGCGTCAGGTGGATGTGCCGGACGATATCACGGGGATTTGCCAAAGTGATCGGGTTGATCGCTTGTTGCCCAATGAAGCGGTGTTGCTCGCGGATCCGGCGCTTGAAGTGGTGTTTTACAAGCAATTGGTAGACAAACAGCTCCTCAACTATCAGTTTTCCGGTAAGGCCTATCGCCGTAAAAAAGTCGAGACACAGGCGCCGAGTCAATCTAAGCCTGAAAAAAAGAAAGGGCCGTTTATCATTGCGGTGGATGCCTCAGGTTCGATGAGCGGTTTTCCAGAGCAGTGTGCTAAAGCCCTCGCGTACGTGTTGATGCGAATTGCCGCTACTGAGCATCGAGACTGTTACGTGATGCTCTTTTCCACTGACCATATTAGCTATGAGTTAACCGGTGAACGTGGTTTACAAGAAGCGATGAGCTTTCTGTCTTACCGGTTTCACGGTGGCACGGATATGACGCCAGTCATTGATAAAGCGATCAATCTGATGGAAAGCGATCGCTATCAAAACGCGGATCTAGTGGTCGTGTCGGACTTTATCGCGCCTAAGCAATCGGATGCGATGATCAACAAGGTTGAGGCGCTCAAAGCCAACCATAATCGCTTTCATGCCGTGAGCTTGTCTAAGTATGGCAATCCAAGCCTAATGGCTATGTTTGATCACTGCTGGCGATATCAGCCGTCACTCGGTGGCAGGTTGCTTAGTCAGTGGTGGCCGGGTAAATCATTTACAACGCAGAAGTAGGTCTGGCACGCGCTTTTAATCCCAACCAGCGGCCAATGCGTCGACCCAACACAGACAGACTTAAGCCAGTAACAATCAAGGCCGCCCCGATCCACTCAATCATCGATAAGGTTTCTCCTAACCCTATCGATGCGGCCGCCATGCCGACAATCGGGATCAGTAGCGCGAACGGGGTGACCGAGGCCGAAGTGTGCTGGTTCAGCAACCAGCCCCAGATGGCGAACGCTACCAGTGTAGATAAGTAACCCACATAAGCTATTGATATCCATCCGGATAACGGTGTCGCTTGTAACAGCGCAAGAGGTTGGTGACTTTCAAACCAATACGAGAGAGCAAACAGGGGTAGCGGTGGGATTAAGCTCACCCAAACCATAAAATGCATCAGGTTAACGCCTGGCATTTGTTTCATCACCATGTTGGCAATTGCCCAGAAAAAGCCAGCGGCAACAATCATCGCTACGCCGGTGAATGTCGCGCTCCCCGTTGAAGTGACGAAGAAGAGCCCAAAGCCGGCAAAGGCAACAACAAGCCCGATGCGTTGTGGCACGGTAATATGCTCTTTAAGGAGCAGTGCGCTTAGCGCAATGGTAAAAATAACTTGTGATTGTAACAGCAACGAGGCGATACCCGCTGAGGCATCGTCTTGCATGGCGATAAACAGCAAACTAAATTTAATTACGCCCAGGCTCAGTCCTACGGCGAATAGTTGCCAGAGTTTTACCTTAGGACGCGGAATAAAAAATACCGCCGGCAAGGCGACGATAAAAAATCGTAACCCTGAGAACAAAATGGGTGGTAGGGTTTCCAGCCCAACTTTAATGACGGAAAAGTTGACGCCCCAAATTAGCACCACCAATAAAGCGAGTAGAACGCTTTTAATGTTCATAGCCAATCCCTTACTAAGATAAAGCTACCCTAGCATGGATGGCTGTTGGATACGAAATCTTTGGCAGGAAGAGCAGAAAACTAGGCGCTTACCATAACAGTAAGCGCCGTCGCCGCCTAATTAAGCCACAAGTTAACCAAGTAGCAAGCTGTCGTCGGCAAGGGTTTCGCCACGGACTTTATTGAACATTTCCAGCAGATGCGGGACATCCATATTCTTGCGTTCATCACCGTGCACATCGAGAACAATATTGCCTTGGTGTAACATCACGGTGCGATCGCCACAGGCCAAGGCATCTTTCATTGAGTGAGTGACCATCATCGCCGTGAGGTTAAACTCATTGACGATGGTTTTGGTCAAATCAATCACGAACGCGGCCATACGTGGATCCAGCGCAGCGGTGTGCTCATCAAGCAGCAAGAGCTTACTGTCTGACAGTGTTGCCATGACCAAACTTACCGCCTGGCGTTGGCCTCCTGACAGCAAGCCGATGCTGTCACCGAGCCTATCTTCTAATCCTAACCCCAAAATCGCAATGCGCTCTTGGAATAATTGACGACGTTTACTGCCAAGCGCACGTGTCCAGCCCCGGCCTTTACCCCGCCGATAGGCTAGGGCTAAGTTTTCCTCAATGGTTAACGAGGCACACGTACCCGCGAGTGGATCTTGAAACACGCGAGCGGCGAGGGTGGCTCGTTGGTGAACGGCTTTTTTCGTCACATCGATGTCGTCAATCATGACCTGACCACCAATCATCGGGGTTTCACCTGTCACTGCACCCAGCAAGGTTGACTTTCCCGCGCCATTGGAGCCAATGATGGTGACGAACTCTTTTTCAGGAATCGTGAGATTAACGCCTCGTAACGCGCGGTTCTCCAGCACGGTTCCAGGGTTAAAGGTGACTTGAATGTTGTTAAGCGAGATCATCCTGACACCTCCGCCTGTTTCGCACGTTTTGACTTTTGATATTGCTGGCGCATTTTAGGCGCAATGAGCGCAACGGCAACCAGTACCGCGGTCACCAAGTTGAGGTCAGAGGCTTGCAAGCCAAACATGCCACTCGACAGCGCGAAAGCGACGGCGAGACGATAGAGGATAGAGCCTAGAATAACCGCGATAACGGCCACCCAGACTTTACGCCCAGGGATGAGCGTTTGTCCCAAAATCACTGCAGCGAGCCCCACCACAATGGTGCCGACGCCAGAGGTTACATCCGCAAAGCTATTGGTTTGCGCAAATAATGCCCCCGCAAAGCCGACAAAGGCGTTGGATAACGCAAGGCCAAAGTAGGTATACATCGCGGTACTCCCACCTTGGGCTTTCACCATCCGTGCGTTGACCCCGGTAGCACGTAGCCCAAGGCCGAAGTCACTGGCCAATAGGCGGATGACGAGGAGGCCACTAATAATCACTAAGACGCCCACCACTAAGGGGCGAAGATAGGCTGGGGCAATCCCGAGTGATTCGAACGGGGTGAGAATGGTTTCTTCCCCGAGCAAAGCGATATTGGGGCGCCCCATGATACGGATGTTGATAGAGAAAGCGGCAATCATGGTCAAAATACTCGAGAGTAAATTGAGGATGCCGCATTTTACGGTCAAAAAGGCGGTGACGAGCCCAGTGATCCCACCGGCTAAAATAGCCACTGCCGTCGCTAACCATGGGTTATAGCCAGCGACGATCATGGTTGCTGCGACGGCAGCACCCATTGGGAAGCTGCCGTCAACGGTCAGATCAGGAAAATCCAAAACACGGAATGTCAGATAGACCCCGAGAGCGACCAAGCCATAGATCAGCCCAACCTCTAAGGTGCCGAAGAACGCAATTGCAGTCATTTACTACTCCAAGACTGATACAAACTAGTCTACGATGCGTGAGGCGCGATCTAAGATAGACGCAGGCACCTCAAGGCCGAGTTTCTTAGCCGCTGCGCGATTGACAGCAAGGTCTGACCCTTCCGCCACTTTCGCTGGCAATGATGAAATCGGTTTGCCTTCCAGCACCGCGGCAACATAATCTGCGGTTTGTACGCCAACTGAGTAGTAATCAAAGCCTAATGCCACCACGGCACCATTCGGGGTATAAGAGGTGGAGCCGCCGATAACGGGTGTGCCTGCCGAATTAGCCGCTGCCACTAAGCCATCAATGGCACTGGCGACCGTGTTGTCTGTTGGAGCGTAAATCACATCAGACTGTGTCGCGACGACTTGTGCGGCAGACTGGACGTCGGCACTTTTTAGTGCAGTCCCTTCGACCACTTTAATCCCATGCTGCTGCGCCGCTTCTTTGAGAAGTTCGACTAAGGTCACTGCGTTTGCTTCGCCTGGGTTGTACACCACGCCAATAGAGGAAAGACTAGGTAAAAGTTCTTTGGCCAGTGCGACGTGTTGTGCCACAGGAGAAAGATCAGACAGGCCAGTCACATTGCCGCTGGGGGCATCCATGTTTTTGACCAGCTTAGCGCCGACAGGGTCGGTCACAGCGGTAAAAATCACTGGCACATCACGGGTAGCGGCCGCGAGTGCTTGTGCTGAGGGGGTCGCAATCCCGACAAGTACATCGGGCTGTTCGCCGACATACTGACGGGCAATCTGTACCGCAATAGCGGGGTTACCTTGTGCAGTTTGATATTTAAAATCGAGATTCTCGCCCTGGGTATAACCTTTAGCAATTAAGCCATCCAATAGGCCATTGCGGGCGGCGTCTAGCGCAGGGTGTTCCACAATCTGAGAGACGGCGACATGCGCCGTTTCAGCCAGGGCGGAAGTGGTCGTTCCCACTGACAGCGCAGCCGCGCAGACAATGGCAGCGAGTTTAGGTGCTTTCATAGTGACTCCCTTCTTCGAACGATGCATCCCAGCAAGTAGCAATGATGCGTTTGCGATGTTGTGTAAGTGTTATTTTTTGGTTTTTTCAATGAGGATGACTAAAATCATTCACTTTTTATTTAAATCTAGTCGATTTTTGCTGACTATGACAGCGATTACCAACTAGTAAGTTGATATTATTAATCTTGACAGTAACCCATGTCACCTCTTTTTTACGGTTGAAACGTGCTTAGCAATAGACGTTAACGCCATATTTGTTAATATTATGTTCGCTTTTGTTCTGCGGTGACCTATCCGTGCAAAATAAACAATTGATACATTGCACGATTGCCACAGAGCACGCTTTTTAAACTGTCTTTTAATGGTGAGAAATGTGTCACCACGCCGAGGCGACGCGATTTGTCTCTATGACGGGTGGTAGGCCAATAAACAGTCGGAAACAGACTGATTAACACGACTTAATTGTCATATCAGAAGTAAGGAAACAAAATTTGGAGGCTCAAGGATGAAGCGTTTGGTTGCGGCGTTGGCGATGGTATCGCCAACGGCTTTTGCCGCTACGACAGGAGAAGGGCTGGATTTAACTCAGTCCTGGGTGGGCTATGCGTCTTTGGCAATCTTTGCGGTTGCCTACAGCTTAGTGATGCTAGAAGAAAAGCTTCACTTGCGAAAATCGAAGCCTGTTTTGCTGGCGGCTGGCTTGATTTGGCTGCTCATTGGTTTTGCCTACTCTCAATGGGGCAATATGGCACCGGCGCATGCTGCGCTAGAGCACAATCTGTTGGAGTACGCCGAGCTATTATTGTTCTTGTTGGTGGCAATGACCTACATCTCGGCGATGGAGGAACGGCGTCTATTCGATGGCTTGAAAGCGTGGATTTTGAGTAAAGGCTACGATTTGAGAAGCCTGTTTTGGATTACCGGGATCCTATCTTTCTTTATCTCGCCAGTGGCGGATAACCTTACCACTGCACTGTTAATGTGTACCATTGTGTTAAAAATTGGCGGTGATAACCCTCGGTTTATTAACCTAGCTTGCATCAACATTGTTGTGGCGGCAAACGCCGGCGGTGCTTTTAGTCCCTTTGGTGACATCACTACCTTGATGGTGTGGCAGGCGGGCAAAGTGACCTTTGCCGAATTCGGGGCCTTGTTTATTCCGTCTGTGGTTAACTACGTGATCCCTGCCTTTATCATGTCGCTATTTATCCCACGTACACAACCGGATGTGATGCAAGAGCATGTCGAGCTCAAACGCGGTGCTCGCCGCATCATGGTGTTGTTCTTGCTCACTATTGCCACTGCGGTTGCTTTCCATGGCTTTATTCACTTCCCGCCAGTGATGGGGATGATGATGGGGTTGGCTTATCTGCAGTTCTTTGGTTTTTATCTGCGCCGCACGCTTCCGCGCTCGTTAGCGCGTAAACGTGCTATTGCTGAGGCGAAAAATGATGAAGCCGCATTACGTCGACTGGGCTCAGTGGTGCCTTTTGATGTCTTCCGCCGTATTTCCCATGCTGAGTGGGACACCTTACTCTTCTTCTATGGGGTGGTGATGTGTGTTGGCGGCCTTAGCTTAATTGGTTACTTATCGCTGGTCTCGAATGTGATGTATCTCGAGTGGAACCCTGTCTGGGCGAATACCCTCGTTGGCGTGTTATCAGCGGTGGTGGATAACATTCCGGTCATGTTTGCGGTATTAACGATGAGCCCTGAAATGTCGCACGGTAACTGGCTATTGGTGACGTTAACGGCGGGTGTTGGTGGTAGCTTGTTGTCGTTAGGCTCAGCGGCCGGGGTGGCCTTGATGGGACAAGCGCACGGCAAATACACTTTCTTTGGCCACCTAAAATGGGCGCCAGTGATCATGCTTGGTTACTTCGCCTCTATCGGTGTCCACCTCGTACTAAATAGCCATTATTTCCACATGCAATAAACGCGCTTAAAACATTGATAAAAAAGGCCAGCATCTTTCGATACTGGCCTTTTTCTTGTCGTGATGACCGGGTGCAGTTACAACGTGCGACAAAATGCCATCACAGACGGTTAAACCACCATAGTGGGACAATGTGCACGGCCTGCCACACGGTGGGAGACACTGCCAAGAAACATACCGTCTTTGTCTGAGTGGGTGCCATGCGCGCCCATAACAATCAAATCCACCTCTTTGCTTTTCGCAAACTTGATGATGGTTTTGGAAGGGCGTCCACCTTTGACAAACCCACGCACACTCTCGCCACCGTTTTCGAGCGCATGTTGTTTGGCTTGCTCAACAATGTTGCGCGCGTATTCGCTCAGGGTCTGATCTGGGATCTGCAACCGATCGGGGCGCACCATCGATAGTGAAGCCTCAAACAAACTGTGATGTTTAAACACACACAATAAGTAGAGCTCAGCATGAGTAAGTTGTTGCAACTCAATCGCTTTATCTAACGCATTTAACGCAGAATATGAGCCATCGACGGCAACCAGTATTCGTTTAAACATCCAAGTACTCCTGTTGTTTAGTTACCCAAACGCGATATCACGTAGGAATAACGCAATCTGAGGGAACATCACCAGCAGCGCGGCTGACAGCAGCAGCATCGCGATAAATGGCCCCGTTCCTCGGATAACTTCCCAATAGGGTTTTTTGAAAATCGCAATAGCAGTAAAAATGTCACAGCCAAACGGAGGTGTTGCTGAGCCGATCGCCACTTGCAAGGTGATCACAATCCCCACATGTACAGGATCAAGACTAGTGGCTTCTATCGCAGGTGCAAATATGGGCGTGAGTACCAAGATAACCACAATCGGATCAACGAACATACAGGCGACAAAAAAGGCAATTGAAATGGAGGCCAACACACCCATTGGGCCCATTTCACTTATCCCCACCGCTTCGAGAATGGTTTGCGGGATTTGCGCGAAAGAAATGATCCAAGAAAAACCGTTGCCCACGCCGACAAGAATAAAGACCACAGCGGTAATTAGACCTGTTGAGCGTGCGATCGTGAACACATCTTTGCTGCTAAGTGAGCGAAAGACGCCAAATTCTAAGATCATCGCATAAAGCACACACACCGCGGCCGCTTCCGTGGGACTAAAGACACCGCCATAAATCCCGCCGACGATGATCAGTGGGAACATCAGTGGCCACAAGGCTTTGCGGGTGGCGGTAATCCGCTCGCTCCAGCTCGCTTTAGGCTCAGTCGGCACTTTGTGGACAGTGGCGTAATACAAGCAGTAGAGCGAGAAAAAGGTCAGAATCATTAACCCAGGACCAATCCCAGCAATGAATAGCTCGGCAATGGAGGTTTCTGAGATCACCCCGTAAATGATCATCCCGATGCTGGGTGGGATCAAAAAGGCGATATCACTAGAGTTGATGATTAACGCGAGCGAAAAAGAGTCGCTGTAGCCGGCTCTGAGCAGCTTTGGACGCAATGCCGAGCCAACGGCCACCACGGTCGCTTGTGTTGAGCCAGACACGGCACCAAATAGGGTACAAGAGGTGGCGGTACTGATCGCCAACCCGCCACGGATATGACCAATAAAGGTCATTACCATATCAATCAGTCGGTTAGCGGATTGTCCCCGCGTCATAATGTCGGCGGCGAGAATAAACATAGGAACAGCAATCAATGAGGCAGGGCGGATGCCTCCCAGCACTTGCTGAATAAAAGTGTCCATTTGACCAACGCCGCCAAACATCATGTAAAAACCGGTTAGCGCGGCAGCAATCAAAGGGACCATCATTGGAAAGCCAAGCACGAGCAAGACAATCATGATGAGCATTAACGTCATGGCCATAGTGGTAGGTGCCTATTTAAACTTCACTTTCTGTCTCAGCGTAACCATCGAGGACGCCAGCGGAGAGGTAAACATCGGGTGAGGTGAGATTTTTATAGACAGTCAACCAGTACTGAATGCCGGTGACGATAAATCCGAGTGGCACCCAGATATAAATCCACCAAATCTCGAAGCCAAGTGCTGGCAAGATACGACCGCGGTCATAAACGGAGACAATGTATTGATAAGAAAAATACGCCAACACCAGCATGATAAGGCCTGTGATCAGCGCAATGCTTGTCATTAAGATCTTTCTACCTTTGAAAGGCAGGGTGTCATACAGAGCAGACATACGGATGTGGCGACCATGACGCGCCGCGTAGCCAATCCCTGCAAAGGTGATTAAAACAATTAAAATGCGATTGATTTCGCCAGAAAAAAATAAGCCCTGCCCAAAACCAAAACGTGCAATAACGTTGACACAGGTATTTAGGGCCATTAAGAGCACACCAGCGGCCAACATGAAGGACTCGATTTTACAAATCAGGGTATCCAGTTTGCCAAGGAGGCCGGGAAGCTCGGAGTGGTACGTGAGAGAGTCGGAATCGGTCATTACGTATTCCTCGGGTAAACAGGCACCGCATAACACGGTGCCTGAGTGATTAGCGACTAGTTAGTAACAGCGTCCAAGTCTTTCTTAAACTGGTTAAGAAGTGCTTTACCGCTTTCGCCAGTCATTTCGTAGAAGGTTTCCTCTACCTGTGGCGCACGCGCTTTAAACTTCTCGATTTGCTTATCAGTCAAGCGTGTCACAGTGACTTCATCACTCGACGATTTGATTTTCTCAAGCGATTCTTCAGCCAAGCCACGGATGTGTTCAACGGTTTGGTTAAACGCATAGTCAGCGGCATCGCGGATCATCGCTTGCTCGTCAGACGACAAGCCGTCAAAGAAGTCTTTATTTGCCATTGAGGCGGTGGTAAACCAGCCGTGGTGCGTAAAGATCAGGTTAGGTGATACTTCGTACAAACCGCCTGACTCAATCCAGAAAATCGGGTTTTCTTGGCCTTGGATCATATTGGTTTGGAGTGCACCGTATACTTCACCCCATGGCAATGGCGTTGGCGTCGCACCAAAGGCTTCATACGTTGATGAAAGCAGTGGGTTAGTCATGACGCGAATTTTCTTACCCTGAAGATCGGCTGGCTCAGTCACAGGCTCGTCCGCCGTCATCACCATTTCGCCTTCTGGATACATTTTGAGCAGCTCAAGACCTTGCTCTTCATACAGCTCGGGGAAGTCTTCATTCACCGCTTTACTCTGACGGAAAAATTCAATCACAGTTTCCATATCCGTCGGCATCAGGTAAGGGATAAAAAAGATTTGTGCTTCTGGGATCAACGAACCGGTAAAGCCAGGTGATTGGTTTACAAACTGAAGGATACCTGCCTGCGTTTGTTCCATGATGTCGTCGGATTCACCGAGTTCACCGAAACGATAAATCTGCAGTGTGTGCTCAGAGTTCTCCTCAATATACTCCTTGAATTTGTGTGCATAGACGTCTTGCACGTCACCTTCGTACTCCTCGTGGGCATAACGCCAAGTGTCGGCATTGGCCATGGCTGAGAAGCCTAACGCGGCGGCAACGCATGAAATTGCAGTCAATTGCTTAAGGTGGCTGTAAATGGACATCATGTCCCTCCGATATGTGGATTAGCTTTCACTCGTGGTTAACGAGAGTGTGATTGAGATCGGTTTCTCATCGAGTGAGGTGGCAACAGGTGCCTGTCTCTCCTATACCCGTAAAAGCATCTGCCGATGTTTTTAAACAAATAGCAGATAATACAGACAGCTTAACCATCAGAGGTGTAAATATTAAAGTCAGATGAATATCAACGTGCCAGCAGTGTGATTTAGATCTCTTTTTGATGCTTTTTATGACGATAAACGCTGCTCCCTTCAACGTGTTGTTATGCATCAAAATGCGATCAAATCAGCGTTTTAAGGAGTGTTACTGCAATAGAAACGGATAGAAATCAATAGCAGTCGGTCATGAAGAAACTGAATAGAGCTGGCATAAAAAAGGCTGGAGGAACCCAGTTTTTTCTATTTTATCTTTCCACCTCTAATGAATTGCTGCTGGTTTTTCGCGCTGAACTTCATACTCGCCGAGATCAACAGCTCAAAGCCTACTTCGCGCGTCGGTTCTGGTCGCCTCACAATTCTTGTTATCCAGTTGAAGAAATCCGGTATACTGGGCGGCCTTAATTTTACGAGGCAGCCCGATGGCCAAGAAAGCAGCAGCCCTTCACATACTGGTGAAGGATAAGTCGCAAGCAACCTCTTTGCTTGACCAGCTTAAAAAAGGTGCAAACTTCCAAACGCTCGCGAAGAAGTACTCGCAATGCCCGTCGGGTAAGCGAGGCGGTGATTTAGGCGAATTTCGTCACGGTGACATGGCACCGCCGTTCGATAAAGCGGTATTCAGTGGTGAGTTATTGCGCCCGCTTGGGCCGATAAAAACCAAATTCGGATGGCATATTATCAAAGTCTTGTATCGCAACTAATTCTATCGCTCACGATCTGCGGGTAGCATCGGCGCATGGACGCTGAAACTGTCATAAAGATTAACCGCGATAAATTGAAGCCGCGCACATTGATTGCCGGAAAACCACCACGGATAAAGTGGTAAAGTTAAAGTACGCCCTCATTAATGTATCTCTGATGTTCAAACTCGATGCACCGACACTGCTCATTACGCTGACTGCAATCCAATGGCTGCTAGCGGCTTTTTTATTGGTACAAAACCGCAAAGAGCCGGGGATTAACGGCTGGGCGCTCTCGCTTTTTATTCATGGCTTTAGCAACCTATTCTTGTTTGCCCGTCCACACCTTCATCCTTATTTTGGGATCGTTTTTTACAATGTCTGTGTCATGGTGGCATTTTCGTTCAGCCATTGGGCGCTGGGGCAAATTTTTGTGCGTGACGTACCGCGTTGGCAGTTGGTGCTACCTGTTATTCTGTCCGTGATATTTATGGCATCGCACCTTGATGACATCGGGAGTCGTGTGGTGTACGCGAGTTTGATCATCAGTATGCAGTTAGGGCTGATGACACAAACCATCGTGAGTAGCACGGACACAGGGGGTCAGCGTTTAAAGCGTTGGCTCATCATGGTGATGGGTGGGTTCAGTATCGCCTTTGCCGGCAGGGCGACATTTGCACATTTTTATCCTGATTCGTTTACGCCGCTGCTGGGCACGTCGCTATTACAAGCAGGGCTGATTTTATCGGGCATCGCTTACAGCGTGATCAACACTTTGATTATCTTTTTGTATAAATTGGAGCGCGTCCACGAGAAGCTTCATCGTGAAGCGACCCGAGACAGTCTGACTGGGCTATTAAATCGCCGTGCATTTTTGGCAAAAGCTAAACGGCGCGTTGAGACGGCCGCTTTCCCTCTCAGTGTATTGATGATCGACTTGGATGACTTTAAAGCCATTAACGACTCATTCGGCCACTCGGTTGGCGATAAAATACTGAAACATTGTGCTGACGTTTTCGAGCAAATCATTGATGAAAAAGGTGTTGTCGGGCGTTTGGGGGGAGAAGAGTTCGCGGTCGTGCTGCCTTACTGTGACAGTGCTAATGCGCAACAGTTATCTGCAGAGTTGCTGAATGCTATTCAGATCAGTGGTTCAACGCTTGAAATGCGCTTGTCTGCCAGCATTGGAGTGACAACCACCACCGAGGCGTTGGATATTGATTGCTTGGTGGCGCAAGCGGATGATGCCCTTTATTGTGCCAAGCATGAAGGGAAAAACACATTTAAAGAGTACACCCTACACGCCATTCCTTAAGCAAAGCTGGTTACGAACCCGCTTGAAGAGCCAAACCTATTTCGTCCCTCACTGTTTTGGCATCCGTTATACAGGCCAACGAGGGTTTCTTAATCCTCAGCGAAACACTGACTACGCCTTGCTCATCATCCTCATTCAAACAACCAAAGGAGGAGGGCGGGCTGCGTACAGCACTTATAATTTTGACCATTGAATACGCTCACCCACAACGGGAGCACGGTCGATGCGCGAACGCGATGAGGAGAGAGACATGAACGGCTTACAAGACCCACAATCATCAGGGGCCAACGTTATCTTGCATGCATTTGATTGGAAGTATGCGGATGTTGTCCAACGCGCCGAGGAGATCAGCGCGCTAGGGTATGGCTCGGTGCTGGTCTCTCCCCCGATGAAAAGCGAACAAGACGAACGCTGGTGGCTTAGGTATCAACCCCAAGACTATCGTGTGATTGACAATGCGCTTGGAAACACGATGGATTTTAAAGCGATGGTTGAGGCGTTAAACCGTGTTGGCGTGCTTACATACGTGGATGTGGTCTTCAACCATATGGCCAATGAAGCGCATGTTCGCAGCGACTTGACTTATCCCAGCCAAGCGGTGAGGGCGGCCTATCACGCGCACGAAGACCACTATCGCACACTGACCTTGTTTGGTGATTTATCCGAGCCACTCTTTACTGAGCATGACTTCGTCGACGCATTTGGGATACAGGATTGGAAAGATAGATGGCAAGTACAAAACGGCCGTATTAGCGGAGGGGGGAGCGATCCGGGATTGCCGACACTGCGTGTGTGTGATCATGTGATAGCACAGCAACGCGCCTATCTTAAGGCGTTAAAAGCCATTGGCGTAAAAGGGTTCCGGATTGATGCAGCTAAGCACATGACCCTAGAGCACCTCAAGCGCGTATGGACGGATGATATTACCCATGATGTGCATATTTTCGGCGAAATCATCACCGACGGAGGTGCGAGCAAAGAAGAGTATGAACTGTTTCTTGCTCCCTATTTACAACAGACTTGTTTAGGTGCTTACGATTTCCCCCTTTTCTCAACGCTTTACCACGCTTTTTCTAGCCAGGGTAGCCTTAAATCTTTGATTGACCCTTATTGCTTCGGCCAAGCGCTATCGAAAGGGCGCGCGATCACGTTTGCGATTACCCATGACATTCCCAACAATGAGGTTTTCTTAGGTTTGGTAATGGATGAAGCGAGCGAGTGGCTTGCTTACGCGTATATATTGGGACGCGATGGCGGTGTGCCATTGATTTATACCGATCTTGATACCAGTGGTATCAAAAGGGAAGACGGCCAACCAAGGTGGCTAAACGCGTGGCAAGATCCAAAGATGGTGAAAATGATCGCCTTTCATAATTTGACCCATTGTGAGCCCATGCGTGTCTTGGAGGCGACCGACGACTGGCTGGTGATGCAACGGGGGGAGGCAGGTATAGTGGTGTTAAATAAATCGCTAGAGCCGCAATCACTCTCAGTGACGCTGGAAAATGATTGGCGCGATATGCTAACGGGCGTCACGGTCTCGAGCGGGCAACATATTGATGTCGCCGCCCAGTCGGTGATGATGCTCGTGCCGTCGATTAACCCCCAAGTGGCTAAAACGCGATAATTTGCCGTTTAACGCTAAATACAATGATATTTGCACTCAGGACGCATTAGAATGTGAGTCATTTGCGAACGATAAAAAGAACATTGTTTATTGGAACTTGCTTGATGCCCTCAGGTCAGTAAAGAGGCGCTTTTTTGTTAATTTACTGTTACGGCCTAATAAACCTGAAGGAAAAGTATGTCCCGACACATTTTACTCACCGGAGCACTGGCGGTGTCTTTGCTCTCAGGGTGCAGTTTTCAAGGAGAGTCACACGTGAAAGCTTCCAGCCCAGGCGAACTGAGTGCGCCTGTCGCGAAAAAAATCCCTCATGAAATGACCATTCACGGCGACACGCGCGTGGATAACTACTATTGGATGCGTGACGATGCACGCCAAGATCCTGATGTGATCGCCCATCTTAATCAAGAAAACGCTTATGCCGACCAGGTGCTCGCGCACACTGAGCCAATGCAGGCCAAACTATTCGATGAAATCAAAGGGCGTATTGTCAAAGACGATGCCTCGGTTCCCGTCAAAAAAGGCAGTTATTTCTATTCCAGCGAAGTGGAAGGCGATAATGAATACCGTACTTACGTGCGAGCGAAAGACTTTGCCGGCACCGACAAAACGGTAATTTTGGATGTCAATGCGCTCGCGAAAGGGCATGAGTTTTACAGCATTGGCCAACTCAGTGTCAGTCCAAACGAAAACCTATTGGCCTATGGGGAAGATACCCTTAGCCGCCGCGTTTATACCATTCAAGTTAAAGACCTCACCACCGGTGAGTACCTCGACGATAAAATTGAAGGTGCCTCGAGCAGTATTGTGTGGCAGAACGACAACCAAGCCTTCTACTACATCAAAAAAGATCCGCAAACCTTGCTGGGTTATCAGGTGTATCGCCACCGTTTGGGCACCCCACAATCCGCTGATACGTTAATTTACGAAGAAACGGATACCAGCTACTACACCGGCTTGAGTAAAAGCAAAGACGGTGAGCAGATCTTTATTTGGCACTCCAGCACTGAAACCAGCGGCGTATCGCTCGTGGATGCCAATGATCCGAATGCCACCGCCGAAGCGTTTTATCCGCGAGAAACCGGCATTGAATATGACGTGGCGAAGCGTGGCGAGTGGTATTACATCTATACCAACTACCAAGCAGTCAACTTCCGCTTGATGAAGGTTCATCAAAGTGAGCGTGACGATCGCAGCCAATGGCAAGATGTGATCGCGCCAAACGATAAGGTGCAGTTGGTAGATTTTACGCTATTTGATAACCACTTGGTGTACGAGCAACGCGAAAATGGTTTGCCGCGAACCACGGTGCGTAACTTCACCACTGGGGAGGAATATCAGCTCTCGTTTAACGACTCGGCCTATGCGTCTTACCTGACCGGCAATGCGGAAATGGACAATTCTGCGGTGCGCGTGTATTACACCAGCTTGACCACACCGGGCACCTATTACGAGTTTGACTTAGCGTCTGGCGAGCGTGAAATGCTCAAACAAAACCAAGTGCTGGGTGATTTTAATCCGGATAACTACCAATCCGAGCGGGTGATGATCACCGCACGTGATGGCGCGCAAGTGCCCGTGTCTTTGGTGTACCGTAAAGACCGCTTCAAAAAAGATGGCACTAATCCGCTTTATCAATACGGTTACGGCTCCTACGGCGCCACTATGGAGCCCATGTTCTCCACCACGCGTTTAAGCCTGTTAGATCGCGGCTTTGTCTTTGCTATTGCCCATATTCGCGGCTCTGAAATGCTAGGTCGCCCTTGGTATGACGACGGCAAAAAGCTTACCAAAAAGAATACCTTTAACGACTTTATTGATGTGACTAAAGCGCTGACTGCGCAAGGCTATGGCGATAAAGACAAGGTGTTTGCCGTTGGCGGCTCAGCCGGTGGTCTGTTAATGGGGGCAATCATCAACCAAGCGCCAGAGCTCTATTTAGGCGTGGCCGCGCATGTGCCGTTTGTCGATATCGTCACCACCATGTTGGATGAGTCGATTCCACTGACCACCAACGAGTATGACGAGTGGGGCAACCCGAATGACAAAACCTACTATGAGTACATGCTCAGCTATTCACCATACGACAATGTCACCGCGCAAGACTACCCTAACTTGTTGGTCACCACAGGCTTGCATGACTCGCAAGTGCAGTACTTTGAGCCAATGAAATGGGTCGCAAAACTGCGTGAACTCAAAACCGATAACCATACGTTGGTGTTTAAAACCGATATGGAAGCCGGCCACGGCGGCGCATCGGGGCGCTTTAAGCGGATTAAAGAAGATGCATTAGAATATGCCTTCTTCTTCGATTTGCTCGACAAGCAGGGTAACTAAGTTGACGACTAGAAGTTGAAGATCGAAAAAGCGCCGCTATCGGCGCTTTTTTTATGCGGGATGAGACGCAATAAGCACGCTCACTGCAGTTGAAAAAAGGTGTTTAGGCTTACTGATTGTTCTCCGCATCTTCGCGCTTGATCACCTTGTGGCCTTCTTCGGTCACGCCATTTTTCCAATAGCTGCTGATGTAAATAAATTCACGCTCGACGTCATGGTCGTTGCGGAAATATTGGCGCAGTGCGCGCATGCTCTCAAACTCACAGGCACACCACACGGACACTTGCCCGTTTAACCAAGGCTGTGCTTTTACCGTCTTGGCCAACGTCGGTGTGGTCAGCCAAATAATCTCCATCCCCGCGGGGGCGTCGAGTGGTTGGGCATCCTCTGCGGCATCGAGCTGGATCACCGCATAGCCTTTGGCATCGCGAGGCAAGGTTTTGATCTTGGCTGATAGTGCTGGCAACGCGGTCATATCGGCAACCATAAAGAACCAATCTGCATCTTGATTGATTGGCGCAATCGTCCCAGGGCCGGCAATATTAATGGTATCGCCCACTTGGGCATTCAGTGCCCAGCGTGCGGCAAAACCACAGTCGGCTTGCTCGATTTGGTGGCGAACCATATCCACTTCAATTTGCTGCTGGCTAGGCATAAAGCGGCGAATGGTGTAGGTACGCATCACAGGGCGCTCGCCTTCTGCTAATCCGCTCAGATCGGTACTTCCCGCTTTATCAAACAGCAGCTTGATATAGCCGCCTTCACACTCAGACGGAAAGTCTGCAAATATCTCACCTTGTAGGGTAAGGCGTTGCATATTGGGTGTGACGGTTTGGGTATCGATAACGTGTGTGAGGTGATAGTTTGGCTGTTTCATATTATCTAACTTAAAATCATTATCATTTACAACTATCATACCATCTGGATGTGGAATGTGTAAGCGCTTTACATTGGTTTACGCTTCTTCACTGGGCAAGACCGTGATAAATGGGTAAGATGACGCAACTATATTATTACTAAAAAACAACTAGATGGAGCAAAAATGAAGAAAGTCATACTCACGGGCGCGATGGCGGTGCTGCTGTCGTTGAACGTTTCAGCCTCTGAGCTCAAGCCGATCATGAAAGAAATGAAAATGACCTTTAAAGAGGCGGCGAGCGCACAAAGTATCGACGCCATGCAAGCCCCGGTTGCGAAATTAGAAACCCTGGTCGCGAAAGCCAAAGCGGGCAGCTACCCACCGGAAAAAGCGGATACCTTTATGGAAGGGTTCGATAAATTGGCGGTGACCTTGGATAAGATTGATACCGCACTGAGCGAAGGCGATCTTGACCGAGCAAAACAAGGAATGCGCCAAATCGATGCCTTGCGTGAAGAGTACCACGACAAACGCAACCCAAGCATTTGGCAGCGTTTGTTCGGTTAATAGCCGAATAATAGGAATATAACGATAGCGAGTGCACGATGGCGACTCAAAAAACGATTTTGCGTTATCCCTCGCTGTCGGTGGCGTCTGCATTTGAGAAAGAGCAGGCGCTGATCCACCGAGTAGAGCAGGGCGAACTCAACGAGGCATTACTGCTTTGGCAGCCAGATGCGCAAACCTTGGTGCTGCCAGCAGGCCAAAAATGGCCCCAAACGCCTGAATTGCGTCGCGCCCTATCAGCGTTAGGTTGGCAAATACAAAGCCGCCGAACAGGCGGGGCGCCGGTGCCGCAACTACCCGGCGTGATCAACGTGTCTTACCTGACGGTGTGGCCGAATAACACCCCTTATCATATCCAAACGGCGTACCAGTATTTTTGCACCATTTTACAGTCGTTTTTCCATCAGTTAGGCATTACGACCACGGTGGGTGACACGCCTGGTTCGTATTGTGATGGTGACTACAACCTCAATATTGCGGGCAAAAAAGTGGTGGGCACCGCCCAGCGTATCCTGCGTTTAGGCACGGGCGCAGGCGATGCCAAACAAACGGTGATGTTGGCGCAAGCGTGTTTGCTGATTGATGCCGATTGCCAACATATTGTTGCCCCTGTATCGCTGTGTAATCAGCTTTGTGGTCACCCCGAACGCATAGAGGCCGAGGTGCATACCCCATTATCGGCGCACCTAGATGAACTGCCGACAACCGAACAACTGTTTCAGCTGCTGACTCAAGCGTTTGTGGCGCGCCCGCCACTCGTGGAGGGCAAGGCTTGAGGCCGACGCTCAATATAGTATGCTTAGCCGCAATCGTGCCTAAAACAAATCCCAAGGAGTGAGGAATGCGCGTCCATCTTGTTATTCACGAGGCGTTTGAAGGCCCAGGAGCCATACTAGATTGGTGTGACGAGCGTGCCTATCATGTGACCGCCAGTCATTTGTATCGGGGCGAGCCGTTGCCAGAAAGCGGTGAGGGCATTGATCTGCTGGTGGTACTCGGCGGGCCGCAAAGTCCAGATATGCCACAGTCTGAGTGTCCGCATTTCGATAGCCAACGCGAGCAAGCGCTGATTAAGCAGTGTATCGAACAAGGCAGCGCGGTGTTAGGGATTTGCCTCGGCGCGCAACTGATTGGTGAAGCCTTGGGCGCGCCGTATCAGAAAAGTCCTGAGCCCGAGATTGGCTACTTCCCCATCCAATTAAGCGAAGATGGCCACATCGACGAGCACATTCCGCACTTCGCGCCGCAAGAAATTGTGGGCCATTGGCACAATGATATGCCGGGGCTGACACCAAATAGTCGTGTATTGGCTAGCAGCGAAGGCTGTCCGCGCCAGATCGTGAAGTACGGACCCCGGGTGTATGGCTTTCAATGCCACCTTGAGTTGACGCCTCTGGCGGTTGAAGGCTTACTGCAAGCCGCCTATCCAGAGGGTGAGGCCGCTAACAAGCGCTTTATTCAAGACCCTGCCTCCATTCGCGCCTTTGATACGGCACCGATGAATGCGCACTTGTTTGCCTTTCTCGATAGCGTGCTGACTGACAACGATCTCGTCACTGAGTGGCTGTTTTAAGCAATTAGGTTAGGAGCACGGTAACCGCCACTGTGCTCCGCCTGCTAGGCGTCATTGTTTGAGCTCCATCGTCTGAGCGCCATCTAACGCGTGTTAGTGCAACATTCCTTCACATACGGCGGTGACATCATCATCCAATAAACTCAACTCGATGGCTATTTTCATCGCTGCCACCACATCACCCACCGGCATGCTCGGGGCGCGGTGTTTGCACGCTTGTGCTGGGCTGTACGGAATATGAATAAAGCCGGCGCGTACCTCGGTGTGATGAGCCAGCGCATGCATCAAGCCATAAAACACGTGGTTACACACAAAGGTGCCCGCGGTGTAAGAAACACTGGCTGGATGATGCGCTTCGTTCAATGCGTTCACTAAACGGTTGAGGGGCAAGGTAGAGAAATACGCAGTGGGCCCAGATGGCACCACCGGCGTATCATGCGGCTGCTTACCGGCGTTGTCGGGAATGGGCGCGTCCTGATAATTGATCGCGACCTTCTCTAAGCTTATCTCTGCGCGACCACCGGCTTGGCCAAGGGCGATCACCATTACCGGACTGAGCGATTCTAGCGCGCTGTATAACGTCGGTAAGCTGTCTGCAAAGGTGCAGGGCAGGCGCACGGCTTTAACAATGCACTCCTCATTAGGCTGCCAGCCTTCTAATGCTTTTGCTACTTGCCAAGACGGGTTATCACTCTCGCCGCCGAAGGGTTCAAATCCGGTTATCAATATCGTGTGCATCCAATGCCTCGCATAAAAAAGCGGTAGAGCTGTACTCTACCGCAGGTTTACAAGCCAATCACGCAAAGGTTGGTTTATTCAAACAGATAGAGATAATCCTCATAACCGGCATCGGCCATTTTATCGACGGGCACAAAGCGCATCGCGGCTGAGTTCATGCAATAGCGCAAGCCGGTGGGGGCGGGACCATCCTCAAACACATGGCCAAGGTGCGAATCGGCGACTTTGCTGCGGACCTCGGTGCGTGTGTAGAACAGGGAGTTATCCGGCTTGGTAACCACATACTGCTCATTGATGGGCTGTGTGAAGCTTGGCCAGCCAGTACCGGATTTGTATTTATGAGTAGAGGAGAACAGCGGCTCGCCCGATACGATATCCACATAAATCCCCGCTTGCTTGTTGTCCCAATATCGATTGCGGAACGCGGGTTCAGTGCCGTCTTCTTGAGTGACTTCGTACTCAATGTCTGACAACATCGCGCGGATTTTTTCATCCGAGGGGCGCGAGTAGCGAGTATTCGTTGATGTCATCTCTTCCGCTTTTTGCGCATCAATCATCTCACGCAAGGTGACCGGATTGTCTTTGCGATCGTCACCAAAAATCTCGTCCAGATACTGGTCACGCCCTGATGCATAGCGATAGTAGCTATAGCGAATGCTGTGGTTTTTGTAGTAATCCTGATGATAGCTTTCTGCTGGCCAAAATTTCTCGAACGGGATTAACTCGGTTTTCAGCGGCTTTTTGAACACGCCTAACGCTTCAATTTCCGCCATAAAATCCGCGGCAATTTGTTTTTGTGTTTCAGAGCGATAAAAGATCGCGGGACGATATTGCGGGCCACGGTCAACGAACGAGCCTTGGTCATCGGTGGGGTCGATATGACGGAAAAACTGATCCAGCACCTGTTCATAATTCACGACGTTAGGATCATAGGTGACATCAATCACCTCAATGTGTCCACTGGTGCCGGACGAGACCTCTTTATAGGTGGGGTTTTTAAGCTCACCGCCTGAGTAGCCAGACACCACATCAATCACACCGTTGAGCTTTTCAAGATCAGATTCTGTACACCAAAAGCAGCCGCCCGCAAGGGTCGCTTTTTGGTAACCTTGGTCTGTGGTGGCGGTATCTTTCACCGCCGCATAACTTGCTATCGATAGCAAACTGAACGCTGTAAACGCGATAACGCGCCACATTGATTTGTGCTGTTTCATGATCGCCTCGTTATTAGGGTTGGTGAGGATAAAGACCTGCGTGCCAAGCAGAAACTTTCATCCTCTCCCACTTTTCTGTTGTTACAGATAACGTAGCGCAGAAAAGCCCTTAGCGATCACCTACCAAAGCAGCTGACCCAACACAGGGGCAAGCAACACAGTGACCATGCCAGCAATCATCATCACTACACTCGACACCACCCCTTCGGCATGGCCTATTTGATAAGCTTTAGCGGTGCCTGCTCCGTGTGCTGATGCGCCCAAACTTGCGCCGCGTCCTAAGCGCGAGCGAATCGCAATCACGGTCAGAATACTTTCACCAATCGCCATGCCAATCACCCCAGTGAGAACCACAAAGAGCGCAGTGAGATCGCTTTGCCCGCCAATCGCTTTGGTGGCTTCGACGGCAAAAGGGGTGGTGATTGAGCGCATCGCCAAACTGCGTTGCAGCAGTTCAGACAGCTCAAACACCCGCGCTAGCACCACAGTACTGGTAATCGCGACCAGCACCGACACAGTGACACCGATTGACAGGGATAACCAATGGCGGCGGATGAGCGCGCGGTTATCATACACAGGGATCGCAAACGCCACAGTCGCCGGACCCAGCAGCCACAGCAGCCAGTAGGATTGCGCCATGTAGTCTTGATACGGAATATTAAACCCGACTACCACCGCGACAATCAGCAAGGGCGCGAGCAACAATGGCATCACCAGAATCGAGGGATGACGGCGATACAGCCATTTACTCATGTAATAAAAGCCAAGGGTCATTAAAAAGCAGGTAACGCTTAATAACGAGGCGTGAAGCCAAGCAGGTAAAGCAGACATCATGGCTTAGCACTCCGGTTTTAAATCAGGATGATGCGTGTGGTGATGATTACTGCGGCGGCGCGCCATTTTAACCTCAAAACGATACACCTTATCGACCACCCAAGCGGTTGACGCAATCACCATCGCGGTACTTAAAATCAGAACAACCATGATCTTACCGCCTTCTTGCAGCAATAAATCTTGGTAGTTGACCACCGCCACCACCGCCGGCACAAAAAACAGCAACATCTCGGCTAACAGCCACGCCGCCCCGCGGCGCAACCAATCGGCACGGACAATTTTCAACATCAATGCGCCTAATAACAGCAACATACCGGTGAGGTTGGCCGGTAGTGGAATAGCAAAGGTTGTGACCAACCAATCAGACAAAAACCAAATGCCTGCTAAGACAAAGACTTGCAGTAAGGTAAGTAAGGCGTTTTTAATCAATTGCATCGAAGGCGTGCCAAGAATCTGTGAGATGGCTCATAGTTTACGTCTTGGCGGAGAGTGAATAAAGTGACTTTTTTTTATTTAAGCTATGCCAAAATGGCATGATTTGTTGAGCGATAAAGCTGCGTTAGCGACGACCTAGTCCCGTGAGGAATCAGTTTTTCGTCATACATGCCTGGCGTTAAAGTGAAACTATAATTTCATATATTTTCTTAAAAATAATTTATAGTTTCATTTGTTAACAGTCCGTCATGTTGTCTTTGACAAAATAGAGTCTTAGCGGGTTGCCTTTGATCCCATGATGATATGAAACTATAATTTCATGAATTGGACTTATATCGAGTTTTAGTTTCATTATGATGAAGTATGATAAGGAAGCGCCGCCCAAACGCGGTGCCACTGTGTTCCCGCGGCAGATGAAAATATTGCATCAATTGGGTGAAAACATCTTATTGGCGATGAAACGTCGAGGGATCAGTCAAGATAGAATGCATCAGCGCACAGGGATCTCGAAACCAACGCTACGAAAAATCACAAAAGGCGATCCGACAGTGTCGTTGGGCCATTATGTTAATGTGCTCGCCGTACTAGGTTTGTTAGACGATCTAGGTAAAGTCGCGCTCGATGATGAACTTGGTAGGAAACTGCAAGATATCGAGTTGTTGAAAACGAGACGATAGGGCATCAAACGAATGGAAATCTTTGTCTACGCCGATTGGATTGAAACTGAGCCGCCCTTGTTTATTGGGACACTGAGAGCATCGCGAATCCGTGGTAAAGAGCATTTCAGCTTTTGCTATGACAAGACCTGGCTTAAATCTAAGTATGTTTCTCAAATCGACCCTTGCCTTCATTTATATAGTGGCGAGCAGCACGCTGAAGATGACAAAAACTTCAAGATATTCTTGGATTCTTGCCCTGATCGATGGGGGCGCTTGCTGATGCAACGTCGAGAGGCTGTTATAGCCCGCATTGAGGGACGTAGAGCGAACACATTATACGAAACCGACTATCTCCTCGGTGTTCATGACTCTTTTAGAATGGGCGCTTTAAGGTTTTGCACCGAGCATGGTGGCAATTTTCTTGACGACAATGACGATCTGGCGGCTCCAGCTATGACTTCACTCGCGGAGCTAGAATGTGCAGCGCAAGGCATCGAGGACAAACCCGACTTTGATAATCCTGACTACCTTAAATGGTTGAATATGCTTATCTCGCCAGGGTCATCGTTGGGCGGAGCTAGGCCGAAAGCTTCTGTAAGAGATGTCGATGGTACTTTATGGTTGGCAAAATTTCCAAGTCGATATGACGATTATGATATTGGCCTGTGGGAATACTTGGTGTACCAAATGGCCTTGGACTCAGGGATCAATATGGCTGAATGTAAGGTGCAGGCCATTGGCTCAGACCACCATATTTTCTTGACTAAACGATTTGATCGTACCGATGACGGTAGGAGACTGCAATTTACGTCAGCAATGACACAGCTTGAATATTTCGATGGCAATGATGATGGAGCGAGCTACTTAGAGTTAGCGGAATTTCTTATCCAGAACGGTTCTAATACGCGGGCGGATTTGGCACAGCTTTGGAGGCGTATACTGTTTAATATCATGGTTGCCAATAGTGACGATCACCTACGTAATCATGGCTTTATTTTTGACACGACAGGTTGGCGACTGTCACCCGCCTACGACATCAATTCAACACAACATGCCCACGGTCTGCACTTAAATATTGACGACAAAGATAATGCTTTAGATATTGACCTAGCGTTTGAGGTGGCGGAGTACTTTCAACTTGATGTGAAAACAGCTGATAAAATTTATCGTCAAGTCGCCCAGGCCGTGTCTAAATGGGAGTGCTTGGCAAAAGAAGCAGGTATCAAACGCGGTGAGCGAGACTTGATGAGAGACTGCTTCATGTTACCGAAAGCGTAACCTAGTGACGTATGGTAAGAAGTGCCAGTTCCTCTGCTTTTTTCGCCATCAACTATGCCAAAATGGCATGGTTAACGATTAGATTTTAAGGGCCGTTTATGGATATTCGTGCGTTGCGCTATTTTATTGCCTTGGTGGAAAAGCAGAGCTTTACTGCCGCATCGGCGTCGTTGCATGTGACGCAACCGACAATCAGTAAAATGGTGCGTAACCTTGAGCAAGATGTGGGTCAGCCGTTGTTGCACCGAGAGGGAAGGCGGTTTTGGTTAACCGATGCTGGAGAGGTGGTGTATCAGCGCGCGCAGAGCATTATTGCTGAGTTCGAGCAGCTAAATACCGAGCTGGACGATCTCAACCAACTGGCGCGCGGTCAGCTTAGATTGGGGATGCCACCGATGATAGGGCCGCTGTATGCCAATGTGTTGCGTGAGTACCGTCAGCGCTACCCAAATGTCGCGCTCAGTATTGTTGAATACGGGGGGCGGCGCACCGAACAAGCGCTGATCAATGGTGAGATTGATGTGGCAATCACCATGCTCACTGACACCCAGCCTGAGTGCTTACAAAGCTTACCCTTACAAACTCACCCCATTTATGCAGTGCTGCCTAACCAAGCCGCGTGGCGTGCGCAAAAAAGCCTGACATGGCAGGCAGTAAAAGACGAGCCGTTTTATCTATATAGCGCCGAATTTACCTTAAGCGATCGGATTATTGCCCGCTGTGAAGAGCATGGTTATCAGCCGACCATTGCCGCGCGTAGCAGTCAGTGGGATTTTTTAGCCGCCTTGGTGAAAAGTGGTGCTGGGGTGGCGTTTTTACCTGCGCCCTTATGCCAGCGCCTTAGTGCCAGCTTGGAAGACAGTGAGTTATTACTAGTAAAGCCGATAAGCCCAGCGATTGAATGGCAACTCGGCTTAGTCTGGCACGGCGAGCGTTATGTCTCACGCACCGCCGAGGCCTGGATGCAGTTGTGCCAGTCGACAGAGGTGCATCGATAGACTCAGTTCTTTGGTAAACTTGTCAGTGATATGGCGATTTGCCTGTGATGGCTTGGCAATCCTCGAACGGTGGTTGTTCACAAAGATAACGGCTGCTGCATTGGCACTCAGTGCCGCCTTCGCTACTTCACGTGGATAGTTAGGCGTAGCGCCAATGGTGCCAAAGGACAAGATATCGAACTGAATAAGCCAGTCTATACGCTTACAAGGCCATCAGCCAGATTCAATTCTATCTACCCATTTCTGGAATATTGTCGCTGTTGAACTGTGACGGCGAGCTATCTGAAACTCGCAGAACAACCAATCGATAGGATCGTTAGGCTGGGCGGTTAGTGCTGCGCGAGCAACACCTAATTGCTCTTGATAACAGAGTTCCTTCCAATCACGTTCCACGCCGAACGCGAACAATCCTCGCCATGGAATCTCATCGCTAACGTCATTTGGAGAAAGCCATACTGTTGTGCGTTCTTCTCCTTCGCGCCAGAAACCTGCCCAATCTTTGATGACATCACGTAGGTGCTGCCTTTGTTTGCGGGAACTTCGATTCAGCCCATGTTTATGCGCGATGTCGAGCGTCAGCTCATGTAATGTAATGCCGTTTTTTCGTTCCAATATCGATTTAGCTAGATGACTTAGATTCATTCGATGCTCTACCTGAAAATAACGATCTTTGTCATAACAGGGTAGGTCAGCCAAGGCATCCTCGAGCTGTGGCAGGGCCTCCGCGTATTCATTACCACGATCTCCTGCCGCTTCTTGATCTCGTTCGACTGGAAAATAAGGTGTGATTCCCGCCACTGTATGAGCTTCAACCTGCTCTGATTCTGTCTCGGTTTTGGATTCATTGACCAAAGTGTCTGCCTCTAACACCTCTGAGTCGCTAGTATCTCCTTCGGCCGATGTTTGATCTTGCTCTCGATCTGCTGTTAGGAGAGCTTCAAGATTTTCATGAAGCTTTTTCATTACATATTCCGGGTCCTGGAAGTAATTCGTTGACCATAATCGGAGGATCCGCCAACCCAAGTTCTCAAGAATTATCTGACGAACACGATCGCGGTCTCTGGCAGATGGTGAGCTATGATAGGTCGCACCATCACACTCAATACCAGCAAGATACTCGCCTGGTTTATCTGGATGGATGATTCCAAGGTCGACACGAAATTTTGATACGCCGACTTGTGTCTGAACTTTCCAACCATTCGCACGGAGATGTATGGCCACTGCCTGCTCAAAATCGGAGTCGAACTGATCAACCCCATAGTTTGCGAAGCTAAATTCGGCTAGCGCGACGGGACCACGTTCTGCGAACTCCAGATAGTTTTTGAGGTGTTCAACCGCCGTCGCCTGTGTTCTCGATAAATCCACCATGGACGAGTCGAAACTTGAGAAGACCAATACTTCGGTTGTAGCTCGCGTTATTGCGACGTTCAAGCGACGTTCACCACCTTGTTTATTGAGTGGCCCGAAGTTCATACTCATGGTGCGACCACCCGGCTCCGTTGGTCCATAAGTCAATGAAAGAACAATGATATCTCGCTCGTCACCTTGCACGGATTCGAGGTTCTTCACAAAAACTGGATCAAACGAACCAGTCGTCGTAAAGAAGCACTCCAAGTTCGGGTTTCCGCGTCGCGCTTCATCTAGGAGATCCTCGATTAGTCGCTGCTGCTGAGAGTTAATTGTGACGATACCCATCGATTTTGTAGGCTGTTCGTCGTTAAGCATACGTTCTAAACGACGCACAACCTCCCTCACGATCGCCTGTGCCTCAATTGAGTTGGTTTGTCCACGTCCTTTAGCGTAGACACCGTTTACACGATGCAGACACACAGCACTTTGTTTCGTTTCTGCTGAGGGAAAAGTGGTTAGTTGATTCTCATAATAGTGAGAGTTCGAAAACGCAATTAACGTCTCATGACGGCTGCGGTAGTGGCCTGTTAAACGGATATGGGGTAAACGTGCCGCAAGAGCTTGGTCCAATATGGATTCCAGGTCGCCTTCGTCGGAGTCCTCTTCTTCCTTGCGCCCGAATGTATTGCTAGGAGGCATCTGCTTGGGGTCTCCTACAACCACCACATTCTTTCCTCGGGCAATTGCACCTACAGCGTCCCATGTCGTGATTTGAGATGCTTCATCGAATACGACTAGATCAAACAGTGCAAAATCAGCGGGTAAGAATTGAGCCACTGATAGTGGCGACATCATAAAGCAAGGCACCAAGTCAGTTAGGGTACTACCCATTTCGTTGACTAGAGCTCTGACAGGCTTGTGCCGCGATTTTTTCGTAAGCTCCCGCGCCAACACACCGTACTCGGGAGGTGTATTTGATGCATTGCGATCAGGCACATTGCCGGCTGTTTTTGCGAAAATGAATTCAGCGGTTGTTTTAGATACATCGGCATCAAGCTCCCTGAATCGCTCAATCGTCGATTCATGAGACGCTCCCGCGAACTGAACGAGGTATGGGCTTTGATCAATAAGCTTGGGTGCCAACCAGACACACAAGGCAGTCATGGCATTGTTTTCGCAGTCTTTCGGTAAAATTACTCGACTTTCGAGCGCAGTCGACAGCGGTTCGAGTTCATAAAGCGATGCCTTTCTCTTCATGGCTAACCATCGACACCAGCGATTCAAGCGCTGACCTTGCTCTCTAATTGATCGGAAGTCGGTACCAACCTTGATGAGCTCATGATCAGTATTGACGGTGATATTTAACTTTTCTGCGTCGCTGATCAACGACGCTAGCGCCTGGCTGTCTTCATCCAAACTACGTGACGCGGTTACGATCTTAGAACTCTCTGATAAGAAATCTCGCCCGTCCACCAGCTGTTTCCTGAGTACACTAGACGCATCGATAGGGTCAGAAAAGGCGCCAACAAGCCTTCTAAAGAGAGTGAGCGCTGTTTCGCCCTTGTCGAGTGTGTTGGTCAGTTTATTCGCATCGGCATCGATTCCCGGCCAAGCAGATGTGCTGCCAATATTCGACGAAACGGACTTTAATTTCTTGAGTATTTCCCTGGCCTCGATCCCAGACTCTAGTACCGATAGGTCATCAACTTTGTCCAGCCCGGCGGATCTGATGGTTTTGCGCAGGCTAAAACGTTTAATGAACCCAAAAAAACCAGTAGCCTCATTTCGACGACTAATCCATTGTTCCCAATCACACTCTTCGAGCATTTGCCATTTGAGGTTATATCCGAATGACGCAACCTTCTCATGTAATTGACGGTGCAATGCAACACTGTCACTCAATGCTTTTATACGTGCTGGGCCGCCATTCTGAAGTGCGAAATCGACTTCTCCCGTCATCACCAAGTCGCAAAGTGCACTGAGGCTCGATAACTGAGAGACAGTACGCGTCGAGAGAGAATCGGTTTGTAAACCGATTGCCGAGAGCAACGTATCGGCACTTGAACGTGATCGCTCGGCTGCAATCTCTATCCGTTTCGCAAGAGAAATTACTTCGGCTTGCCACTGATTAGAAAACTCTACGTGAGATATTGAGGCGAAGATATTCGGATCAAGATCTTCAATGTCCCCAAAAGCAATCCCCAACTCGCTCGCGGTTTTTAAATAGGGCTCAAGATCCGCTTCAGTTTTAACAGGCGCTTGTGATAACTCGTCGCTCCAAGCGAGTCTCAACGGATGCTCGTGTTCAAAACGAATAGCGCGCGCCATGGCATCACGTGCAGAAAGGCCAAGTGCATGCTGACGATGGAGTTCAGCTACGTATTTGTTTAGACCCTCACGAACCTCTTCGAGCTTCTGTGCTTTGCTTATCCAGTCGGTCTGAACTGCAGATTCACGATGAGACCAAGCGGCCCCCAACTGATCCAAAACAGATTTTTTGTTTGCTTTATTGGAGTGTAGCTCCAGGCACAGGTGTGCGAGTCCAGCTTTCTCCATCCTACGATATACAACTTGCAGTGCTGCCATTTTCTCGGCGACGAAAAGTACCTTCCGCCCCACAGCAATATTGTGACAAATGAGATTGGCAATCGTCTCCGATTTACCAGTTCCGGGTGGTCCCTCCAATACGAAGTCCTGTGGATGTGTGGAAGCATCTACAGCGACCATTTGAGATGCGTCACAATTAAAAGGAGCGTAGAAGGATTCAGGTCTAATCTTTTCATCTACTTGATCAAGCTTGATGAAGGCTCCTTGTTGCTGGTAAGCATCAGCCGGGTTGTCAACTAAATGTTTTACAAAGGGGCTTTGCTTCAGGAGCTCAGTTCGCTCTTTGAGATCCTTCCACATCAAATATTTTGCAAACGAGAAAGAGCCGAGAACAATTTCCTCGACTACAATGAATCCAGGCTGCTCTTTGATTGCAGCGCGAACAATGTTCCAAACCTCTTCAACGTCTACCCCAGATTCATCTTCAGGGAGTTCATGGCGCAGACGATCAAGATTAATGTCGTAATCTATCTGCAGCATCTCGATGAGCGTGAGGTTAAATATAGGCTCCTCGTCCGGTAATTGACGCATTTTTACGGGAGCTTGGGCGCTACGACGCTCCAGCTTAACTGGCAACAAGATCAATGGAGCACGGAACGATTTATCGCTTTCAGGAATCTCTTTCCAGCGCAGCATGCCGATTGCAAGAAAAAGGGTATTGCTGCCGCCTTCTTCGAGATCGTTTTTAGCTTTACGGAGTAAATCAACTAGTTTTGCGTCTTTGCGTTTAACTGTGTCATTGATGATTAGCTTTTTGTTGTTCAGCTGTTGAAGTGCAAATTCGCGGTGAAGGTCGGCTCCTGTATTCAGGCGAAATACCTCAGCACTTCGTGCTTTATCAACCAAAGGAGTCTCCTCGGCTGAAATAAAGCTAAAGATCTGGTCAGCGGCCAGCATGTCTTCAAGGCTCGCCAGGTCAGGGCAAAAGAGCTTTAATGCAGAGCTTTTGACGTTAAGAAGTGGGTTTCGCTTGGTAAGATCCAACAGCTTACGTTGCCACGTATCGACACGGGTGTGCGGTGCATCCTCAATCACGCGCTCATCAGTCCGTACAGGTGGTAGAGCAGGCGCTGCATCTATACCTAGTGTTGTAGAGGAATGGCCGTTTTCACCCAATCGGGTATCCGCATTTGTTTTTTCCTCAACCACTCCGATTGGCTTAACCCGTCTCGCCCGTGCCTGCTTTATGTCGATCAGCATCACGAACTCAGACTCGTGATCTTCTTCGAGTAACGTCTTCGCACGTTCAATAGCCTGCTTAAAGGTAACCGGAGTATCGTTTGTGATTAGCGTGGTCTCAAACATCACAATATCTGAGGTATCCATGCGTTTTCGTAGATCGATAGGGTCATCGTTCGTAAGAATTGGGAAGCATTCGTCTATTAACCAAAAGCCAGCGAAAGCATGGCTTTTGGTGAGTGCTATCACAGGGTTTAGCCCCATATTTTCCAGGCAACTGGCAAAAAGCACTGAGGTATCGAGACATGCGGCCGTTTTGTGTTCGAGAATATCTGCAGCAGGGCGGATTCGTTGGCCCAACTTTGCCCACCCATTTGGAGGTGACAGGTACATTAGCCTTTCATTGAATAGAGTCGACCAGAGAGCTGAACCAAAAAGGAACGGGCGCTCTCGCGTATTTGACTGATAGCCATCTATCGCACTATTCCGCCCAGTACTTCTTAAACTTTGTGCAACACAGCTGGTGATTGACTCGACGGTATGTATATTTGGTTGCACAAAAGCGGCCAATAGTTCGGCCTGTCTAGACTCTCCGCCCCAGTAATCAGCAGGTAGGACATTAACTTGATGATTAGTACAGAGCTCCTGAGTAGTGCCCGCAGCGTCGACATATGAAACTGAGAACATCAATCGGACAACCACTTCTTCAGTGAGTCCCGCAAGCTTTTCGTAATGGGGTTTTAACGGCCGATCTTGGAGCTTAATCGATTGACCCGATTCAAGGCGATCAATTAACCATTCCTCAGGTTCAACGAATTGCGGCTCACATATCAGCTTAACGCGAATGTCCCTGACGTGTTTCGCAACAGTATTTCCAGCATCTTCTGGGCAGGTAACTAATACCCGTTTTAGCAATGGATATGCATTCTGTTGTGCTGCCAAAGAAAACGTTGGAGCTACCTCGGTATGGATGGATAAAGTCACGTGTCCTCCGGCTGCGAATTTGAATATACACGCTGGGTTTGTTTATGCATGGTATGCATGTGCTATGCTTGTGTTGTCCATTAGGCATTCATTATATTACTTCGAATCATTTATCGTAATGGCTAAATCATCGTTCTATACGTATTTGCCTGCTGTCAATGCCAGTAGTGGAGAGCGACAATAGAGCATAGCTAATTGGCTGTCCAGCTGACCACCTTGCTAACTTTTGAATCCGAACTGACTATACTCATAAGCCAAGTCTGAGTGATTTTCACGAAACCAATTTACATCCGAGTCCCAGTGAGAGACGGCAACCTCATAACCTCTTCGCGAGCGTCTCTGATTCGCAAGCATAGACAAATGGCTTTGAATCTTAGAAAACCTTTTACTGGTACCAGGCTCCCCCCACTCTAGGGCATATTGGAGAGGCACAATTGACGGGATCTCTGCGTACCAAGTAAAGTAGATGATCTCGCGCCGCAGACGCTCAGGCAGCCCATTCGTTTTGCCGACTTTGTACCCAAAACAAGCAAGTGGTGAAAATTCATGCATCGATTCAAACGTCCCAGGGTTCTCCTGGTATTCAGCTTTAAACTGAGACAATGCTCTTTGCATGTGTTTCGGGAGCGGCTTCTGCATCTCCCGCAAGCGCTTTTCCTGTAATTCCGCATTCTTTTCAGCGTAAAACCGTCCCTTTTTCTTCTTCTTAATTTGGGTAATTATCCAGATATAGGCTGCAACGACCAGGATAGCTAGTAGGAGTATGTCCTCAAACTCCATAACTCAAAATCTCCTTAGGGCTAGCTGGCCAAATTTAACACCCACAAACAGGAACACATTTTCCGTTTCTGAGCGCAACAAAGAAATCATATCCCATTGCCTTGGTTTGTTAATTGCTAACAATACTTGGTATTAGGTAAGCACACGTCACAATAATTGATATTGTCAAAGTTATATATGAGGGATGAACAAGCCAGTAGCGCTTTCGTTTATAGTTCTCGTTATTATTCCACGATCTCTCAGCTTGGGGTTTTTCAAGCTCTGTAGCTAAGGCAAAGAAACGCTGCGCATCAACTCTCAACTCATAAAGGCAAATAGCTACAGTTAGGACGAAACCTACCAACGCGGTTGCAAGCATCCACTTTTCTACGTGAGAGAGCGAACCTGCCTGAGTACTAGTGAGAGCAAAGAAAAACACACCGGTGGCACCGGATGAGACCGAAAGTATATATGCTCGCAGACGATTTCCCGCGTCTTTAGCTAACTCATGAAACTTTTCCACTTCGCTCATTGCTGGTGTCGGCACCTAACACGCCATTGAGTTGGTAGACTTGGAATTAGTCTATCAAGGGCTGTTTTGTTTTTCGTGCGCTATTGTCCAAAGTGTTAGGTAAGCCATATTTTGTGAGGTGGGTGCAAGAAGTTGGTTAGAGCGCCAAGGGACGAGTCGGGTTGGTGGGGTGGTGCGCGATTAGAACGAGGGCTCCGTTTCGCGCACTGCTCTGGTTGGGATGCGGTTGTGTCCGTCGCGATGCCGATTAGTGCGATTGCGCTGAATGCGTTGTCGCAGAGCGCGTTGCTTTTGTGGTTTGGTGCGTCGGCTGTGGGCGCTGTTGGTTGCGGTGGATTTGATATTGCTGCCACGCGAAGGTCACCACAAAACAGCCGGTGAGCAGCAATACAATGGTCGGGCCGGGTGCGCTGTCGAGGTAAAACGACAGGGTGACGCCGCCCACGGCGGTGACTAAAGCAATGGCACAGGCAATCCATAGCATGCGGCTAAATTGTTTGCTGAGCATAAAGGCGGTGACGCCCGGTGCAATCAACATCGCCACCACTAAGATAATCCCCACGGCATGTAACCCCGCCACAATGGTGGCAATCATTACCGAGAGCAGAAGCCAGTGAAGTTTCTGCACGGGGAGTCCGAGCACGCTGGCTTGTGCGGGGTCGAACGATAGCAGCATTAAATCTCGCCCTTTAAGCAGCACAAGCGCCAGCACGACTAAGCCGGTGATGGCGGCGGTGAGCAGCTGTTGGTGGTTAATCCCCAACAGGTTGCCAAATAGAATATGATCAAGGTGCAAATCAGACGGGAACTGGCCTTGCAAAATCAGCCCCAGCGCGAAAAAGCCAGAAAATACAATTCCCAGCAAGGTGTCTTCTTTCACACGGCTATTTTGTTTGAGCCAATGCACACTGGTGGCGCATGCAGATCCTGCGGCAAACGCGCCGACAATCAGCGGCAGGCCAAATAAGTTTGCTAGCACCAATCCCGGCAGCACCGCGTGTGCCACGGCGTCGCCAATTAATGACCAGCCTTTTAACACCAAATAGCAAGAAAGCAGCGCACAGGGCAGCGCTACCAAGACGGCCATCAGCAAGGCATCTTGCATAAAAGTCAGTTGATACGGATTCATTGCAGTGCCTCCTGACGTTTGGCGCGCCGCGCGAGGATCCCGTGTTTGGGGCCAAACACAAAGGCGGCTAAGAAGAGTCCCACTTGGGCCAGCACAATCAGTGCGCCGGCGTTAAGGTTAGCGAAATAGCTGATATACACCCCAAACAGTGAGGTGAGTGTACCGATGACACCACTCAGCACCAACACGGGCCCGAAGCGATCACTCAATAAATAGGCGGTGGCGCCGGGGGCGATCACCAAGCAAATCACCAAAAAGGCACCGACACTTTTAAGTGCCGCCATGGTGCAAGCGCTGAGCAGCGCAAAAAACAGCACTTTGAGCCCTACGACTGGCAAGCCAATGCAGCGGGCATGGCTTTCATCAAAAAAGGTCAGCATAAAATCACGCCATTTCACCGCCAGTACGGTGAGGCTCACCAAGGCAATGACTAGCATTTGCACCGCATCGAGTGGGGCAATGGCAAGTAAGTTGCCCAGCATAATTTGTTGAATATCGACCGCGACGGGCGAAATCGAGACCAGAAAGAGCCCGAAGGCGAAAAAGCTCGAGAAAATTAAACCGATGATCGCATCTTGTTTGATGTGGCTACGTTGGTGCAAAAACAGCATCACGCTCGCGGCCATGCCGCCGGCAACAAAGGCACCGAGTGAAAAGGGCAAGCCCAGAATATAAGCGCCGGCAACGCCCGGTACAATCGCATGAGAGAGGGCATCGCCCATCAGCGACCAGCCTTTGAGCATCAAAAAGGCAGAGAGCAAGCCGCACACGCAGCCAATCAAGGTGGTGACCAGCAATGCTTTTTGCATGTATTGATAGGCGAGGGGATCGAGTAAGCTCATTCGCGGCGCTCCTGCGCGCTTTGTTCGCGCTTGCCATACACCACCAAGGGCCGCTCGTCGTCGGAAATCACCGACAGCTCGCGCGGATCGGCGTCTTGGTGGAGCTGATCGCTAGGCATGACATACTGGCGCAGTTTGCCGCCAAAAATGGCACTCAGGTTCTCGGTGGTAAACACATGCTCAGTGTGTCCGCCTGCTACTACCGCGCGATTGACTAGGACGGTGCGATCGCAAAAGTCGGGTACGGTGCCAAGGTTATGGGTGGCGATTAAAATGGTTTTGCCCTCGTCTTTGAGCTCGAGCAGCAAACGCATAATCGACTCTTCACTGGTGACATCTACGCCAGTAAAAGGCTCATCCAGTAAAATCAGCGGGCTGTGCTGAGCCAGCGCGCGGGCGAGGAAAACGCGCTTTTTCTGTCCGCCGGACAGTTCACCAATTTGGCGCTGGCGAAATGCACTCATATCTACCCGAGCCAAGGCCTCATCCACCGCTTGATGATCCGCCGCTTTGGGGCGACGCATAAATGACATCTTGCCGTAGCGACCCATCATCACCACGTCTTCCACTAACACCGGGAACGACCAATCAATCTCCTCCGATTGAGGCACATAAGCGACCAAGCCTGCTTTTTGTGCTTGCTTGATCGGAGTGCCGTTGACTGCAATGCTGCCACTGCCGGGATTCACAAACCCCATGATCGCTTTAAACAAGGTGGATTTGCCGCTGCCATTGGCACCCACCAAGGCAGTAATGGTTTGCGCGGGTAGCGAGAAGCTGGCGTGTTCAAGAGCACACAGGCCGTTTCGATAGACGACACGTACCTCGTTGACATCTAACACACTGGGCGTGCCGTCGGTTAAATCATAGTGCGTCATGGCGCAACCCCGCTAACACGGTTTCTGTGGTAACTGTCAGTAAGGATAGATAGTCAGGCACGGGTCCGTCAGCTTGACTGAGCGAATCGACATATAAAATGCCGCCATAGTGTGCGTCGGTCTCCGCGGCGACTTGTTTGGCGGGGGCATCAGACACGGTGCTTTCGGAGAAGACAGCACGCACTTGGTGTTCTCGCACGGTATCAATCAGCGCGCGCACTTGTTGCGGTGTGCCCTGGCGCTCAGCGTTAATCGGCCATAAATAGGCTTCGTTGAGGTTCAAATCACGTGCCAGATAAGAAAACGCGCCTTCACTGCTCACCAACCAACGCTGGGCGTCGGGGACAGCGGATAAAGCATCTTGCGCACGCGCGAACACGGCTTGAATTTGTGCCTTGTAAGCTTTGGCATTGGCTTGGTAGTGCGTTTGGTTGGCAGGGTCGTACTTAATCAGGGCTTGCTCGATGTTATCAACGTATCGCATTGCATCAGAGGGCGACATCCACGCGTGGGGGTTGGGCTTGCCACGATACGGGCCCGAGGCAATCACAATCGGCTCCACCCCGTCAGATAAGATCACATTCGGCACCTTATCAATGTGCTGGAAAAAACGTTTGAACCAGCGCTCTAAGCCTAATCCGTTCCACATCACCACATCCGCACTTTGCGCACGCAGAATATCTCCCGGAGTGGGTTGGTAATTGTGGATCTCCGCGCCGGGTTTAGTAAGCGACACTACCTCGGCATGCTCGCCCGCTACGTTGGCGGCCATATCAGCCAGAATGGTAAAGCTGGTCACCACTTTTAGCTTGTCCGCGTGTTTTAATTGGTCGGCGTGCGCTATCGGAGAGAGCAAGAGCGCCGCAATAATTAGCAGGTGTTTTCTCATAAGCGTTAATCTCGTTCATTATGCGTGTGACTACGGCGTGAGGTCGCCAGCCGATCATACGTTAAAGATAACGGTTATGATAATCATTCTCAAGTAAGTATTGATAAAAAGGGCGCGGATAGCGCCCATTCATTGCTGTAATCGATCATTGCTGTAATCGATCATTGCTACAACCCATGTGGGGTTGCATACAGAGAGAACGCACATTCAATCACGAATGGTATCGTGCCTGGCCCATTCCATTATAGTCCAATCTTTCTCCTGCGCGTGCAGGCTTAAGTGTGGGTCGGGGTTGACTGCAAATGCATTATCAACTTGCTCAAGCAAGGGCACATCCCAGTGCGAATCACTGTAGCCGTAGGTATGGCCGACGGTGTCATGGCGGTCAGATAGCCATGCCTGCATGTAGTCATGCTTACCACGAAAATCGCGCACACAATGAGAAATGGAGCCGGTATACACCCCGTTTATGGTTTCGAGCTCAATCGCAATCACGGTATCGAGTTTGAGTAGTTCGCCAATCGGTCTTGCCAGGTGTGCGGCAGTATTAGACACCAGCACACAGTGATCACCACGGTTACGGTGCCATTCAATCCGCTCTAATGCTTGGGGCACCACGACTGGCGCGACCTGTCTATCGATAAAATCAGTGACCCAGCGCTCGACAGTTTGAGTCGATTGCCCCCTCACTGGCGTGAGCTGAACGTGCATGTATTGCTCAAGATTAATCCGCGCTTTTTTGAAATCGAGATAGGCTTGCCTTTCTTGTTCAACCACATTTTGTGGGGCGAGATCGCGCTGGCAAAGATACTCAAGCCACGCTTGCTTGGTGTCAGTGGCGATAAGGGTTTCGTCGAGATCGAAAAATGCGATGTTGATAGGTGCCGTCATAGCTAATTGCTGATTGTTTTTCATGCTGCCCATCCTAGACAACAACTATGACGATTGGGTTTCAGTATGCGACAAAAAAAAGCCTCGGAAGACCCGAGGCTTACTCATGATATCGACTGACGTTGGTTTACTGGCGAATACCTTCTACGTGCAGCTCCATATCAACATAGGTGGCAGGGCCCATGGTAGGAATACCGAAGTCTTCGAGTTCAAGACGGGTGTTACCCATAAAGCCTGCGCGGTAGTTGCCCCATGGATCTTCACCGTGGCCGACCAGTTCCGCGTCGATTTCAATCGGCTTGGTTTGGCCATGCAAGGTGAGATCGCCTGCAATGGTCATTGAGCCGTCGCCGTTGTCGGTGACGTTGGTGCTTTCAAAGGATGCTTGGCCATATTCGCCTACATCCAAGAAGTCACCGCTACGAATGTGCTTATCACGCTCAGCGTGGTTAGAATCGACACTGGTTGTATCAATCGTCACCGACACACTTGATGCGCCAATGTTATTTGGGTCGAATTCAAACTGGCCGTCAAACTGATTAAAGCGACCTTTGATAAAGCTGTAACCCAGGTGTGGCACTTTGAAGTTGACCGAGGCGTGTGCGCCCTTGGTGTCAATCATATAAGTGTCTGCAAGTGCAGGCCCAGATAAGAGTGTCGCGGCGCTCATTCCCATGGCTAACATGAGTTTTTTCATTTCGAGTTTCCTCCGATCATCTTCCGTAACGTATTGTCTTTATCAATAAAGTGGTGTTTAAGTGCCATGAGTGCGTGGCCGGCGGCCAACACAATCAAGGTAATGGCAACGTAGTAGTGTACGTCCCCAGCAATGTCTGACTGGTTAGGAAAAAGCTCACCGGCGCTTGGCACGGTAAACCAGGTGAAGACATCTATGCCTCGGCCATCTGAGGTTGAAATCAGATAACCAGAAACGAATAAAATGATGAGCAACAGGTAGATTGTATGATGTCCCGCTGTTGCCGCTTTCCGTTCCCACGTTTTGCCCTCTACCGCCGGCATGGTGTGAGTGACTTTCCACACCAATCTGACCAGCGTGGTGAGCGCAAGTAACAATCCGATTGATTTATGCCAATGCGGCGCGGTCTGGTACCAAGTGCTGTAATAACTGAGGTCGACCATCCAGAGACCAACAGCGAAAAGGCCGATAATCACAATCGTTGATAGCCAGTGTAGCGTACGCATCACCAGATCGTAGCCCGTTTTCGTTGTCATTGTTGTCGCCCCCATTCACTATTCATACACAGTATATAAGGTGAACGGTAATACATAACCGGCTCACCTTGAACAAGATGTTCGAATAATTCTAACGAACTCTTTACTGGGTTACGACTCGTCGGCGGTCCAGCTTAAACTGAGTGAAACTGAATCGGCGAAGCGGAGTGCGTGGGGCTTATCAATGGTGACTTGCGCATAACGCACCCAATGGTGGTCACGCGCAATGTCTAGTACGCCGGCGACAAGCTTCTCCAGCAATAAAAAGCGACCGTTTTCGACATAGTCGATGATCGCTTTAGTGATCACTTTGTAGTTAAGCGCATCATCCACGTTGTCTTCTTCACAGGCTTTGTGGCCGGGATAGTGGATCTCAACATTGATCACCACATCTTGCTTTTTCTCTTGCTCGTCGGGATTAAAGCCAATGTAAGTACGCAGGCGCAGGTTGGTAACTTTAATGACAGCGTCGTTCATAATCTTTCCCTGGTCACGAAATTACATGAGATGGCGTCCGCCATCCAACTTGATGGACTGGCCAGTCATATGCTGACTGGCGAGAATAAACTCGCAGGCGTTCACTACTTCCTGTTCGCCCGGTACGGTGCCCAAAATCGATTTACGGCGAGCTTTATCACGATAGGCCTCATCATCGCCCTCGTTAAACATGATCAGCGCAGGTGAAATGCTGTTTACTTTTATGTGTGGTGCTAATTTTTGTGCGAACGAGAGTGTGAGGTTTTCTAATGCGGCTTTGCTGGTTGCGTAGGCAGTGTGTTTTGCGCTGCCCTTTTGCGCGACATAGTCGGTGAGGTGAATAATATCACCTTGTTGCATCCAGCGGGCCGCGGCCATGTTAATCAGATAAGGCGTTTTGGCGTGAATTTGCATCATATTATCGAATAACGTGGCAATATCTTGGCTTTGCGTTTCGCTATCCCACGACGATGCGTTGTGTATGACGGTATCGAAGGTCGGATGCATCGCATCGAGTGACTCGATAAATGCGTAGACGCCCTCATCAGAGGAAAAGTCGGCTTGGAGACAGTGTGCGCCGCGTGCACGTAAGTCAGCCACTTGAGGCCGCTCGGTGCGATAAGATAGGGTCACTTGATGACCTTGATAAAGAAAGTGGCAGGCCAGTGCATAGCCGATACGCTGCCCGGCGCCAGTGATCAAGAGATGCTTTTTTGTCACAGGTTTTCCTTTCTGTTTATGGGTGTCATCAACAACACGGAGCAACGGTTCTATTACGTTTCATAAACTTATCGCGATCAAAGATAGCGTGATATTCAGTGAAACGATAGCCTTTGCATGGTTAAGTCGCTGATTTCGTGTCACAAGCAACAAAACGGCTGCGTAAATATGTATGACAAGGGTGAGGTTAAAGATGGACATTTGCCAATGGGCACAACAAAGCGAGGCTGAGCGGGCATACCACGATAGCGAGTGGGGCGTACCCACGTTTGATGATCAAGCGGTGTTTGAGTTTATTTGTTTAGAGGGCGCACAAGCAGGGTTAAGTTGGCGACTGATTTTGCAAAAGCGTGCGGCTTATCGCGCGGCTTTCTGTGATTTCGACTTCTATCAACTTGCAGACGTGGTTGAGCCGAATACCGCTGAGATCATGGCCAACCACGAGATTGTCCGCAATCGCTTGAAAGTGGCTTCTGTGTTTACCAATGCCAAGGCAGCGGTGAGGCTGGTGGAAGAGTATGGATCCTTGGCGAAGGCACTGTGGCAGTTCACTGGCGGCGTACCGATTGTGAATCAGCACCAATCAGATGCCGATGTGGCGACCGCGACCGACGAGTCCCGCGCCATGAGTCGCTTTTTGAAAAAGCGTGGGTTTAAGTTTGTGGGCGAGACGATTTGTTATTCGCTGATGCAAGCGCTCGGTATGGTCAATGATCATGTCGTCACGTGTCCGCGGTATCAACCCTGTTGCGAGCTGGCTGACTCGGTAAAAGCCTCGCCTCAGAAATAACGACGGAATTGCCAGAAGCGCGCTTGCCAATACGGGTTATCTAATCGTGACACTGTCACGCCCTTTGAGGAGGAAGCATGCATAAAACGCTGTCCACCCAGAAAGATGCCCACATGGCGAAGGCCGGGGCGAATATGAAAAAACACCAGATCCCCTTGGCGTGCGGATTGATAATCAATGGCATAGCCGGTTTTTGCTTGGCCGTGGGTGGTGCGCGGTAGTGGTGTGGCGAGCGCTTCTTGATAGACGCGTTGCGTATAGGCTGAGCAATCGATGCCTTGGCGTGAGGTACCTCCCCACCGATAAGGTGTGCCTTGCCACTGACGATAAAGTTGGGTGAGTGCTTGGTCTAGCGCTTGATCGCTAATCGTTTTGTCCGGTTTCGGCATGTCAGCTGTCGTTGCGGCGTCACGCTGCGTCGCACAGCCTGCCTGCAATAGGGCGATGAGCCCAAATATCATTACTTGCCTAGTGAAGGGAACAAATCTCAGCGTTTTCATCTGCACGTCTCAACTAATCATACCGCAACGTCTAGCCTGATATATCGCCACTATCATACGAGGATGTAAAGACTTATCACACGTTATACCTCATCTTTGAGTGTGCACTAGAGAAGTGCACGTACCATTTTGCGGTATGTTTTTTATTCTTTTTTTCATCACGATGCCCTTGGTTTCTTCGCCTTTTACGTATTCAAAGGGTTTTTTTCTCTGAATTCCTCCGTTGAGCAAAATAAAGGGAAGCGTCCCTTTTTTGGTGCGCTCTTGCACTATTTACTCTTTTGTCATTATTAATCATGCTGTTTTCACGTTGATTCAGTCATCCATGCAGATAAATAAATTGATTTTTGTTTGCTGTAAAGACGATTGTCTTGCCAGGTGTAGGGCGACATGTGATGACACAGCGTTCATAGGATGAATGTCACTGGTTTTAAAAACCTCATGGAGGATACATGAAAGGAAAACTTCAGACGATTAGTGCAGTAATGCTGACAGCGGCAGCGATATCGACAAATGTCTTTGCTGCTGAATCCGGTTCAACCTTGGATAAGGTTAAATCACAAGGCTATTTGACCTGTGGTGTGAGCACGGGGTTGCCAGGCTTTTCCAACCCTGACTCTGACGGTGAGTGGAAAGGGATTGATGTGGCGTATTGTCAAGCCGTGGCGGCTGCTGTCCTGGAAGACAAGGAAAAAGTGAAGTTTGTGCCTTTAACGGCCAAAGAGCGCTTCACGGCATTGCAATCGGGCGAAGTGGATGTCTTATCGCGCAATACCACGTGGACATTGCACCGTGATACGGCGCTTGGCTTAAACTTTGTCGGCACTACTTTCTATGATGGTCAGGGCTTTATGGTTTCGAAAGAACTGGGGGTGGATAATGCCAGCCAGTTGGACGGTGCGTCGATTTGTATTCAATCTGGCACCACCACGGAATTAAACGTGGCTGACTATTTCCGCAAAAATGGCATGTCTTTTAACCCTGTCGTTTTCGATACCGCCTCGCAAACGGCGGCTGGTTTTGACTCCGGGCGTTGTGATGTCCTCACCTCAGACACGTCGCAGCTTTATGCGCTGCGCTTGAATTTGAAAGATCCCTCGTCTGCGGTTGTACTGCCTGACATTATTTCAAAAGAGCCACTTGGACCGGTGGTTAGGCAGGGCGATGATGCCTGGTTTAATGTGGCGAAGTGGGTATTGTTCTCGCTGATCAATGCAGAAGAATATGGGATCACCTCTGAGAACGCCGATGACATGTTGAAATCGAATGATCCGAACATTCAGCGAATCCTCGGCGTTGATGGCCCTAAAGGAAAGTCGCTCGGCTTACCGGACATGTGGGGGTACAACGTTGTCAAACAAGTGGGCAACTATGGCGAGTTGTTTGAGTCGCAAGTGGGTTCCGGTTCACCATTAAACATTTCACGTGGCGTGAACGCACTGTGGAGTGATGGTGGCTTTATGTATGCACCGCCAATTCGTTAAGTAAAAACCTAATACTGGATGCAAAAGAGCGATGCATCATCGCTCTTTTTAGCGATGTTTAAGTAAGTTGGTAGGTTATCGAAACATGAGCACGCCATTTATTTCAGAACAGAACGCTCAGAAGACGAGCATACTCTATAGCCCCGCTTTCCGATCAATACTTTTTCAAGTCCTATCCCTGATCGCTATTGCGGCATTTCTCTATTCGATTGTTAATAACACACAAGCCAACCTAGAGGCGAGAGGGATCACCACAGGGTTCGACTTTTTATCAGAAAAAGCGGGCTTTAATATCTCTATGTCATTGATTGAATACAGTGGCAGTGACACTTATGGCAGAACGTTTTTTGTCGGTTTGCTCAATACCGTCCTCGTTTCTTTTCTCGGTATTGTATTGGCTTCAATACTCGGGTTCATTATTGGTGTGGCCCGCTTGTCTTCCAACTGGCTAATAAAAAAGGTTGCGTCTGCCTATATCGAGATATTTAGGAATATTCCTTTACTACTGCAAATATTCTTCTGGTATTTTGCGGTGCTACAAACCTTGCCATCTCCTCGAAATAGCTTGAGCTTGGGAGAAGCCATTTTTCTCAATGTGCGAGGTTTGTATGTTCCCTCTATTGGTTTTAACCCTGAAGGATATTTTTTGCTTGGGACCCTTATTCTCGGTGTGTGCTTTACCTTTGTTACGCGTTTGTGGGGGAAAACCTATCAAGCACATACAGGGAAGCAAGTGCCAATAGGGCGCGTCGCGTTGGTGTTGTGTATCGTTGCTCCCGTTGTTGTATTCCTTTTTAGTCGTAGTCCTATCACTGTGAGCATGCCGGTGTTAAAGGGGTTTAATTTCTCTGGTGGTATTACAGTCATCCCCGAATTAGTGGCCTTGTTACTCGCTTTGAGTATTTATACCGCGGCGTTTATCGCAGAGATCGTACGCTCTGGCATTAACTCAGTGAGCCATGGGCAAAAGGAAGCGGCGCTGTCTTTAGGTATTGGCCCTGTGAAGACCTTGAAGCTTATCGTGATCCCTCAGGCCATGCGGGTCATTGTCCCTCCATTAACCAGTCAATATTTAAACCTGACGAAAAACTCTTCACTGGCGATGGCAATCGGGTATCCAGATTTGGTGTCTGTATTTGCCGGAACAACCTTAAACCAAACTGGGCAAGCGATAGAGATCATTGCAATGACAATGGCGGTTTATCTCACACTCAGCCTTGCCACATCGTTGGTCATGAATGTGTACAACAAGAAAGTTATGTTGACGGAAAGGTAGTGGTATCAGGATGAAAAAATATCATTTTAAGGAAGATGAAGCGCCACCTATCGACAACCATGGTGTCTTTTATTGGGCGAAGGAAAACCTGTTTAACAGTCCTTTAAATGTGGTGCTGACCATTGTCGTTTTGACGGCACTGTTTGCAGTAATCCCCCCTGTTGTCAGCTGGGTGATTATCCATGCCGATTGGGTCGGTCAAAGCCCAGAGGCATGCAGCAGCAGCGGCGCTTGTTGGGCTTTTATTGGTGTGCGTTGGGACCAGTTTATGTATGGGTTTTATCCCACTGAGGAGTTATGGCGACCGCAGCTTTTTTACGGCACGCTGGCGATATTGGTCGCGCTGCTTATGTACGATAAAACCCCTTATAAACGTTGGATAGGCGCGTTTGCCATCAGTGCTTACCCAATTTTGATTGCAACGCTACTGTATGGCGGTGCCTTTGGCTTAGAAAAAGTCGAAACCCATATGTGGGGCGGGCTACTAATTACCCTGGTCATTGCTCTGGTTGGCATTATTGCTTCTTTGCCTATTGGCATCCTATTGGCGCTTGGCCGCCGGTCTACCATGCCAGTCATACGATCGTTCAGCACGATTTATATTGAAATCTGGCGCGGCGTCCCGCTTATCACTGTGCTATTTATGGCATCGGTTATGTTGCCTTTATTTCTTGCCGAGGGCACAGACATCGATAAGTTGGTGAGAGCGCTGATTGGCGTAGTGATGTTTGCCTCTGCCTACATGGCTGAAGTGGTGCGAGGTGGGCTGCAAGCGATTCCCAAAGGCCAATATGAAGCGGCAGATGCGCTGGGGTTAACGTATTGGAAAAAAACTATCCTGGTTATTCTTCCTCAAGCGTTAAAAATTTCTATTCCATCGATTGTTAATACCTTTATTAGTCTCTTTAAAGATACCAGCCTGGTCTTAATTATTGGGATGTTTGATGTGCTAGGGATTGGGCAAACCGCAAACACTGATCCGGAGTGGCTAGGGTTTGCCACTGAAAGTTATGTGTTTGTGGCGTTTGTTTTCTGGATCTTCTGCTCGGGTATGTCTCGATATTCAATTTGGCTTGAAAAGCGCCTACATACGGGCCATTAAGCGTAGCGGCAGTAAGGATATAAAAATATGGACGTTATGAATAAAGATTATGTCATTGAAATAAAGAAAATGAACAAGTGGTATGGTGAATTCCATGCGTTGAAAGACATTAACCTTAAAGTTGAAAAAGGCGAGAAGATCGTTATCTGTGGGCCATCTGGCTCGGGAAAATCGACCATGATCCGATGTATTAATCACCTGGAGGAACATCAAAAAGGTCAGATAACCGTTGCGGGTGTGCCCCTGAATGACAATATCAAGAACATCCAAGCGGTACGGGATGAAGTGGGCATGTGTTTCCAGCATTTTAATTTATTTCCCCATCTGACCGTGTTGGATAACTGTACGCTTGCCCCTATTTGGGTGAAAAAAATGCCAAAATCCGAGGCCGAAGAGATCGCCATGCAGTACCTAGAGCGGGTTAAAATTCCTCATCAGGCCTTAAAATTTCCGGGACAGCTCTCCGGCGGCCAGCAACAGCGTGTCGCCATTGCTCGCTCACTGTGTATGAACCCAAATGTCATGTTGTTTGATGAGCCCACATCAGCCCTTGATCCAGAGATGGTACGCGAAGTGTTAGATGTGATGGTGGAATTAGCGGAAGGCGGAATGACCATGCTGTGTGTGACACATGAAATGGGGTTTGCCAAAGAAGTGGCCGACAGGGTGATTTTTATGGACGCAGGGGAAATCATAGAACAAAACACGCCCGCTGAATTTTTTAACGCGCCGCAGTTCGATCGTACTAAGCAGTTCTTGGATCAAATACTTAGCCACTAGCGCTGTGCGAGGCCCGTATTCGTCGGGCCTCTTGCACTGACTATCTTGGTTGATGGACGTTTTATACACTGCCTTTAATGCAGTTACGCCCGGCCTCTTTGGCTTTGTACAACGCCTTATCGGCCAGCTGCAGTACCTCGTCGGGGGTGTCGGCTTGCGAGGCATCGGCATAGCCAATACTAACCGTAATGTTGACCGGTTTTTTTCCGCTAGCATGTCCGCGCTTTTGCCGGCCTTGCTTGTCATCATGAGGACGAGACTCATCACGCAGCACTAAGGGGTAATTGGCGATATCCTCACGCAAGGCGTCGAGAAACGGCAGGCAGTGTTCGGTGGTTTTTCCTTTAAACAACAACGTAAATTCTTCGCCGCCGTAACGAAAGGCACTGGCGCCTCCTTCACAATGCGCCATATGTTTGGCGACAAGCTTAAGAACATCATCGCCTGTTTCGTGGCCGTATTTATCGTTAAATTTTTTAAAGTGGTCAACGTCGAGCATCGCAAGGGTATATTGGCGGCCTAGATGTTTGAGCTCGTCTTCAAGTGCGCGACGACCGGCAATTTCGGTAAGCCCATCAATAAAGGCCAGCTGGTGGCTGAGTGATACTTGGTTGGCAATCAATAACACGCCCGCCAACGAAAATATCAGCGAAGAAATGAAAGGCACGTTAAAAAATACGAGGGTTGTGACACCGCATAATACGCTGACAAAAGCGGCATGATCTTCGATGCTATTTTTGCGCAACAGTCGAATGGTACTGACACAGACCAAAATAGAAAGCAGCACGATCAGCAGCAGTGGCATGGGGCTCACTGACGTCACTCTTACTAATACTGGGTGTTGATGGAGATAGGTGGACAGCTCACCGAATTGCTGCACGAGAAGCGCACACCAACCGATTTCCATACCAATGGCGAGGAAAAAGAACAGACCAAACCGAGAGGTGAGTTTTTGATCGCGCACGATGATCATATACAGCAAGTTAATCGGAAGGGCGACCGTGAGCAGCAAGTACTCCATGTAGGTCGTGCCATGATTGAGTGGCGATTGCAGTCGCGTGAGGATCACTGTGTATCCCGCTAACAATATCACCACCATCATACCGACGCGGGCGCTTTTGAATAAGTGGCTTAAAAGTAGCGCGGTGAATAACAGAAAATATGGCGCGGCGTAAATTAAGTTGTAATAGGGGGCTAACGAGGCAATCAAGGGTTGATAGCTCGCGGCAAGCAGCAGTAATAAAACAATGGGGGTCCCCATACGGACCACAGATGAACGCAAAAACCCCATGAAACCTCTTATCTGGTTGAGGTAACACCATTAACTTACCACGGATAGCTTCTTAGGGGATGGCCTGACGCTGAGAATGTGATAACTGCAATGGTCTAGCTAGTCAGTTTATTTTAATGATTAGATTATCATTTTGGGGGCAAAAAGAAAGCCAAGCGATGGCTTGGCTTTCTGCGGACATTTTGCACGACGGGCGTGGTTAGAGCGAGAACAGCTCTATTCGCTCTGTGACGTCTCAGGCAGGGTAAATACCTGGGTCGGTTTGGCCACAATCGAGCGTGTTGTCTCTTTAATATCGGCAATTACCACTTCTAGGCTATCACCGAGCTTGAATTCAACGTTACCGTCGATAGTCACTGTGCCTGTTTCTTTATCACAGGCAATGCGGGTTTTGTTATCGATGATCAGCGACGATGGAATAAAGGCAGGTGCCCCGTTTTCCAACAAGCGTACACGCATTCCGGCCCGGTTGATGTCAAAAATCTCCGCGGTATAGCGGGTTTGCGCTTCAACTTCAGGCTTAAGTAAGCGGGTGTATAACCAGTCGGCGACATCACGCTCTGCCATACGGTGATGTTTACGGTGGCCGGCAAGCTCTTCACCCACGGTATCGGCCGGGGCATTGGCCTCGGTTTCGCCGCGAATAATCGCTTTAAGCAAGCGGTGGTTGATCATATCACCGTATTTACGGATAGGGGATGTCCATGTGGCATAGACATCCAAGCCCATCGCATAGTGTGGCGCTGGCTCATGGCCAATCTCGCTGTAGGCTTGGAAGCGGCGCAAGCGGTTATCAAGATAGGTGGTATCTAGGCTGTTTAACCAGCGACGAAGTGCACTGAAGCCTTCGACGGTAGCGAGGCTTTCGCTGTCTGCCTCGCCTTCATGCGCTTTTACTAGTTCAACCACATCGTCGAGCTTTTCGCTGTTAAAGCCGGCGTGTGTGTTGAAGATACCAAACCCGAATGCGTCACGAAGCTTGCGACCCGCGCAGATGTTGGCGCTGATCATTGACTCTTCCACGATCCGATTGGCAATACGACGCTGATCGGTGTGGATAGCAATCACATCGTTATCTTCGCTGAGTTCAAAGCGATAGTCAGGACGGTCGGGGAAGGTGACAGCATGCGTCTCACGCCACTGAATACGGGATAGCGCAAATTGATGTAATTGATGGATTTGATCCGCAATGTCGCTGCTCTCTGGCTGCCACGGCGCTTGTTCACCGAGCTCGATGTAATCAGAGACTTTGTCATACGCAAGCTGACCGTGTGATTGGATCCAAGCCGAGAAGAATTCAGCATCGTCGGCAATGGTGCCATCAGCATCGATATTAAAGGTGCAGCATAGTGCTGGGCGTTTTTCGTTGGCCCGCAGTGAACATAAGTCATCACTCAGATCACGCGGCAGCATTGGGATGTTTCGCCCAGGCAAATAAATAGTGAACCCGCGTTCACGAGCGACTTTATCAAGTGCCTCATCGGCATCAATGTATGCCGTTGGATCAGCAATGGCCACTGTCATGGTAAAGCCACCTTGTGCGTTGGCTTTAACGTACAGGGCATCATCCATGTCTTTGGTGGATTCGCTGTCGATGGTCACAAACGGTAAATCTGTCAGGTCGCGACGCTCTAGCCCTTGCTCCAGCAGTGGCCACTCATCTTTTGGTGCAGGCTCTTGGTTGGGCAAGTTGTGTTTGGCCAGCGTGACCCACCACGGGGCAATTTTATCGTCCGCATCAGTGATTTTTTCACTGACCTGGCACATAAAGTTGTCATCGCCTTTCAGTGGATGGCGGATGAGGGATGCGACGACCCAGTCACCTTCTTTCAAGTTGTCTTGCGACAAGCCACGCTGCGTTTTTGCGCGCAAAGCGTCTTTCATTTGCGGGTGATCGGGGACCACGTTTAAACGATTACGGATCCACTGCACACGGCCAATAAAGCGATCTAAGCTGGCTTCTACCAGCGTATCCGGCTCGGCCACTTCGCGATCTTTCTCCGTGCGCACGAAGGCTTCAACACGGTCACCGTGGAGCACTTTCTTCATATAAGGAGGCGGAATGAAAAGGCTGGTCTTGTCATCAACTTCTAGGAAGCCGAAGCCTTTTTCGGTGGCTTTTACCTGGCCTTCTTTTTTCGGCAAGGTTTCTTGGATCTGTTGCTTTAGCTGTGCTAGCAGGGGATTGTCTTGAAACATAACTCGGGTCTCGATAAACGGATCGCCACACTATACGGATTCACTGTTTCAAAACCAACCCGTGACACTAAAATCCTGTGACCTGACTTGAATGCATGAAAAGTGCGGGGAATACCTGCGGATTTCGATGGCTCTGTGAACAAATTGCTATAAACCTGCCCACACGCCGCAAATTTTGTGAACTTGTTCAACTTTTTCTGGCTTTTTTGGTGTAAATAGCGCAGAATGCACATCCTTAATGACCGAGGCCCATGGCGCTGGTGACTGACACTGCATGAAAGACAGTGTTGCATGGTTGAGCAGAACGCTTGAGGGGCCCCGTTTCGCTACACTCTATAGATTGGGATCCCAATGCAAGAATCTGTAACCAAATTTCGCCAGTTAGATCTGGCCGACACCCTTTTGTCTGCGCTTGACTCAATGGGCTTTGAAACCCCCACACCTATCCAAGCCGCTTCTATCCCTGTACTTCTTGAAGGCCGTGACGCACTCGGTAAAGCACAGACGGGTACGGGTAAAACCGCTGCATTCTCGCTGCCACTGCTGAACAAAGTCGATCTGAGCCAACGTAAACCACAAGCTATCATTATGGCTCCGACTCGCGAGCTTGCCATCCAAGTCGCAGCGGAAATGAAGACGCTGGCACAGAACATCAAAGGCTTAAAAGTCCTTGAGATCTACGGCGGTGCGTCGATTGTTGACCAAATGAAAGCGCTGAAAAGCGGCGCGCACATCGTGGTGGGCACACCAGGGCGTGTGAAAGATTTGATCAACCGCGATCGCTTGAAGCTTGACGAAGTGCATACCTTTATCCTCGACGAAGCGGATGAAATGCTCAAAATGGGCTTTGTGGACGATGTTACCTGGATCATGGAGCAAGCGCCTGAGAGTGCACAGCGCATCCTATTCTCGGCAACCATGCCTCCTATCGTTAAACAAATTGTTGACCGCTTCTTGCGTGAACCGGCACGTGTCGACGTCGCGGGGAGCAACCGTACGGTTGAGAAGGTTGAGCAGCAGTTCTGGGTGGTTAAAGGCGTTGAAAAAGACGAAGCGATGAGCCGTCTGCTAGAAACGCAAGACACCGATGCATCTATCGTGTTTGTGCGCACCCGCCAAGACACCGAGCGCTTAGCTGATTGGTTGTCAGCGCGTGGCTTTAAAGCTGCGGCACTGCACGGGGATATCCCACAGTCATTGCGTGAGCGCACGGTTGATCACTTAAAGCGTGGCGTGATTGATATTTTGGTCGCGACCGACGTCGTGGCACGTGGCCTTGATGTACCGCGCATCACTCACGTATTTAACTATGATATTCCGTTTGATGCGGAGTCTTACATTCACCGTATTGGTCGTACTGGCCGTGCAGGCCGCGCCGGTAAAGCGATTTTGTTGGTGCGTCCTAACCAAATGCGCATGCTGCGCACGGTTGAGCGTGTCACGCAGACCAAAATGGAAGAAATTCAGCTGCCAAACCGCGATAAAGTGGCGGAAGCGCGTGTCGCTCAGCTAGCCGGTGAGTTGGCTGAAAAGAAAGATGGCGACGCCATGGCACCTTTCGTTGAGTTGATTGAGCAACTGCAAAACGATATCGACGTGGATGCAACCACCTTGGCGGCGATGTTGCTGCAACGCCAGCAAGGCAAGCGTCCATTGTTCTACAAAGGCCCAGACCCGATGATTGCGGCGATGGAGCGTGAGAAACAACGCCGTGAACGTCGTCGTGACGATCGTCAAAATGGCACTGACCGTCGTGACACCAACCCAGCTGATTGGGATACGTACCAGTTGGACGTGGGTCGTGAGCAAGGTGTTCAGGTTAAAGATATCGTGGGCGCAATTGCCAATGAGCTTGGCTTAAACAAGCAAAACATTGGCGCAATCAAGCTGGCCCCGGCACATACGTTTGTACAGTTGCCAAAAACCATGCCGAAAGACGTGTTTGCACAATTGCAAAAACTGCGTATTCGCCAAAAAGAGACCAACGCACAGCGTGTTGAAGGTCAAATCATGCGCGAGCGCCGTGGTGGTGACCGTAATGGTGGCGGACGTGGTCGCAATGAGCGCGGACGTGGTGAACGTCGTTTCAATCGTGACCGCGGCAATGAGCGTCGTGGTAGCGCTGCGCGCGGCGAACGTCGTCAAGCACAGTAAAAAGAGGAAGCCGGGCAGTGATGCCCGGCTTTTTTATAACGTGTCTGCGATGTAATGCCTTGTATGCAGGGTATTAACGACGTAGATATGAGGTCTAAAACCACCATGACATCTTGGGGTTAGACCGATATAGTTAAGCAGTGAGGTGATAAACGTCACGGCACTGTTTGTCGCTACGCGTGGTGGCGATGGATCGATAAACCACGAGCGTGTTAATGATGAGTTGCCTCTGTCATGATTAACTTTAAAAATACCCTGCGTCTGCTTGGCATGCCTATTTTATGGATGGGTGTTGTCCAATTTGTTTTTGGACTCTTGTCGCTGTTTTTGTTTCGCGATGGGGTTTCAAAGCACTTCTTTTATCCTTCCTTGCTAATGATGATTTCATCATTGGCTATCTCGTGGCTTTTTCGGCAAAGCAAACTCAATCAGGTCACCTTTCGTGATGCCTTGTTGTTTTCGACCCTGACTTGGGTGTTAGTGGGCCTGCTGGGCGGTATCCCGATAGAGCTGGTCACCGGGGTCAACTTTACCGATGCCACGTTTGAGTCGATCAGTGCGTTGAGTACGGCGGGGGCCACTATTTTGAGTGGCCTGGATAATATGCCTGCTTCATTCCTGCTCTATCGCCAGTTTTTACAATGGATGGGGGGACTTGGCGTGGTGATCTTTGTGGTCGCGGTCTTGCCGATGCTCAACGTGGGTGGCATGCGGCTATTAAAAGCGGAAACGCCTGGACCAATCAAAGACGAAAAACTCTCTCCTCGAATATCAAAAACGGCGCACTATTTGTGGGGGGTATACATGGTGATCACCATCGTATGTGCTCTGGCCTATTATGTGGCGGGAATGAGCGCGTACGATGCGATAGCACATAGTTTTTCTACCGTCTCAACCGGTGGGTTCTCCACCCACGATGCCAGTATGTGGCACTTTCAAAGCCATCTTATCTTAATGATTTCTAATGTCTTTATGTTGTTAGGGGCGATCAACTTTGGCTTGCACTTTCGTATTTTCCGTCTCGGGTGGCGCGGCCTAAAGCTCTATTTTGATGACGAAGAATCACGGGTGTTTTTGATTGTGGTGGCGTGCCTGTCTCTGATGTTGGGCTTTTACTTATTCGGCGAAGCCCGTTATGAGTCGCTTTGGGTATCATTAAGTTTTGCAGCGTTCCATGTGGTTTCTTTTATTACCAGTACTGGTTTTGGCGCGGCGGATTTAAGCTCGTGGCCAGCGGCCACCGCTTTATTTTTAGTTTTTTGTGCCTATCTGGGTGGCTGCTCAGGGTCAACGGCGGGCGGCAATAAAATTATTCGCGATATTGTTACCTTTAAAATTATTCGTCGCCAATTACACCAACTCGTGCACCCTTCAGCGATCATCCCCATCCGCTATCAAGATAAGGTGGTTTCGAACGATGTCACCCAAGCGGTAATGGCATTTATGTCGCTAGCCGCGTTGACCACCGGTGCATTCACCTTGTTGATGATGATGACTGGGTTGGATTTTTGGTCGGCATTTACCGCTGTGGTCGCATGTATCAATGTGCTTGGGCCAGGTTTTGGTGAAGTAGGTAGTAACTTCCAGCCGGTGACAGACACTGGGATTTGGATCCTAAATGTTGCCATGATACTGGGGCGTTTGGAGTACTTCACCGTACTGGCGCTGTTTATGCCGCATTTTTGGCGTTGGTAACTAGACCAATTGCTCTGCGTGTTCAGGGCTTAGTGAAACGACAAACTCATCAATGTGTGGGTAACGCGTGTACGGATTTAAAAACACCGCTTTTTCCCCAGGAATAAATAGGCATTGGCCATTAGGGTCAAACTCCGTGTGTGCAATGGACTCAACCCAATTGGTTTTTAACTTCTTGCCTTGGCGCTCGAGAAAGTGTTGGCGGTGAAACAGGCTATGTTGAGTAATGCTGTCAATACGCGCGCCAACTTGATGCAGTGTTTGTTCTTGTTGGAACATCGCAGCCACATCGAGTGTCGGTGACGGCTGGTAGAGGCGAAACGCTACCGTGGGCCCCAGGTTATCACCAGCGACGACCTTGCAATGAGGGAGGGCGTCTAGGTGTGCTTTTAAATACTCGGCATTTTGCAGGCTGTGCGCAATCATGGTCTGATAACCACGTTTGCCCAACATATTGAGGGCGCAATAACTCCCATAGGCGCCTGCTGCGCCACGTGAGCATTCTATTGTCGACTGTAAATGCGTTTGTTGTGTTTTGCTGGTTTCAAAATAAGAAAAGTAATGCGGATCTTGCTTAAGGTGCTCCATGTCCGTTTGCTGTTTGAACATCACTAGGCTGGCGGTATAGGGCACAAACCCCCACTTTTGAAAATCGATAGTGATGGAATCGGCAAAGCGTAGCCCGCGAATGCGCGGTATTAATGCTTGCAGTTTGTTCAGCGTCGCGGTGTTGATGCCTATGGGGTTGGCGGCGAAATCATAATCGTTGAACATCACTAGTGGCCACCCGACTGCCGCATCAACATGAATATGTGGTTTTACTGACGTGTTAAAGCGCTGACAGGCTCGTGTCGTGATCTGATACACGCGTTCAATATCGTCAATGGCAAAGGTATCTGTGGTGCCAAAGGTCAGCAAAATGGTAGGCACCGGCATCTTTTCTGCTAAACAATGATTGAGCGAATAGGCAAAGTCATCCAAGTCAAGCCGGTTGTTGGCATCCACTTTTATACGCAATACCTGGTTGGGGATATCTGTGCCCAATAAACCGAGGTTGGTCATATTAGAATAGTGACCGGCGAGGGAGTTAATCATGCGAAAGTCTTGTCCTTGCAACCCCCGCTGGCCTGATAGCGGGAACTGCTTCCTTAAGCCCATCAAATAGCCGTACAAATTGCCGAACGTCCCACCTTGGGTGAAGATCCCGGTTGCTTGGTCAGGATCATAGCCAATTAAATTAGCGACTTGACGTACGAGTGTTTTTTCTAGCTCAACTGACATCCCCGCGTATTCGCTATACACGAGATTAGGGTTCGCCATAGTAGCAAGGAGAGCCCCATGTATCGCGGGATCGCACGGGGCGGTGATCACGTTTTCTACCGCGCGAGGTGATGTCCAATCTTTGGAGTAGGTGGCGGCTTGCAGTGCCAGATGAGGCAGTGTCTTGGCGCTAATATCACTTTGTTCGGGAATATGCGTTTGTTGATTAAATTGACTCGCCGCGTCGGCCACGGCAGGATGCATGCCGTTCTCCAGCCAATGAGCCAGCTCTGGCGTCCGGTAGACAGGCCAACGATCAGGGTCTCGATTGAAAAAATGCTGACGAATGGTTTGGTATTGTTGTGCAAACGTTGCGGTTAAAGCGTGTGCTGGAAAAGAACGAGACATAGGTACAACCCTCGCCAATAGAGAGCAGGCAGTCGCGCACTGCCTGATCGGGTGGAACGTCAGCCATAGTGGGTCAGCTGAGTGCTGAGCTTCGTGTGGCTTCGCACGGGGTATGACGCCGCTGATTTGCAACGCCAACCCCGCTGAGCAATATGGCTTTGGTGACTTATTGCAACTTAAAGTTATGAACCATGCGGTCCAGCTCTTCGTTCGAGTGAGTCAGCGACTTGGTGGCCGCGGTGGTTTGATTTCCGCTTTCTACCAGCTTGTTGACCATATCCCGAATCGAGAGCATGTTTTTGCTGAGCTCTTCGGCGACAGAGCTTTGTTGCTCGGTGGCTGTGGCGATTTGGGTGCTCACATCGTCGATTTCGGTGACAGACGAGCTCATAATGGTCAAGCTGTTAGACACTTCTGAGGTCTTGTCTGCCGTGGTCTGACACTGTTCTTTGGTCTTCTCCATGGCCTCGACCACACTCGACGTACCATCGAGTAACGCGGTGAGCATCTCCGAAATTTCGGTGGTGCTGCTTTGCGTGCGAGCAGCGAGGGCGCGTACTTCATCGGCAACCACCGCAAAACCTCGGCCTTGCTCGCCTGCGCGCGCCGCTTCAATGGCCGCGTTGAGCGCCAGCAAATTCGTTTGTTCTGAAATTTCGCCAATCACCGTCAGCACGTCACTAATCCGGTTAGCATCTTTGTTCATGCTAGTGATTCGGCCAGACATTTCTTCCACCTCGTCCACTAAGGCACTGACCGTGATCACCGCATTGTCGACTACTTTAAGTGATTGATTTGCCTCCTTACTTGCTGAGGCGGTAATACTGTTCGATTGGGAAACGTTCTCTGCAATGTTTCTTGCGCTCTCACTCATTTGAGTGATTGCCGTGACAACTTGCTCGGTTTCAGCTGAGTGAGCATCCAGTACGGACTCATTTTCGCTGGTGGTTTGTGACAGCTGGCTAATATTGGCTGAAATGGCTTGGCTGGACTCGGCGACGTTCAGCATCATGCTTTGTAAATTTTCAACAAAGCGGTTGAAGCCATCACTGATTTGCGCCAAGTCATCATTGCCGTTCACATCGAGACGAGCGGTCAAATCCCCTTCGCCACGCGACAGATCCAGGACCGCTTCTTTGAGTTTGAGTAAGGGGCGATACGAAAATTGAATAATCGCATAAATGGCACCCAGACTGACGATGAGCAGTATCACGCCTGTCGCGACAGAATCGATTTGTGCATCACGAACCCCGGCCAATGCGGTTTGTTGGTCGACAAAGACCATCAGGGTCCAATATCTGTCTTCGGTTAAGTTCACGCGTTGGAAATAGCCATCAAATTGAATGCCCATGTAGGGGAAAGTAAGGTGTCCTTGCTCGTTACTACGGAACATGCTTTCCATTTGTGAAAAATTGGGACTAATTTGAGACGGAGTTTTACCGATATCATTGGGGTCGTCACTGGCAAAAAACACCGCGTTTTGATCCGTCAATGTAGCGGCCCCACCGGCAAAGCGCATGTCACTGACTTGAGTGATGACATTTTCCAAGGGAATATCACCGAGGAGTGCCCCGATAAACTGGCCGTTTTCAAATACAGGCGCCACGGCGCTGATCACTTTTCCTCCCGTCACCTTGTCCGTATAAATTTCAGTTAAATGAATGGATTGATCGGATTTAACTGTGCGGTACCAGTCTCGATTTCGGAAGTTGTACTCGTCGGTCGTGACGCCATCTCCACTGTGGTTAGACATGTACGACGCACCGTTTTCGTAGGTCATGATCACATTGGCAATACCAGCGGTATCCGCAAGCATGCGTACCTGCGCCACATTCTCTTGGCCGTTGAGATCTGTTGAAAAGTGGCTGGCACCTTGCTCTACCGCCGTAAGTTGAGACTGAACCAGCTGCTCTAGCTCCGTCACATGGTGGTCAAGCTTGTTTTGTGTTTGGGTGACGAGTGCCTCGACCATCCGATCACGCAGTGACAATGCGTTAATCGAACCGAGAACCACCAAAGAGAGGGTGACGAGCAGTCCTACCCCCCAAATAATGCGAGATTTAAACCCTAAGGTCATAGTGATTACCCCTTACAGAGTGCGTGTTTGCTTGTCTAAAAAGTAAGGGTGCTTCCTGTGCTTGGTGAGCGTATGTTGTCCGCTTTTTTATGCGGCTTTTTGTGTTGCCCATCAAGGAGTCACCCAGCCAACGTTTATTTGAAATTAGTGCAGATGTAACTTTTATACCAAATAAGAAAGACTTTTTGATAAGAGTAACAATAGAGGGGGAGTACGTTTTTCGCTAGGTGAGAAGATGAAAAATGTATAACAATTTGGCGCGTTTCGAATGAAGGAATTGTTAGGAAATTAAGACAGAGCGTTGGGTTTTAAACGCGCGTGTAAGATGCTCACTTATCTAAGCGCTTTATTTTTAGTACTTATCACCAGCGAGTGAAATAAAAACAAACAGTGGCAAGGTGTCGAGATGCATGAAAGGATGGCGTGATGATGTCCGCGATAAAAACCGTGTGGCGTACGCTGACTGACAGGTTCCAGCACCGGTACCAAGGTGCTGGTGAAACCTTATTCGGGGGCGGTGGCCTCTGGGATGATAAAGGCCTCAGGTTGTGCTCGGTATTTTTCTACACTGGCGAGGTACACCTCGCGTTGCCAGTCGACTAAGGCGCTGGCTTCGTCTTGGTAAAGGCTTTGTGGCGCTTGGTTGTTTACTACCTTCCATACGGCGTAGGCAGCTTGCTTATCGAGTTCAATTTTTTGTTTCTCGTCGGCAGGTAGATTTGCCAAGTTGACGTCCATAGCACATCTCTTATCTGAACAGGGCACACGGATCCTAACCGAGCCGCGCGATTCCAGCAAGATTTACTCGCCGTTTACCCGGCGCTGACATTGTGGAGTAATGGGTTGCTAGGCTAGTGGCTTTTAAACGATAGCCAATGGAAACCGTGATGACGTTTAATGACCAAGACAGACAGGCTTTGTACGAAACATGGATGTCTTATAAAGCCAAAGCTCGGATTACCCAGATAGAAATGGCAAAAAAGTTAGAGATCAGCCACCTTAGCTTTTCTCGGTGTATTCACGGTGACGCCGTCCTTGATAGCCGATTTGTGTTTGCGTTTTGTCAGGCGATGGGCGTTGAGCCGAACAAGGTTCTCCCCAGCTTGCGCGACCGCGAGCAGATTGATCAAGATGTCTTGGTCACCAGCAAGGTGATTGTCGATGGAGCTATTGAAGCGGTGCACTATGAAGGAAGCACGGTGATTATTGAGTATCGTAAGCCGCTTGCGCCTTCAGCCAGTGCGGCGCTTGAACGGGTTTCGTGAGCGGCGAGGCGGCTCAGTAGAGCAAGGATCAGGTCGATTTGCTAGCTCTAACATAATCGTTTCGCGCTCGTTGTCTGTCATCTTTCCCCAGTGAACAATTTCGTCAAGCGTGCGTTTGCAACCGACGCAAATGTCTTCTTCGCGCCGACAGTGACCAATGCAAGGTGTTAACACGCGACCTCCTCAAAACGACCAAAACCGCAGACAGGCAGCTAACAAACTGCCTGTCTGACTCGAACGTGACGCGCTAGTATAGCGATTCTGCTATCGCGTCACCATACCACGTACCTGCTTTGCACGTTCATCATCCGTGGCTTCTTTAGGTGCGGGAGTGATTAAGGCTTTTTGACAAGCAGGACGTGCCGCGAGTTTATCTAGCCACGCTTGTAGCGCGTCTAATCCGCTAACATCGACACCGCTCCATTCATGGATCCTAGCCCAGGGCCAGGTTGCCATATCGGCAATGGTATAGCTATCTCCTGCCAAGTAAGGGTGCTGTTGCAGTTGCTTATCGACCACTTCAAGGAGGCGGCGGCCTTCTTTTTGATAGCGTTCAATGGCAGCGGGGATCTTCTCTGGGAAATAGCGGTAGAAGACATTGGCTTGCCCCATCATTGGCCCCACGCCCCCCATTTGGAACATTAGCCACTGAATCGCTTGTGAGCGCGCCTTGGGATCGCTGGGTAAGAATTGCCCCGTTTTTTCTGCGAGATACAACAAAATCGCCCCTGACTCAAAAACCGGAAAATCGCCATTGGCTTTATCGACAATCGCAGGAATGCGGCCATTGGGGTTGATGGCTAAAAAGTCGGGCTGTTTTTGCTCATTGGCCATTAAATCAACGCTGTGTAGTTGATAATCCAGCCCCATTTCTTCTAGTGCAATGGCGACTTTCTGGCCGTTAGGTGTGGCGGCAGAATAAAATTCAATCATATTGGCTCCTTGCTCGGGGCGTCACGCTATATGTGACCCAATGAAAAGTGTGACCCCATGAAAAGTACGGGCCCTTATCAGTGTCGGGCACCATTAATCAGTATTGGGGTCAATGTGGTTGAGATCAATCAGTGTGATTAACTACGTATGAGGCCATATAAGTGACAGTGTCACTCCATCTTGCTGTGGCCGATTATCAGCGACAAGATCGGCTTGATGAAAGTCAGCAATCAGCCGTGCGATATACAGCCCTAAGCCAAGGTGAGGTTTGTCTGCGCTGTGGCCTTCAGGGCGGACACTGACCATAGAGTTAAACAGTTGCTCGCGCATATGTTCGGGGAGCAATGGACCGTGATTGCTTACTGTCATGGCTGCCTGATGGGCATCTTGTGACAGCGTCAGTGAGATAGGCGCGGTCCCATCATCAAACTCCACGGCGTTGGACACAAGCTTGTCTAGCAACTGCGCAAGGTAGTCGGGAACCCCCAACACTTCTACAGTGTGATGGGGAAGGCTTAAGGTAAAAGCCTTATCTGGATAAGCGAATTGGTAGCCTTGGGTACACCCTTCCAGCAAGGCATTGAGATTGACCGTTTCCTTGTCAGCATTATCAAAGCTCTGCTCTAGGCGTGTGGCTTCGGTTAACGTCGACAAAATCCCCGCGAGACGATGAACCCCATCTTGCGCGCGATTAATGTAGGTCAATTGCTCTGGGTTTTCCTGCGTGTAGGCCATATTCTCGAGCGAGGAGCGAACCACCGCAATCGGCGTACGTAGCTCGTGGGATAACCGCGAGCTCATGGCTTCCAAATAGTGGTTATAGCCGGCAATTCGGCTGACCATATCAGCCATAGTGCGTGACAGCCGACCAATCTCATCATGGCTATGCGTGGTGGTGATGTGCCCTGTGACCCGGCCTTGGCTATCGATTGCATGATCGGCCTCGTGCTGGAGGCGGCGTAAACGCTTGGCGATATGGGATCCAAATAAGAGCAGTAACAGCACGCCAGTGCAAATCACTGCAAGCATGACTGAAAAGAGGGTTTCCAATGCGTCATTACGTAAACTGCGAATGCCGTTGGTGGTCTCTTCGACGATCACCGCACCGGCGACATGGTCGTCGAGCCAGATTGGGTAGGCAGCCGATAAGATCATCGCTTGGTTATCGTCCGAACTGCGCCAACCCGCATAAGGCCGTCCTTGCAACGCTTGCTGTGCCTGGACACCCTGGTAAATAGAGGCTTGCTGCATGGCGTCGATGAAGTGATCGGGTGGTGTCACGAGTAAGCGGTCATACCAGGGGCGTAGCAGTGTATCAGTTATCCAGGGGATCAAACCCTCTGATTGGTGTGAAGGTGACTGAGGTTGCCAAACGCCATTAGAGGTTTGAATATCGCCATCCTTGGCGAGCACGCGACTGTGCTTGTCGACGACCCAAACCCGTGACGCATCGTTATTCATTCGTTCAACCAGAGATTGGATTGCGGCAGAGGGCATCATAAAGCTGCCAAGTGTCGTGGGCGAGCGCGTTGAAGCACTGCCAATGATGGCGTTGAGTGGCCGCTCGAAACCATTGCCGCGATCGTAATAGGCGAGGGCTAATTGCTGACCCACCCATGTTGCCGGAAGTTTCACTTCAATGCTGTAGCCTTGGTCTGTAGTTTGCCATTTTGCCGCGATGGGTAAAGGCTGAGCGGGGCCTTCGGTCGAGGTCTCATCGGCCAGCTTGGGCAGCCCATTGGCGAGATGAGTAATGTGGGCATTATCGCTATTGCGGGCCTGGCTTATCGCGACGCGATAAAACGCCCCCTGGGGTGACGTGAGCGCGATAATCACGTGGTCTTGGCTGGTGATATCCCCCTTTTTCTGGGCCGGTGTGGGGGTAGCATCGGTGACATTGAGACCGAAATAAACAGAATAGGTATTGCTGCCGGTGAGCACTGACAACGCTAATTGGTCGCTGTGGTAGGGGCGTTGATTAAAAATCAGGCCATCACGCTGATAGAGGCGCTGATGATGGCGATCGCGCTGCCAATCGTCCAAGTCACCGTCCAAGGTTATCGGGTGATTGAGGCGAAACGCGTGCAGATCTTTTCCTGGGTCGAGCTGAGAGGGAGTGTCTCGATAGGAAAACAAGCTGGGCCGGTCATTCATTCCCATGGCAAAGGCGCGTGCGGTGCCCATCAGGGTTTGCTCTTGCCCTTGCCGTAATACGGTTTCCATCTCCCACACATATTGATACCCCAGATAGGGCAGCAGCAGCAAAAAGCTCGATAGCACCACTATTTTGGTGCGGATCCCAGCTAGATGTTGCCATACGCGACGCGCAAATGGGCGTAACCTAGCGATCATGCTGATGCCTCGTCCCAGCGATACCCCATGCCATAAACCGTACTAATACAGTCAAATTGGCTATCAACGACCATAAACTTTTTGCGAATACGCTTAATGTGTGAGGTGATAGTGCTGTCATCCACCACCGCGTGTGCTTCATCCATGAGTGCTTGACGGCTTTTAACATGCCCGGGTCGTTTTACGAGGGCGTGCACCATCCAAAATTCGGTCACGGTGAGGTCAATAAGCGTTTCATGCCAATAGACGCGCATCCGATCGAGATCGAGGTACAGCGGGCCGCAATGGAGACGCTTATCTTCCTTTGAGGGTGTTTGTGCCAATAGATCAGAGCGTCGGAATAATGCTGCAATACGTGCCATTAAGTGCGGCAAAGACACATCCTTGGTGAGATAGTCATCCGCGCCCATTCTCAGACCGACCACGGTATCAATATCACTGTCGCGAGCGGTGAGGAATATAATCGGCACCGTCGCCGACAAGGCGCGGAGGGATTGGCAAAGGGCAAACCCTCCATCGATTTCACTCCCTAAACCAATATCGATGATCGCCAGATCGGGCAATTGCTGCTCAAAGGCCGCCTGCGCGCTGGGCCGGTCTTGGTAGGTGTGGACTTGGTAACCCTGGCGGCGGATAACATCGGCGTAGTTTTCTCGGATCGCCGCATCATCTTCCACTATCGCGATGTGTTTCATAACGTTGTCTTCTTACTTGCGTTGTGATGACTATACCCAAACTGTGTGCAGAGAAAACCCTCTTCTCGCATGAAATGTAAATTGCCATTTTTTTGCCACTATTGATCGCCAGATTGCCATTTTTACTCCCGCAAAATGCCTTAAGTGCTTGCTTTAATAGCGCCATACCAACCAGCACGATTAATCGTAAGCGAGGATAAGATGGATATTAAAAAACAACTGACTCACTCTGTATTTGCCGTTTCAATGTTTGCGGTTGCCACGCCACAAGGGATGGCCGCCAGTGAGGTTGAACGCAATAAACAACCTGAGTTGATCGGGATGGGAAGTGGTGCCATTGCTGGGGCGGTAGTGGCAGGCCCCGTCGGTGCGGTTGCAGGGGCCATTATTGGCACTGTGATGGGGCAAAATGCCAGCTATGAAGACTTGGCCAACGAGCAGGGTGATACGATTCAAACTATCCGAGGCGAGAATCAATCGCTGAGTCGTATTAGCCAAAAATATAATGAGGCGCAGCTTGAGCTGGCGCGTTTGCGCAGTGCGCAGAATCAGGTAGACGATCTTGCCTTAGCGATGAACATTCAGTTTCGCACGAGCTCGGCTGATATTGAGCCGCACTTTATGATCCAGCTTGATGAGCTTGCCGGGTTTATTCAACAAATGCCAAATGCTCAATGGCAACTCGCAGGCTATGCCGATCCAAGAGGGCGTCAAGGCTATAACCAAGCGCTATCGGAACGTCGTGTGCAAGCAGTAAAAGATTATCTGGTATCGGTGGGTGTTGATCCGCGTCAGCTCAATACGGTGGCGTATGGAGACAGTCAGCCATTGGATAGCCAAGCGGGTAATGAGGGTTTTTTCTTTGACCGTCGCGTGACGGTAAGCCGTATGGCGGGGACGCAAACCGCTCAAATTAAGTAGAAAATAATTATTACAATCAAAGGTATATGAATTCCCGCCGGTATATTGAACCAGTCGTTTGCAGGTGGGGATCATCCAAATAAGGAAGGCGACAATGATAAGGCAAGCTACTGATAAAGATATCGATACAATTAGCCAACTCTGCGCCCGTTGCCAGTCAGATGAGATAGATAAACGTCAGATGCGGCGCCACATCAAGCACTTACTCAATCAGGACTTGGTGTCAGTGAGCGTGGCCGAGCTGTGCGGTTTGGTGGCGGGTGTGGTGGTCTGTCAAGTGATCCCACAATTGGGTTTGTCAGGCCACATGGGGCGCATTAGTACCATTATTGTTGATGAACCGTTCCGCGATATGACCTTGGGCCGTCAACTGCTTATGGCTGCCGAGCACGCACTGATGGCAAAAGGATGTGATCACATTGAAGTGGTTCCAAGCTACCAAAAAGATGACGCACAAAGTTTTTATATACACTGTGGTTTTCATCTGACCCCAGAACGCCTGGTCAAACCGCTTGCCGCGTGAGCGGATGCTACGGCAGGGCTGGGTCTGCGCCGATCAGTTCGGTTGAGACATAATCAGGCCACTTACCTGTGGCCTCCCACATCAGCAAGGTACGCTTGGCGGTTAAACCACCCCCATAGCCGACCAACTGTCCTCGGCGGCCAATAATCCGGTGACAAGGGATAATAATAGAAATCGGATTTTTGCCATTGGCGCTGCCCACGGCTTGGTTGGCTTTGGGGTTACCAATACGATGAGAAATCGCTTGATAGCTAGCCGTTTCACCAAAGGGAATGGATTGCAGTGCCTGCCATACACGCTGTTGAAAGGCCGTGCCCTGCGGTGCAAGTGGCACCGAGAATGTCTGTCGCGTGCCAGCAAAGTACTCATCAAGTTGCTGGCAGGCCTGCTCGAGAATAGCGGCGCTTTCTTGCGAACGGATTTGATCAATGTGATTCGGTGCGCGATTAGGGAGGTACAGAGCCGTTAATCCCTGTTTATTGGCCAGCAGTGTTAATGGCCCTAGCGGGGAAGAGTAGATTTTCGTGCTCATGGTACCTCCGTGTTCGGCGCGTTATTCTTTGTCTTTATTACTATTTTTTATCTTTATTACAATAGGCGCAAGCGGTAAGAAAGGCGTTTTCCTGAAACTGCTTTAAGCCTAGTTCCTTTAAATTTACGTCGATGGGATGACGTTTTAGCGTTTGTTTCATCACGCTGGAGGAGAAAACTTCCGCGTCAACGCCTTCGATGAGCTGCAGAGCGGCCTCCATTTTGAAGCCGGCACTGCTCCCTGCAAATTTGCCTTTGGTCTGGCGCTCACGGATAACGATTTTGTCCACCTGATAATCTTCGATGAGTTTGCTCATGGTGCGATGGAAATGTTGAATGCTTTCTTGGGCTTCTGGCGAGGGCAGTGTGATTTTCTTGGCTCGACATTCAGGCACCGAAAACAAATCGTTGTCACTATCGAGTAACACAATATTCGCTTCGTTAGCTTTTAAATCAACCGCGCAAACTCTCATTTTTCTCTCTCTTTCTTAAAAGGCATTTTCACTGAGGGAGGGCAGTATACGCAAAAGCCTTCGCCTCGTCACAGGATTAACGAAAGGCATCAACACGAATATCGAGTGCCATTTCGCTGGTGGCACGGGCGATACGCAAATCATGGCGCTTATCGAGATCAACATATTCCACTTCACGAAACCGCTGACTCCGAACCGAATAGAACAACTTGACCACAGGGCGGGTCAACTCGTCTAGGTTTTCTTGCCATACCAAGCCGACACGTCCATCCGCCAGCTCAACGAGAGAGCCAACAGGGTAAAAGCCAATACATTGAATAAAGGCGCGCAATAAAGTGGGATCCAAATGAAACGGCGTGAGTCCCATCATGATTTTAAAGGCTTCAGACGGCGACATCGCCCGCTTGTAACAGCGGTCAGCTGTCAATGCATCATAAATATCGACAATGCCACTCATACGGCCAATGGTGTGTAACTGTTCTCCTTTTAGCCCGTTTGGATAACCATTACCGTCCAGTTTCTCGTGATGCATCAAACTCACATCGCGGGCGATTTGTGAGAGATCTGGGATACTGTCTAAGACCGGTTGAGAAAACACTTGATGGAGTTTCATGTGGTCGAATTCTTCAGCGGTGAGTTTGCCCGGTTTGTTGAGCACTTCATCGGCAACCAGCACTTTACCGATATCATGCACTAGCCCACCGACGGCAAGCTCTTGCAAAGTCGCATGATCAAACCCTAGATGCCTGCCAAAGCTCACCAACAAAAAGGCCACGTTGAGCGAGTGCTCCATCAGGTAGGCACTTTTATCCCGAATGCCGCTGATCCAGGCAATGGCGTGTTGACGCTCAAAAATGTTGTCGACAATGTTACTGCCCAATGCCTCAAGGGGCGCAACATCAATGGCTTTATTGGCATAAATGTCATTTAACAAGCGACTCAGTTGTTGCTTCGATGAATCGATGAGCGCACGTGCTTTGTCGATATCCGCGCCGGTTGACGCATACTTACCTTGATAGAGTGTGCCTTTGTACTGGATTTCATTGATATCTAGGATCTGATCAGCATCTATCCAGACATAGTTAACGCCACTTTGTTTTAGTTTTTGGATAGTCTCAGGACGGCGAACATAGCCTGGCTTTGCCATGCGTGTTCGGGCATGTTCAGTTTCGATTTGTTCAACATACATACCAAGGGTTAGCTGCTGTATGTCAATTTTTTGCAACATCCTAGATTGTCCTTCCTGCAACATTATCCTGACTTGCATCACAGCATCAGTATTACTCAAATAGCGTACTAACGGTATTTAAACGCGGATAAAATTAAGTTTTTGTGCGCGCAGAAATCATCCGCTTTGTGATGCGTTATGTGTGATATGCTTGTGCGCCTTTTTTAATGACGCGAGTGACTATGCAAATCATAGCCAAACATACGGATGAGCGGGTACTACCGCTGGCAGGTAAAGCCATTATCAAGCGAAATGCTGCGCGAGCCATCGCGTTAGATGGCGATGAGATTTTGCTGATGTATACCGCACGTTATGATGATTATTCGCTCCCCGGTGGCGGTATGGATGAGGGGGAAACCCCAGAGCAAGCCATGATCCGTGAGTTAGAAGAAGAGACAGGCGCGCAACATATTCGAGATATTCGCCCGTTTGGCTGCTTTGAGGAATACCGCCCTTGGTATCGTGACGGCGCCGATGTGATGCACATGTTGTCTTACTGCTTCTATTGCCAAGTCGATCGAGAGCTCGGCACTCCCACGTTCGAGCACTACGAGATCCATAACGGTATGCGGCCCGTGTGGGTGAGCATTGGCTATGCAATTGCGCATAACAAAGCGGTGATGGCAAACAGTGAGAAAGCAGGACAATCGCTAGTACGTGAAACTATGTTGCTTGAGATGATCGCAAGTCAACGTCTTGAACAGCGACACGCCACCGCCTAATACGGAATGCATTGATGGATAAACAACAGCTTATTAAGTTAGCCACCCTGCCCATGCCTTTCGGAAAATATGCTGGGCGGGTGTTGATTGATCTGCCTGAAGAATACTTACTGTGGTTTCAAAACAAAGCCGAGTTTCCGAAAGGCGAGTTAGGAGAGCTGATGCAATTGTGCTTGGCATTAAAAGTGGAAGGGCTTGAGGAAGTGGTGGCTCCCCTCAAAAATCAGCGTCTCTCCCGCTAGCGGGCGATGACCCATAGCCTGTCATCGCCGCTCTCGTCCTGAGTGAGCGCATAGAGAAGTTGTGCTTGTGCATTCTCATCAGGGGCGACGACATCATAAATACCACTAACTGCTTGACCATCTAACACTGTGTCGACCCGCATAGCGGCGGCGCAGGTTTCCCCATTTAGAGTACCGATACATAGAGACACCGTGGCGTCAGCAATTTCAACGCCATCTTCAAGGGCTAGTTGCGCGAAATAGGCCAGCATATTGGCGCGATCTGACTCTGGCCACTGTTGCGCCTGAAGCTTGGCATACTGAATCATCAGTGGGTGATTGTCGACCCAATAGAGAGTGAGTGGCTGATGAGTGGGTGCGTTTGGTTTGTCAAAAGGTTGTGGGGGATGAGCAGCGGCATGATAGATATCAAAACCCGCAAGGCTTTCCTTGGTTGGGAATTGCGCTTTTTTTACGTGGCAAGCCATCCAGCGTTGTTTGATATCAAAATGGGAAATAACAGCCGGCGCGATCATAAACACCCTATTCATTATCGACAAAGAGGAAGCATCATAACTGAGTCGGTTGGAATAACAAACCACTGTCGGGGAATGGCGGTTTGTAATGCCTGCCAGAGATCACAGCCTGAGTGCGAGTGATCAAGATATGAGCAGACGTCATGCCTTGTTCTGCGTAAAATAGGAAATACTTCCACTGGTTTTTGTGATTATTGGGTTCCTCTTTTATGTCAGGTCAGCGACTTCGCGCACAGTTCACCCGCCTTTATCATCACTTTAACGGCGACGATACCGATACCACACTACAGGCCGTCGCTGACATTTTGGCATGTACGCGGCGTAATGCGCGGATGGTGCTGAGTAAACTAGAAGAGCAAGGCTGGCTGACCTGGCAGCCTTCCGTGGGGAGAGGGAAGCTCTCACGCCTTGCGTTCTTGCGCAGCGAAATAGCACTAAGAGAAGAGCAGGCCGCACATTGGTTGGGGCAGGGCAAAATGGATCAAGCCTTGGCGTGCCTTGACCATGATTCGACCAAACTCGCGGCGTTAATTCAAAAGCAAATGGGACCGAGTACGCAAAACGGTCGGCAAATTGTACGCTTACCTTATTACCGCCAGCTTGAAACCCTCGACCCTTGTAAGCCTTTGCGCCGTTCCGAGCAGCATATCGTGGGGCAAATCTTCAATGGCTTGGTGCGATATGGTGACAGTGAGCGGGTTGTGGCACCGGATTTAGCCCATCATTGGGAAGCGGTATCAGCGACACATTGGCGGTTTTATCTTCGCCCGGGTGTTCGTTTTCATGATGGCCGGCTGATGGGTGAGCAGGATGTGATCGCAAGCTTATCTAACCTTTCAACACGGCGATTCTTTGCTCATCTTTTACGTGTCGAGTCACCGGGACCGCGGATGATTGATGTGTACCTTTCCTCACCTGACCCGAGGTTTGATCATACGCTTACCTTGCCTGAAGCAGTTGTTCGCCCGGCTGAGCGACAAAAAAGCAAGCAATGTGACGATCAACCGATAGGTACGGGCCCCTATCGCGTGGTAGAGAAGCAACCACATCGCTTAGTGCTTGAGGCATTTGATGAGTATTTTGGGTATCGCGCGCTGACCGATGAAATTCAGATTATGGTCTTTGACGAGGCGGCGATGTGTTACTTAACCCCGAGTACATCGTTGACGCCGGAACGATTAGCAAGCCACCAAACCAAGCTTAGTCAAAAACTAGAGATGGATCAGGGAGCGGGTTACCTGTTGCTGAATTGTCGCGATGGATTGGCGAAACAGGCAGCTTGGCGTGAATACTTGCATGCCAAGCTGTCATCTTTGCAGCTGCTTCCGCGTTTGGCGCATTGTGGCATGGGCGAGTACCGGCTTTTTAACGCTTATGGGCTGATGCCTGGCTGGATGCATCATGAGCAAGGAGACGCAGCGCCAAGTGCGCCAGCGCCGACTTCACTGACGGTCGCGTATCTATCTGAGCACCCTTTGTATCCGATTATTGCGAAAGCGATGCAGGCACATTTAAGTGAGGATGGCATTCAAGTTAACACTCTCGCACTATCTTCTGCTGATTACTTTAGCGGTCAACATGGTCGTAAAATCGATATTTGGCTGGGGGCATTGAGTTTTGGCGAGCGCGGTCAGGCGGGTTTATTCAACTGGCTTGGCACGCATGATCTTATCTTGAGTGCTTGTACTGATCATATGCTCGAAACCATTGACGCCTATACACAGCGCTGGCGAGAGACACAAGATGATGGCTGTGCGGAAAACTTGGCCCGACACTTAGTGGCCCACCAAATGGTACCGCTGTTTCATATCTGGATGGGCGTCATGGCGACGCCAGATCTACAGGATGTGGCATCGAATGCTGTGGGTTGGTTTGATTTTAAATCAGTGTGGCATAAGCCGCATTAAAGACTATTTGTGTCCTCTTCCGCACCGAGCGGGAACGTGGCGGTGAGTAGAAGGTATTTGTGCAACGGTAAGCCATCCTTTTTGCGAAACAAAGGGTGAAATATACGGTATCTTCCCTCGGTTAACCCCAAGGGTGCGATGGTTTCAGCAAGGCTCGACGTCGCATTGGTTAGTCGGATACCTTGTGCTCTGTAGGCGTCAGCATGGATAGGTTGATGGCCTAACCACCAAGAAGGGATGGCTTTGCTGGCGTTGGTGCGGTCAATCCAGTGATCACTAACCACAATCACGCGCCCAGGCTCGGCAGGGTTTGTGATGCCATGATTCAGTAGCCAAGCAACGTCACGCACCAAAGCATCACGACAGGCGTTATTGCCGCTGAGTAGGCGGTGGGCAAGAATGTATATCGCACTGCCGTCAAGTTGTAGTTGATAAACGGTTTGGCTATGCGGGCGAGTATCATCAAGTAAGTTAAACTGTGCGGGCTTGTCGTGTGCCTCTAGCACTCGCATGAGTCGACGTGCGAGTGCTTTGCCCATGTGGGGATCACGCATCCCTCGGTTATGAACCGTCGGGTAGTGATGCTCGCACAATTTGACGCAATCTTGCTGAAACTGGCGCAGTGCCAGCGAGATCAGATCATCTAACAAAAACCCGTTACTCCTACCAAAAACGTCTTGAAGCGGATGCTCCCTTGTTGTGCAGACTCTTAAAGGTGCACAGTCTAAAGTATGCAGTATATCACTTAAATCGCCCAATAAATCAGGGAGAAACGCTACTTTGTGCGCACTTTCTCATCGCTTTAGCTTTGAAACTGATGATCGGTGTCCTTTTGGGATGCGCAAACGGCACGATCGGCAACAAGCACGCATACGAGTATTGGCAGATTATTGCCACCCTGTTCGGCTAGATACCGGTGAATGGACCTCAGCGTGCCGTCGATTTCGATAAAGTAGAACACAAAATACGCAGGATGGTTTGTTTCTTCATCATATTTCTCTTGGCACCAAAATTGCTACTGTGTCATTGCATGTTTCAGTGATACAACGGAATACAATGAATTTTAACGTTTTGCTTCGTAGGATAATTTGGCTGATAGCCGCTTCTGTCCCTGTTTCTTCTTACGCGGCTGATGGCCTTGCGGCGGGGGTTTTCCTTGGCTCGCCAATGTCAGGTGTGACCGTGAAACAAAATCAGTTCAAAATCCAAGCGGGTATCGATAAGTTCGGGGTGGCAGTGGATGGCACGTGGAACTTGGGAGAATGGCTCGGGCGGATGGAATATGCACCGATGTACGTGTACGCTGGTGGACAGTGGGTGGATGACTCAACGCACCAATGGGGGCCGCGAGCAGGGCTCGGCGTGACGCTTCCGGTTGGCACTGGCGATATGGAGTTGTTCGCCGAGGCGGGCACGACGTGGTATTGGGAGGAGAAAGGCGATATTGAGTTTGAAGGAGCCGCTGGGGCGCGCATTTATTTCTAGCCTGTTCCCGTCGTTGTTGAACAAAAAGATCGCACAGCTGGGGTTAGCCTGTGCGGTGCTTTGGGCGTTAAATATGCCAGCAGCGTTTGCTACCCAGTACCCTTTACCCACAGACGGCAGTCGACTTGTTGGCTATCCAGAGGCGCACATCGTCAAAAAGGGCGAGCACTTAGAAGCCATTGCTAAAGACTATGATATGGGGTTTCTGGCGCTCTTAGCGCTCAACCCAGGAGTTGATCCCTACTTGCCTGAGCCTGGCTCTCTAGTGCGCTTGCCCAACCAGCTCTTGTTGCCCTCACCACCTCACTCAGGGATAGTGATCAACCTTGCTGAATTACGCCTGTATTATTTTCCTGAACCAGACGCTAAGGCTAACGTAACGGGAGAAAAAGGGGACGTTCAACGTGATGTTCATGTCTTTCCCATCGGGATTGGTAGAGTGGGGCGCGAAACTCCCACCATGAATACCTATATTAGCCAAAAGCGTGAACACCCGACGTGGACGCCACCGCAGAGCATTCGTAAGGAGTATGAAAAAGAGCGTGGCATCACCCTACCGGACGTGGTGCCAGCCGGGCCTAATAACCCGTTGGGCGATCATGCTTTAAGACTGGGTTATGGCCACGGTGAGTATTTAATTCATGGTACGAATAAGTCGTTTGGTATTGGGCTGCGAGTCAGCGCTGGCTGTATCCGACTTCGTCCTGATGATGTGGCATGGCTGTTTGAACAAGTGGACGTTCATACGCCCGTGAGGGTGATTAATCAGCCCGCGAAGTTGAGCGTTGAGCCTGATGGGCGAGTGATGGTAGAGGCGCATCGTCCTTTGTCAAAAAACGCAAGTGAGACCAAAGAACGTTTGTCTATTAAGCCTGATCCTCAGGTGTTGGCGATTTTAGAGCGATTGGAGCTGTCAACTCGGCGCTACCGCGCGGCTTTATCCGTGCAGGAAGGAACACCGATCGAAGTGGCGGCGTTGACACCAGCGCAGCTAAAAGCTTGGCAGCGTTTAGAGCGTGTGAATGTAGATACGAAGCGTTGACGTGATTGGGGTGGCAAAATGCGTGCAATGCGCTGATGTAGACAGAGGGTCACGAAATAAAAAAACGGCGCAGGGATTGCGCCGTTTTTGTTTATTCAATGCGTCATTGGTTATAGCACTACGTTATTTCGTGTAAGACTGCGCCATATTATCGATGCGCTTGTTAGCACGTTTGGCTTCGTCGTAGGCCATTTGAGAGGTATCTTTGGTATCACTCACGTCACTTTTCATCATGGAAACGTCGTTGGACAATGCATCGACTTTCGCTGATAAATCATCAACGCTTTGTTGTAACGCCGTGTTGCTGGTACAGCCGACGAGTAACATGCTCGATGCGATAGCGGCTAGCGCCATTGGACGGATTTTCATAAATTACCTCGCTATTGTTGTTTGTCATAGCAATCGCGTCATCAGGGTCACGCATGAGCGCGACTATTGTCAACCTTAGACGCTTTACCGCATTTATGCTGGATAATCCTTTACTTAAATAGCAGAGCTTGACCCAGTTAACATTTAGCGAGGTAAAAGGTATCCAATATAGTGCTTATTCGTGGTTTGCGTGCATCTCTTTGTTGTGATGTTTCATCCCCGCCATGACAGACTTAACAGGGATCTGTTTGGTCAGTGAATGACCGTCTGCGGTGTTTAATGTCAATGAAATGTGCTCGCCTACTTTGAGTGGCTGGGTAAGATCAAAAAGCATCACATGTAGGCCGCCTGGTTTCAACGTGACTTGTTCGCCTTTAGGCACCAGAATTTGCGCGATTTGTCGCATTTCCATCATGCCATCCACCATCGCGTGTTCATGCAGCTCAACCCGCTTTGCGGCAGGGGTGCTCGCGCTCACCACACGTTTTAGCACCTCACTTTGATTATCAATAATCATAAAGGCGGCACTATTTGGTGCACCAGGTGCAGTGGCACGCGCATAGGCGTCATGAATAAAAAACTCACCATGGGCATGCACGAATGGTGCAACCATAAAGGCGATAGCGGCAACAAAAGATTTGAATGATGTCATTGTTATTCCTTATTTTGATCAGTGACCCGTTCAATCGCTGCAACCAGCATCTCAGGGTTTAAAGTGTGGGGGACTTTCTCTAGCAGCTCACCATTAGGCGAGAGAAAATAAAAAAAGGAGCTATGGTCAACGGCATAATCCATGGCGGAGTCTTCCAGCTCGGTGATGCGATATAAAACCCCATAGCGCTTTGCCAGCTGTGCAATTTGCGCCTCTGAACCACTGGCGCCGGTGATGCTGGGATGGAAAAAATGGGCATACTCTGCTGCTTTTTCGCTTGTATCACGCTTTGGGTCGAGGGTGATAAAGATTGGCGACACTGCGTTTCGTGTCGGCTCGGGCAACGATTTTAACGCTGCAGACAATACGGCGAGCGACGTCGGACAAACATCAGGGCAGTGGGTATAACCAAAATAAACAATGCGAGGACGTGGGTCATCGGTATTATAAAGATTAAATGGTTGCCCTTGTGACTCTAATGCCCCTGCTTGTACCTGCTTTTGTGACGTTTGATAGTTGTCAAATAGCGCGCGGGCACCTAAGCCAAAACAAACAGCAATAATGGCGACAAGCCAAGCTTTCTTACTCATAGTCGCTCCATGCGTACTTTGATCGGGAATGAGTTGTTTACGTCATCATTCAGGGTAATAGCGCCTGCCCATGTCATGTTGTCTTCGGTGCAAACGGGCAGCATCAACTCGCCTTGATAGGTGAGTGTATCGGTTTTTTTGAGCGCAAGCCGATATTCACCCATATTCATTTCGACCCCTTTAAGCTTGACGAGCATGGTATCCGTGGCAAGCGGTTGGGGGGCGGTCACCGTGAGGGTATTGGCGTGTAGTGGATGAACCATTGGATTGCCTAAACTGGCTTGATAGCCCTTGTATTGGCATGTCTGTTGATTGAGTGAACAGTATGCGGCTGGCGCGATGGTTGAACTCGAGGCGGTAGAGAAAAAGCCAGACAGCCAAGAGGGAAGGAAAAAAGCAATCACTGCCAGCACGAGTAGACCGACAGTGATAAATAGTGGGCGACTCACGGGCGACTGTGAGGGTGATGTATTCATGATTTAGTCCTGAGCAGGCGAGAAACGCTCTAGCAGTAATACCAGCACAAAGCCACCTATCATGGCAACGATAGCCAAGCCAACTTGTGCCGAGTGTCCCACGATTGCTTCATAGGCGCTGGGGAGAAGGTTATCTTGCATAAGAGGCACTTGCTCACCAGATGAATTTGTACGCCATGTGAGCGTGTGTTTCCAAGGCCATATTTTGCCTAGCGTGCCCAGCATCAGGCCGGTGAGAAAAGCCAGCGAGATCGCATAATAGTGACGCAGCAGCCAAGATAAAACATGAGAGAAAGTTAACAGACCGCAAATCGCACCCACCGCAAACAGCCCGAGTAAACCGAATTGACCTTGATGTACCGCATCAAGAATGGGGCTATACATGCCCAGCAACAGTAAAATAAAACTGCCAGAAATCCCCGGTAAGATCATGGCACACACGGCGATCGCGCCAGCAAGGAATACGGTAAACGGGCTTGCAGTAAGCTGCAACGGGTTGGCAATGGTAATCCAATAGGCAAACCCGATCCCTAGCAGTGCGGCGAGAACTGTTTTAGGCCTTATTCTAGGCGCGGGCAATTGTTTAGCAATATGCAACGCTGAAGCGATGATCAAGCCAAAGAAAAACGACCAAAGCGGAATGGGATGATGGGTTAGCATCCAACTGATCCCTTTTGCCAGACTGGCAATGCTGGTCAGAATGCCGGCTAAGAGTACACAAAGAAAGGTGCCGTTAACATGTTGCCAGACAGCCTTGAAACCCTCTTTGCGCCACAGTGTAAAAAGACGCGGCGTGATACGCCGAATACTCTCAAGTAACTGCGTGTAGATACCGGTAATAAATGCGATCGTACCGCCAGAGACACCAGGGACTACATCCGCAGCGCCCATCGCCATGCCTTTGAGGTAGGTTGCAACCAGGTTCTTGATCATAATGCTATTCATCGATAAAAAGCTGAAACGCGCATTATACCGACATTCATCCTGTGGGGTAGGGGGAATTATGAGGGGGAGCCGTACTCCCCCCAATACGATTAAGGTTGATGAGGTTTCTCGAATACGGCGACAGACCAAGCGGGGATGGTGAGTTTGCCGTCGGTCACTTGAGCGGCCTGCTGGTTATATGCTATCGAGTGGTTGCCTGCGTTAGCTTGCAAGCTATGAAGCTGATAGCCGGTGGCGTCGATGTTGGCAAAGTCATTGACCGCCGTGCCAGAGGCATTGATCGCGACGATAATCCCGTCACGCGTTGCATCAATCGTGCTGTCGTGCAGACTGCCACTGTTATCAATCTGCATCACAATTAGCCCCGGGATTTGTAAGGCGCCGGTGTTGTGAAAGCTGACACGTTGGTTAATCACGCTGCCTTGGCCTAAGTGGAACAGCCCTGACGACGCACGCAGCGCCACCAGCTCATTAAAGTAGCTGTCCATGTTGGCGATTGCCTGTGGAGTTGGTTTGGCCTCGCTGTTGTGATTGGCAATCACGGTTTCAATCGTTGGCCAGTTGTAGCCGTCTTTATCTTCACGCGGCAGCCCTTGGTCCCACTGCGTAGTTTGTTGGGTAAAATCGACGCGGTTATACCAATCGCCCGAGTCATACGAGTCACGCTGCATGGATTTTGAACGAAGCAGTTCGCTGCCCATGTGAATAAAAGGCACCCCTTGTCCCAGCAGGGCAGTGGAGAGTGACACGGCTTGGGCGCGGACGCGTGTCGCGAGCGGCATGGCGTAAGGGAATTTGTATTGATGGTTATCCCACAAGGTTTGGTTGTCGTGCTTGGAGACATAGTTTTGAATCTCCCAAGCATCTTGCGCGTAGCCAGCCGGTTGACCGTTGTAATCGACCTCGTCCCCGCGCACGACATCACCATTGGCAGTTTGTAACTGAAAATCTTTTAAGTTACCCGCCATACCCAAACGAACTAGGTCGGCATTATGCAGGGCACTGGCTCTTTCCTCGCTGTTTTGCTGTTGCAAATCATTGGGGGCGACCCATTGACCATTACCAAAGCCTTGGTTTTTGCGTAGATACTCGCCGCCATCGAATGGACCGCCGCCGCGAACCGCATCTCGAAGTCGGTCAGAGAATGAGCCAATACCGGTACCTGCAAGATTTGCTTGGGTGGCTTGGACAAACTGGCGATCGTTGGCGACTTCACCGAAGTTCCAACCTTCACCATAGAAATACACATCTGGGTTGATGGCGCGGGCAACGGCAAGTGTGTGCTCGATCTGTGCTAGCGGATGATGCCCCATCAAATCCCAACGGAAGGCATCGATTTTGTAGTCTTTCACCCAAGTGGCAATCGAGTCATCGATCAGTTTGGCAAACATGCGATGCTCAGGCGCGGTGTTTGAGCAGCAAGTGGATTGCTCAACATCCCCAGTGACGGGGTTAAGGCGCTGATAATACCAAGGCACGACTTTATCCAGCACAGAATAGGGCCCTAACCCTGCTTGGTGGGTGTGGTTGTAGACCACGTCCATCACTACATTCATGCCGATATTCTGTTTGATGGCCATGATCATTTTACGAAACTCGAGGATTCGCGCGGTGCCTTCAGGGTCGGTCGCATAACTGCCTTCAGGCACAGTGTAATGGAAAGGATCGTAACCCCAGTTAAAGCTGTCGTATTGACGCATCGCCGCCATTACCGTTTGCACATAGGGGGTGTCAGCACTGTCTTGGGTGGCTAAATCCGTTAAGGCCGCTTGGATGGTTTGATTGTTGTCGCACTCACTGGCCAGCCTTGGGGTCTCTTTCAGTGAGGGGACTTTGTCACATAGCGTGGAGAAGCGGTCGGTGACATCGATACGCTGCGCGACGTCTTCGTTGATGGAGGCAATGTCAAACACGGGGAGCAGGTGCAAGTGAGTAACCCCAGATTGCGCGAGCGCGGTTAAGTGTTTAACTGGCTCAGTGGTGTTTTGGGTAAAAGCAAGGTACTTGCCGCGCAGATTTTGGGGAGTGGATTGATCAAGCGCGGAAAAATCACGCACGTGCGCCTCATAAATCACGCTGTTGGCAGGATTTTGCTGCGAGTGAGGCGCACTCAGCGTATCCCAACCACTGGGTTTAAGCGCGGGCGCATTCAGATCGACCACCTGTGAATAGCTGGAGTTGGTCGACAAGCTATGTGAGTAAGGATCCGTGACTTCGAGACGCTCGACACGGTGTGTGACAGGGTGATAGACCGACAGTTGATAACGGTAATAGTCGCCATGATTCAGCGCCGTGGTGGCAACATGCCAGCTTCCTGACTCGGCGTCGAAGTCCATTTTAATGGGCGTTTGGCGCTGTTTTGTCGCGTTTTGTTCGCTCGCCGATTGATAGGGCACCAGCGAGACTTGCTGTGCGGTAGGGGCCCAAAGGCGAAATTCAGTGTGTCCAGCGTCAGGGATGGCCCCATAGTTAAGTTTTTCGGCGTGTTCGGCGTACAAGGCATCGAGCGCGCGGGCCGGTTGCACATCGGTTGCGGTTAATACGGTATCACCGTCTTTGGCGATAGCGAGAAGCTGCCCTTTAAGCCATTGCTTCAGCGCAATATCGGCGTTAACAAAGTCAAAATCGAACCCTTTGACGTTACCTTGCAAATGGGGGAACGATGTCTGCCAATGATCGCGCGTGGCGAGGGTGGACTCGACACTGGCGGTGGCGTTTTCCACCTGTTGTGTGTCCGGGTTATAGCGCATCCTGCCATCAGCGGAGTAATACAAAGTGAGCGAGGTGGCGTTGGTTTGATGAGTGAGCAGGGTATCGGCGTCAGCAAATAGCACACTGGCATCGCTGGTGCCCGCCTCTCGTGGCGGTAAATCGGTTTCTCTATCGATATTACAACCATTTAAAGCCATGATGGCCGCGACGGCGACAGGCGCGCTAACGGGGAATAAAGAGTGAGTGGGCTTCATTGATCGTTCCTCAAGTGTCAATACTGAGGCGCAGCATACTGAAGGGCGACACCTACCATGCGTGATCGGGTTAAAATTCAACGTGTCATTACAAAAAAGATGATGAAATTCAGCAAAATATCACGAAAGGTAGGCTGAGAGTGACGGGTCACTACGCCCCCACAAAAAGTCTGGGGGCGTAGGCATGGCTGACTAGTTACCCATAAGTTGAAGGAGGTTTTCGGCGGTGACGACCGCTTCTTTACGGTTTGCAATATTCAGCTTTTGGTAAAGATTACGAATATGGGTTTTGATGGTGGTGCCGGCGACATCAAGTTCATGAGCAATTTGCTCGTTACTGAACCCAGAATAAATCAAGCCGAGCACTTGCCATTCACGTTGGGTCAAGGAGCTGGTTCGCACGAGCTCTGGCACGTTCGGGTGCTTGACCAGTTTTTCGACGAAGGCTTCATCGAAGTGGGTGGAGCGCGAGCGCTGATGGCTGGCAATTTCCTTGAGGAGTTGCTGTGCACGGTGGCGCTCGAGGGCGCCGAGGGCGTGTTGTTCAATTAACGCATGCAGGAGCGGGGAGAGCGCTTCGCCCTCAATCAAAAAATTACCCATCATCCCGGTTTGATTGGTTAAGATCAGCGCATCTTGCAACAGGCTTTTGGCGTACTCTGCCTCTTGTTCTTTGCTGGCGAGCACGGCTTCTACAATCAAATTGCGGTTTTTATCCGTCACCAAATTGGCTCTGTTGGCCTCGCGGCGCAGAAAATCAACTGCTTGACGTGCTTGGTCATACTGACCCAAATGCAGGTGTGCGCGGGCAATATTTCGCCACTGAAGTTGACTAAAGTGGTTGCAGGCGGTTGTGGGGCGAACAGCTTGATGTAACCACTCGTCCATGTTGGTGAGTTCATTTTTGGCTTGCCAATAGAGCAACAGCGACAATGATGCATTGGCGGTCCAATCAACGTGATAAACAGACTCGCGCAAAAGGTGCTCAATGTGCTCAATGCTTTTTGCCGCTTTATCTAACTCGCCGCGGCTAACGGCAACACGTGCGAGCATGGAGTAGCTGTGCAAATGCTTGCTCGGTGGTTGATTTTCCAAAACCTGCAGCCCTTTATAGGCACAGGCTTCGGCTTCATCCAGACGGTTCCAGCACCACAGTATTTGTGCGCGAAGGCGCAAGGCAAATTCATGGAGAGGGACTTGATGTAACTGCTGGTCTTCAATGAGTTGATCGGCGCTGTCGAGCAACTCAAAGGCTGCTTGCACATAGCCTTGCGCAAGCAATATCTCACTTTGTTGTAGAATTGCCCAAAGCGCTTGGTGATATACCTGATGCTGGCGCGCGAGCTTCTCGGTTTGTTGCATCATGGATAAAGCGCGATCCAGTTCACCGAGCACATGGTTGACTTCGCCAACCACGGAGGTCGCGACAATACGCCCACGGTAATTGGCGCTATCGAGTTGCTCGAGTGCTTTTTCTGCCAGCCGCATCGCCTGCTCAGGCTCATTGGCATTAATGGCTACTTGGGCAAGTAGGGCATTGGCATTGCCTTGGTAGTCAATATCCAGTGGAATTTGCCGGACTTGATACGCCTTTTCGGCACTTGCCAATAACTCGCCAACTTCGTGATATCTATGTTGGCTTTGTGCTAACCAAGCACGCAGTAAGCTTAAATTGGGGTATTGATATAAAAGCTCATCACTGAGCTTGGCAATCGCCGCTTCTAGCGTGGACAATTCGCCTCGATTAAACATACGCCAGCCGTGTTGATTGAGTATATCAGCCAACAATGCATCGTCTTTGGCGTAGCGTGCGTGGCGCAAGGCTTGATGAGGGGACTGCAGCTTTAACCAAGCCAGTGCTGCGTGCCGGTGCAAGGTTTGTTGCTGGTGGGGGATCCTGGCTTGACGTTCGTGAGCCAGAAACTCCGCAAATAAATGGTGGAATCGGAACCAGTTGTTGTCCCCCTCAAGCGGATAGATAAACAACCCATAGCGATTGAGTGACTCAAGCATACCCAGCGCATCTTCTCGCTCGGTCAAGGCGAAAACCAATTCATCATTGAACATTTCTAACACGGAGACTTTCATGAGAAACTGACGGGTCTCAGCGTCAAGCAAATCAAACACTTCTTCGGCCAAATAGTCCCAAAGGTGGGCATGGTTAAACCCTGCGTAAGACGCGGCGCTTTGCATCAGTGTGCGCTTTTGGTGCTGCGCTTGAATGGCGATCAGCTGCAAGGCTGATGGCCAACCCTCCACATAGGTGCACAAGGCATTTGCTGTGGATTCATCGACGCCATCGTCAACACGTTGGTTGAAAAAGCGGGTTGTCTCTTCGTTATCGAACGCGAGTAGCTCGTTGCCTATCTCAATCATCAAGTCTCGCACGCGCAAGTTCGCGGTGCCCAGTGGTGGGTTAGCGCGCGAGGTCACCACCAAAGTGAGATTTTCTGGCATGTGCTTGATGAAAAAGCGCATCGCTTCATGGATTTCTTCGTTATCAATCAGTTGATAGTCATCCAGTACTAAATAGCTGGTGGCATGAAATCCAGCCAACTCAGCAAAGACATCAGATAACAGCGCACGGAGTGATGAGAATTGGCGTTTCTCCGCCAGTTTTATCGTATTGGCGCAGCCTTCTTGGGTCGCTTGGTGCAAGGCTTGCAGTAAGTAGTTAATGAAGCGAAAGCTGTCGTTATCACTGTCATCAATGCTAAACCAGCCGACATTGGGTTGATCCGCGAGCCATTGCGCGGCCATGGTGGTTTTGCCATAACCGGCCGGAGAGCGAAACAGCACCAGCTTATAGTGGGGGGCTTGTTGTAAAATATCGAGCACACGTGGGCGTAATATTGCGTTATAAAGTCGCCCAGGCCGAGTCAGCTTTGATGGGATCCACATAAGACACTGTCCTTCACTACAAATGCGGTGCGTCCTCTTTGGTGCGCACCTCTGTCCTGCTAGCAGTGTATGTAACTCACCATCCACAAACTATGATCTATCCCTGATCTCTGACTTTATGCCCTGAAATGGTGCGTCTACGCCTTTTTAGTGTGACACAGATCACTTAAATGTCTTTTTTGTGGCTTGTTTTATGGTTGGTGTACACATCCATCTCTGTTTATCAGTGCTTAATTTGCGTTAGCGCACAAAAATTACAAAAGGAAAGCTGTGTTTTTCACAGCGGGTGTGGCGCTTTTTTTGTTTCATTGCGTGATTTAGATCACTCAGACAAGGGCAGTTCATGGATTTGATGAGAAGCGGCTCACTATTGAGATGTGACCTAGCTCTCTACGCCCTGCGGCCTCCTCCTTTGATAGGAACGAGGTAGGAGGATGTTTGCCGTACTCGGGTTGGGCAGGATGAATAACCATCAAGGTTTCATTCCATTATCGAGAGTTACGACATGACACCAAAACAGCAACATGCGTTTGATAAAAGTGCGTTTAAAATCAGTATGGTTCAACACCTAACCCAGCTAGGTCATTCACCAGATACCGCGCAGTTACGCGATTGGTATCTCGCGTTAGGTCGTGCATTAGCCGAGCATACGACGGCTGACTTGGTGGCTACTGAAAACGATCAAGCAATCAAACAAGCTAAAAGTGTTAACTATTTATCCCTCGAATTTTTGATTGGCCGTTTAACCGGGAATAACCTCATTAGCATGGGTTTGTACGATGCCATTGCTGATGCAGTCAGTGAATTTGGATTTGGCCTGACAGACTTGCTCGAGCAAGAGCGCGATCCATCTTTAGGTAACGGTGGTTTGGGGCGTTTAGCGGCTTGCTTTATGGACTCGCTTGCCGCGCAACAGTATCCAGCCGTCGGCTATGGCTTGCACTATGAATACGGTCTTTTCCGTCAATCATTTAAAGATGGCGCACAACAAGAAGCACCGGATGCGTGGCGTGAGCCAGAAGGTTACCCGTGGGAAGTGGTGCGCCCTGACTTGGCCCAAACCATTGGCTTTTATGGCCATGTAGAGGTGATTGAGGACTCAGGGCACACGTATCGTCAGTGGGTGCCAAGCATGCAGATCCAAGCTATGCCTTGGGATCTGCCGATTGTGGGCTATCAAAGCAATACTGTCTATCCACTGCGCTTATGGGAAGGTCGAGCACTGACACCATTTGCTCTCGATGCCTTTAACGCGGGTGACTATACCCACGCCCAGCAATCTATGATTGATGCGGGCAACCTGACCAAAGTCTTGTACCCCAACGATAACCACGATGCGGGTAAAACGTTACGTTTGATGCAGCAGTATTTCCACAGTGCAGCATCTGTGGGGGATATTCTTCGTCGCCATTTAGACGCTGGCCACCCTTTAGCTGCGCTGCCTGAGCACGAAACCATTCAGTTGAACGATACTCACCCCACCATCGCTATTCCTGAACTGATGCGTGTGTTGCTGGATGACTATCGGCTAGCTTGGGATGATGCGTGGTCCATCGCCAGTCGTACCTTTGCTTACACCAATCACACCTTATTGCCCGAAGCCTTAGAAACCTGGAGTGAGGCGTTAATTGCGAACTTGCTACCGCGTCATATGGAGATCATTTTTGAGATTAACCATCGCTTCATGCAAGAGGTCGAAGCGAAATGGCCCGGCGATGTGGTGAAAAAGCAGGTGTTGTCTGTGATTGACGACAAAGGTGAGCGCATGGTGCGTATGGCGAATCTATGTGTGGTGGGCTCTTATGCGGTGAATGGCGTTGCGGCCTTGCACTCTCAGTTGGTTAAGCGTGATTTATTCCCTGAATTTGACGCGCTATATCCAGGCCGCATTCAAAATGTGACCAATGGCATCACACCGCGTCGCTGGTTGAAGTTCTGTAACCCTGACTTGTCCAACTTGATCAGTGAAAAAATTGGTGAGCAGTGGCCAGCGCAATTAGAGCAACTCGAACAGATTGCTCAATACGCCAATGATACTGCTTTTCAAAAGACATTTATGGATGTCAAAAAGCGCAACAAGCAGCGTTTGGCGGGATGGGTCAAAGAGCACCTCGATATCACTCTAAATACCGATGCGATTTTTGATGTACAAATTAAGCGTCTGCATGAGTATAAGCGTCAGCACCTTAACCTGTTGCACGTGATTTCGCTGTACCAGCGCCTTATCAATGAGCCGAATTTCGATATGGCACCGCGAGTGGTCTTTTTTGCCGCGAAAGCAGCCCCTGGCTATGAATTAGCAAAATCGATCATCTATGCAATCAATAAAGTCGCTGAAACCATTAATAATGATCCACGAGTCGGTGACAAGCTTAAGGTCGTCTTCATTCCTGATTATCGTGTCAGCATGGCCGAAATCATTATTCCGGCTGCCGATGTGTCTGAACAGATTTCTATGGCCGGTAAAGAAGCGTCTGGCACGGGTAACATGAAAATGGCACTCAACGGCGCACTCACCATCGGCACCATGGATGGCGCAAACGTGGAAATCCGTGAAGAAGTGGGTGACGACAACATCTATATCTTTGGTCTTGATGTCGATGGGGTCACGGCATTGCGCAAAAAAGGCTATCAGCCTGAAGCGGTCTATCACAGCCAGCCTCTATTGAAGGCCGCCTTGGATAGTCTGTTGGATGAAACGTTCACACCTGGTCAGCCAGGAGCGCTACGTCCTGTGTTTGACAGCGTAATGGGTAGCGGTGACCCGTATCTGTGTTTGGCTGACTTTGCCGATTACGTGCGGGCACACAATGACATTGACCGTGACTACCGTGACGCGTCGCAGTGGGCACGCAAAGCGATTTTGAACACCGCTTTAGTGGGCAAATTTAGCTCAGACCGCTCAATTCGCGATTACGTTAATAACATTTGGCAGCTAGAGGCGGTAAAACGCTAATTGCAATATAACGGGTTAACAACCTTATCGGTGGCAAGGAATGCGCCTTGCCACCTAACAATAATGACAACAATAGTGCCCAATAAAAGAAGGGGGCAGACCCCTCGGAGAAAGCGATGAAAGAATCTGCATTGAAGACAGTCGCACAAATGGCCAACCTCGCTGATCGCTATATCAGTGCATGGGGCTCAGAAGCGGCCGTGCCGGACAGTACCTTACATGACTTATTAACGTCACTTGGCTATGACACACGAAGCGACGAGGCGTTATTGGCGTCGGCGGAGAAAAAACACAAAGCGGATGTGCTCGCCCCTGTGCAAGTGGTGCAGGAGAATGAGCCGGTTGAAATTGCGCTTCATTTAGGCACCAGCGCGCGGGAAAGCGACTTTAGTTGGCGTTTGGAAACCGAACAGGGTGAGTGCTTTGAAGGGTATTTACAGTCGCAAATTGTTCGCGATGAGCGCAGTGACGGTGGCCCGCTGGTGTTTAGCCTGCCTTGCACGCTTCCATGGGGCTATCACCGATTGTCCGTGATACGTAAACGGCGCAAAGCCCCGTACCAAATGACACTCATCATGGCGCCGACCCAATGTTATAAGCAGCCAGAATTGGATCGACACAAGAAAATGTGGGGCCCGAGTATTCAGCTCTACACATTACGCACTCCTCATAACTGGGGAATTGGTGATTTTGGTGATCTGAAACAATTGGTTAGTGAGCTGGCCTCGCGGGGGGCTGATTTTGTCGGCCTTAACCCCATTCATGCGTTGTTCCCTGCCAACCCAGAAGCCGCGAGCCCTTATAGTCCGTCATCACGTCGTTGGCTTAATCTTTTGTATATTGATGTGAGCAACGTTCGAGAGTTTTGTTTGAGCGCCCGTGCGCAGCAATTAGTGGGCAGTGCCGAGTTTCAGCGTCGCCTGCAAGCAGTGCGCGACACCCATTGGGTCGATTATAGTGAAGTCGCTGCGCTAAAGATGGCCGTACTGCCTCTGTTGTTTCAAGAATTTAAGCAACGTGAGCTGCAGCAGCAGACACGACGTGGCCTTGCGTTTTTAGACTTCATAGAAAAAGGTGGAGAGAGCTTAAAACAGCAAGCCACCTTTGATGCCTTGCATCAATATTTACGCGCGGAAGACCCTCATGCTTGGGGCTGGCCCGTATTCCCTGAAAAATATCGTCGCTATGAAAATGCCGCGACGCAAGCATTTATCGAGCAGCATAGCGATGATATCCAGCTGTACATGTACTTACAGTGGATTGCCGAAGGTCAAATGGAAGAAGTACAGGCCATTGCTGAAGAGCAGGGGATGTCGTTGGGCTTGTACCGTGATCTTGCTGTTGGGGTGTCTGATGCGGGTAGCGAAACCTGGTCGGATAATTCACCGTTAGTACTGGATGCTAGCATTGGTGCGCCGCCGGATGTGTTGGGACCTCGGGGGCAAAACTGGGGCTTACCGCCATTTGATCCGCAAGCGCTACAACATACCGGTTACCATGCCTACATCGAGTTGTTGCGGGCCAACATGCGCCATTGCGGGGCTTTGCGTATCGATCATGTACTGGGCTTGCTGCGCTTATGGTGGATCCCTAAAGGAAAGAATGCCACCGAGGGCGCCTACTTGTACTATCCCGTTAAAGACATGCTCGCGATTTTAGCGCTTGAGTCGCACCGTCATCAGTGCAGTGTGATTGGTGAGGACTTGGGGACGGTACCAGATGAAATCGTTGATCTGCTTGCTGACGCGGGTGTGCATTCTTACAAGGTATTCTTCTTTGAAACTTCGGCGGATGATGGCGGGTTTATCTCTCCGGCACATTACACCGAGCAAGCGATGGCGACACTTTCCACCCATGATATGCCAACCATTCGTGGTTTTTGGCACTGTGACGATTTGAAACTCGGGCAAGAGCTAGGGCTTTATCCGGACGAGGCCCAGCTTCAGCAGTTGTTTGATGATCGCCTGAAAGCCAAACAAGGCATATTAGACAGCGTGCGCTGGCATGGCATGCTGCCAGATGGTGTTGGTGGCGACGCACGCTATGTGCCGATGGATGGTCACTTGTGCCGCGCGCTGCAATTGCATGTTGCTGCCGGCCAATCGGCGCTATTGAGTGTCCAATTGGAAGACTGGTTGGAAATGGATAAACCAGTAAACATTCCAGGAACCGTAGATGAATACCCTAACTGGCGACGCAAACTCTCGGTCAGTTTAGAGACACTGTTTGGGCGAGACGAACTCAATCAACTTGCCAGAGACTTATCGCGGGTGCGCATGCAAGCGAGCCGCCAAACGGTGTAACCACCATGCCATGCTCTAACGCTCTATCCTCAGTGCCAGCCAACACGCATAGGATGGAGCGTTTTTTTATATAAGGAGTCGCCGATGCCAGATTCTTCCCTTTCGAGACTGCCCCAGTCTATTCAGCCTGATCATTTTGCAATGGATATGGCTGCTTTATATAACCCAAGCGTTGCACACCATTATATGGGCGCACATCCGATCACTTTACCTGTCGCGGGCAAACCGGTCGAGGGTGTCCGGTTTGTGGTGTTTGCCCCGCACGCACAATCGGTCAGTGTGATTGGCGATTGGAACCATTGGCAAGCCGATGCCGCCAACATGACGTCTATCGAAAATGGTTTTTGGGTGGGATTCATCGCCCACCTTGGCATGCAGCAGCGCTATAAATACGCCCTAACGGGACCGGATGGCCAGGCATTACCTCACAAAGCCGACCCTTACGGAGTGTATGCTGAACAATATCCATCGTTTGCGTCTTTGACCTACGATCAGCGTGCTTATCAGTGGCACGATCACCAGTGGCAGGCGCGTCCCGTGACTGAAAAACACACGCAAGCGTTATCGTTTTATGAGCTTCATCTCGGCTCTTGGCAGCGAGATGCGTCGGGTCAGTGCGTGGGCTATCGTGAGCTTGCTGACCGTTTAGTCCCTTATTTGGTCGAAATGGGCTATACCCATGTGGAGCTAATGCCCGTCAGTGAGCACCCCTTTTATGGTTCCTGGGGTTATCAGCCCGTGGGGCTGTTTGCGCCGACCAGCCGCTATGGCTCGCCGGATGATTTTAAGTATTTTGTCGACCAATGCCATCAAGCAGGTATCGGTGTGATCCTGGATTGGGTGCCCGGGCATTTCCCTACCGACGACCACGGTTTAGCCTTTTTCGATGGCACTCCGCTATATCACGACCCCGATCCACGACGCGGTTGGCACAACGACTGGCACTGTCACCTCTACGATATGAGTAAAGAGCATGTACGCCGCTTTTTGGTGAACAATGCCTTGTATTGGCTTGATCAATTTCATATCGATGGTCTGCGTGTCGATGCCGTCGCGTCGATGCTTTATCTCGATTACTCGCGAGAACAGGATCAATGGATCCCTAATGTGGATGGCGGAAACGAGAATTACGATGCCATCGCCACATTAAAATGGATGAACGAGTCTGTGTATCACTATTTTCCTAACGCGATGACCATTGCCGAGGAATCGACCACGTTTCCGGGAGTATCGGCCCCTACGTATGCAGGCGGGCTTGGGTTTGGGTTTAAGTGGAATATGGGCTGGATGCATGACAGCCTCAGTTATATTCGCCAAGAGTCGGTGTATCGACGCTATCACCACGACACGCTGACGTTTCCATTAGTCTATGCGTTTAGCGAGAACTATGTATTGCCACTGTCTCATGATGAAGTGGTGTATGGAAAAGGCTCGCTAATCGGTAAAATGCCCGGTGACGAGTGGCAGCAAACTGCCAACTTACGTGCTTTTCTTGGGTATATGTATGGTCAGCCAGGTAAAAAGCTTAACTTTATGGGGGCGGAAATCGGTCAGACCGCGGAGTGGAGCCATGACAGTCAGCTTGAATGGCATTGGTTGCAATACGACCGCCATCAAGGTATTCAAGCATGGGTGAAAGCGCTGAACCACCTGTATGTCTCGACGCCGGCGCTGCATCGTCTCGACTGCGACCCAGCAGGATTTGAGTGGCGCTTAAAAGACGCAGCCGATCTCAGTGTGATTGCACACGAGCGGCTTGGAGATGACGGCTCGCGGATGCTGGTGGTGAGTAATTTCACTCCCGTCCCCCGGGATGGTTTTCAGCTGGGTGTGCCGATGAGTGGTGACTACCAATTGGTATTAAACTCGGATGATGAGGCGTTTTGGGGCAGTGGGTACCCCGTTTACGCAGCGCTTAGCACCGATAAGAGCGCGGCGCACGACCAGCCCCAATCGCTAACATTGAACCTCCCCCCATTAGCCACTGTGTTTTATCGCTGGCAAGGGTGAAGGCACTTACTCTCTTTAGGCTACAACGTGAAGATTACGCCAAGTTAACCCTTGGCGTTTTTCTTTGCTCGCCCTGTACATAGCGCTTTTCTTCTCTGAGTGGATACCGTAAAAAAGGCCGCGAATGCGGCCTAGTCGTTGTCTTTTACGAGGTGATGTTACGCCGCGTCTTCTTCATCAACGAAGGTGACGCCATTTTCACGATGCAGGCGCTTGCACGCTCGACCGTCACTGTGGAACAAATGACAGCGATGGGCTGGAATGCCAATCGCGTACTTTTCGCCGGGCTCAATCTCAACCGTATCGAGCTGGCGATAGATCACATCCGCGTCTGCGCTTTCAAGGTTGAGATAGATTTGCGTTTCGTTGCCCAACTTCTCGACAATGGTTGCTTCCCCTTCAATTTGCGCGTCGCCGTCTTTGGCGGCCACCAAATGCTCAGGACGAATGCCGAGAGACATGCGATCGCCGCGCGTGACGGTTTTGCCATCGACAGGCACCCAGAAGCTGGCCCCTTCACTGAGCTGTACTTTGACACGGTTTGGCTCGACATCTTCAATAAAGACACTCATGAAGTTCATCTTCGGTGAGCCGATAAACGACGCGACAAAGCGGTTTTGTGGGTAATGGTATAGCTCGAGCGGTTTGCCCACCTGTGCGACTCGGCCCTCATCCAACACCACAATTTTGTCTGCCATGGTCATGGCTTCAATTTGATCGTGGGTGACATAAATCATGGTACAGCCAAGTTGGCGTTGCAGTTTGGTGATTTGTGCGCGCATTTGTACGCGTAGGCCAGCATCAAGGTTGGAAAGTGGCTCATCGAGTAAGAATACACGAGGTTGGGAGACGAGTGTGCGGCCAATCGCGACACGTTGACGTTGTCCGCCAGACAACGACTTGGGTTGTCTGTCGAGTAGGTGACCGAGTTGTAAGATCTCTGCCGCTTGATGAACGCGCTTATCGACTTCCGCTTTATTGGTTTTTGCTAGTTTCAAGCCAAACGACATATTGTCGTAGAGGTTTAGGTGGGGATACAACGCGTAAGATTGGAATACCATACCGACGCCGCGCTTCGAGGGCTCAACCTCATTGACGCGCTGATCATCAATATAAAGATCGCCCGACGTAATATCTTCCAGCCCCGCTACGCAGCGTAATAGGGTGGATTTACCGCAGCCAGATGGACCGACAAAGACAACAAACTCGCCATCTTTAATCTCTAGGTCAACGTTTTTTGAAATCATTACATCGTCGTCATACGCTTTACAAACGTTTTTAAACGTGACACTTGCCATGTCGCTCGCCCTCAATCGCTTTTCATTAATTCGGCTCAATACGCATTATAGGTGGCTGTGCTATTCAATATCGGCCATTTTCGAGCGTTATCTTTTTTGTTGAACGCTGTTTGGTTACTGACTAAGCACATTGGATGCATTCCACCCGATGCTTTTTGATGTCAGGCAGTGTCGCGTATCTGCGCAAGCGGCACATCCTCCCGTGGACAATTATTACAGGGGGAGTAGGCGGGGAGGAGGATAATCTCCTCCCTAAATTGATTTGAGGGCGTACATCACAAAATGATTAGCAAATTAGTTGAAGTTGATCACGTACCGTTTATTTTTGTGAACCGCATCATTAGCGACGAGCGATATGGATCACGAATTCGCTCGCATAGAGGCAGGGCGTAGAAGCCAGGATGATGAGGAATACACGGGAATTACCCATGATAGACCGTGAAATACAGCTCATCCTCCATGGAATCGTGCTACACCTCAGTAGAAGAAGGATAGAAAGATGAAAAAATCACTTAGCGCTGTTGCTCTCGGTACCCTGATTGCACTGGGTTCATTTGGCGCCAATGCCAATATCGAAGAAGGCCAACTGACGATTTGGATTAACGGAGACAAAGGCTACAACGGCCTTGCCGAAGTGGGTGACCGCTTTGAGCAAGACACGGGTATTCCTGTCACTGTTGTTCACCCTGATGGCCTGCAGGATAAGTTCCCGCAAACAGCGTCTACCGGCGATGGTCCAGACATCGTATTTTGGGCGCATGACCGTTTCGGCGGCTACGCAGAATCAGGCCTGTTGGCAGAAATCCGCCCTTCAGATCGTCTTAAAGAAGGCATGGTCGACTTTGCTTGGGATGCGGTGAAATACAAAGGCAAATACGTCGGTTATCCAGTGGCAGTGGAATCGCTTTCGCTTATCTACAACAAAGATTTGGTGCCTAATCCACCAGAAACGTGGCAAGACGTGGTTGAGATGGATGCCAAGCTCAAAGAGCAGGGTAAGTCAGCCATCATGTGGAACCTAAAAGAACCGTACTTTACATGGCCATTGATGGCGGCTGATGGCGGTTATGCGTTTAAGCAAACGGCCAATGGCTATGATGTGAAAGACGCCGGCATCAATAACCAAGGTGTGCATGACGCACTGCATTTCATGAAGCAGATGGTGAAAGACGGTGTGATTTCATCTGACATGGACTACTCGGTCTCTGAGTCTTCTTTCAACCAAGGTGACACAGCGATGACCATCAACGGCCCATGGTCGTGGGGCAACATCGAAAAGTCAGGCATCAATTACGGGGTAACCACTTTACCTACCTTCCAAGGTGAAGCGTCTAAGCCTTTTGTGGGTGTACTTAGTGCCGGTATTAGCACCGCGTCGCCAAACAAAGCACTGGCAGTTGAGTTTTTGGAAAACTACCTGCTGACGAAAGAAGGCCTTTCGACGGTCAATGCGGATAAGCCCCTAGGTGCAGTGGCGCTGAATGCTTATCAAGCAGAGCTGGCTCAAGATAGCCGTATTGCGGCGACCATGGAAAATGCCAAACATGGCGAAGTAATGCCAAACATTCCACAAATGAATGGATTCTGGGCGGCTGCCAAAAACGCCATCATCAATGTGGTCGATGGTCGCCAAAGCGTCGAGGAAGCGCTCGACGATGCGGAAACGCAAATGGTCAAATAAGCTCTATCTGCAGGGGGGCTTGCCTCCCTGCATTTTTTAAAAACTATGTGAGTAGCGTTCCTTATGCAGTCAGTCCAAGGTTCCCAAGCTATGACAACGTCAGGCTCTTCTTTGCCCAGCAGCACAAAAGCGTTCATAAAATGGGCGTTACTGGCTACTGTGGCCATTATCAATGGCTATGCCACCGTCTTGATGTATTCGCGTGGTGAAACCGCCTTTGCCCTGTTAACTGTGGTATTAACCGCACTAGCGCTGTACATTTTTGGCAGTAAAAAAACATACGCCCATCGCTATATCTATCCAGGTATCGCGGGGATGATCCTCTTCATTATTTTTCCGTTGGTTTATACTGTCGGGCTGTCATTCACCAACTATAGCGCCAAAAACCAACTCTCTTTTGAGCGCGCCCAGTCCGTATTACTAGAGCGAACCTTTCAAAGTGGCGACAGCTATCCTTTCTCTTTGTATCAAACGGATCAAGGCGTCCGTATTGTGGTGGAGGGCGAGAACACACGCTATGCTACCAAGCCATTTGAATTTGCAACGCTGGCCGATGAAAACTTGTCACTTAGCCCGATTGACAGTGTTGAGGGACAAAAAGCGTCACTCCGCGATGTGATTCAAAATCGAGAGGCGCTCGGTAATCTAGATTTGCAACTGTCAGATGATCAAACCATTCGTATGAGTGGGTTACGTAAGTTCGCTGCCATTCAATCGCTCTATAGCCTGCAGGACGATGGTCGCACGCTAATCAACAATAAAACCGGTGAGACGCTTAAACCTAACGATGAGATAGGCTATTACCAACCGGTTAATGCCTCCGGTGAATTTGTTGGCGACACGGTGTCACCCGGTTATGTGGTGCAAATTGGCACGGATAACTTTGAGCGTGTATGGACGGACGAGGGCATTAAAGAGCCGTTTATTGGCATCTTTATCTGGACGATTGTCTTTTCCGTGCTCACCGTTGTGTTTACCCTCTTTATCGGTTTGATATTGGCGAGCTTGGTGCAGTGGGAAGAGCTGAAAGGTAAGTCGATCTACCGCTTGTTATTGATCCTTCCGTATGCGGTACCCGCCTTTATTTCAATTTTGATTTTCCGTGGTTTGTTTAACCAAAGCTTTGGTGAAATCAACATGGTCTTGGAAGCCCTGTTTGGCATCAGTCCGAATTGGTTCTCTGACCCGTTCTTGGCGCGGAGCATGGTGCTCACCGTTAACACCTGGCTGGGTTTCCCTTATATGATGATCCTCTGTATGGGCTTGCTTAAAGCGATCCCCGATGATCTCTACGAGGCATCCGCGATTGACGGCGCGAATTTCGTTCAGAACTTCACCCGTATTACGCTGCCGATGATGATTAAACCGTTAACACCGCTGCTGATTGCCGCTTTTGCTTTTAACTTCAATAACTTTGTGATGATTATGCTGTTAACAGAAGGTGGGCCAAACCGCATTGGCACCACTGAGCCGGCCGGCTATACCGACTTGCTGGTCAGCTACACCTATCGCATTGCCTTTGAAGGCAGTGGTGGCCAAGACTTTGGTCTGGCAAGTGCCATCGCCACTCTGATTTTCTTGATTGTCGGCGCACTGGCGTTAATCAACCTTCGTATGACGCAGAAAAACGAGCACTGAGGGACCTAAATATGGCAATGGTACAAGGTAAATCCTTAAAATATCGCGTCTGGGCAACCCATATTGGCTTGTGCTTATTTTTGGCGCTGATCCTATTCCCGCTATTAATGATTATTGCGATTTCATTCCGTGAAGGGAATTTCGCCACTGGGAGTTTGATCCCGAAAAATCCATCACTTGAACATTGGAAATTAGCACTGGGTTTCTCGGTGACAAATCCTGATGGCACGGTCACGCCGCCGCCATTCCCCGTTCTGTTGTGGCTGTGGAACTCGGTAAAAGTGGCAGGTATTACCTCGCTGTTTATCGTGGTGCTCTCGACGACGTCGGCGTATGCCTTTGCCCGTATGCGATTTAAAGGCAAGCAAACCATCTTGAACGCGATGATGATCTTTCAAATGTTCCCCGCGGTGTTGGCATTGGTGGCTATCTATGCCTTGTTTGATAAGTTGGGGCAGTACATTCCGTTCTTGGGGCTCAACACGCACGGTGGTTTGATCTTTGCCTACTTGGGCGGGATTGCATTACATGTTTGGACCATTAAAGGCTACTTCGAAAGCATTGATGGTTCATTGGAAGAAGCCGCAGCACTGGATGGCGCCACCCCATGGCAGGCGTTTAGGCTGGTGTTGCTTCCGCTCTCCGTGCCTATTTTGGCTGTGGTCTTTATCCTGTCGTTTATCATGGCGGTAGGTGAGGTGCCGGTGGCGTCTATTCTGTTGTCGGATGTTGATTCGTATACCTTGGCGGTCGGCATGCAGCAGTATTTGTATCCGCAGAACTATCTGTGGGGCGACTTCGCGGCGGCAGCCGTGCTTTCAGCGGTACCGATTACCGGTGTTTTCTTACTCGCCCAACGTTGGTTAGTCGGTGGTTTGACCGCAGGTGGCGTGAAAGGGTAAAGCTTTACGTCGTCAGATCAATTACCCCCCAAAGCAAAGGCAGCTAATATTAGCTGCCTTTTTTGATGCGGGTGATACTGGGCTACAGCCAGTCACCGTCAATGCAGACTAAAAAGCTCTTGTCTGCCAATATCAGGGATGGCTCGGGTGTGGTGATGGTCGTTTCATTAGTTGCGGTGTCACAGACAATACGCCACTGATGATTTGGTGGAAGCCGTAGGTTGTGCGCGGTGTCGCTGCTGTTAATGGCAATGAGCATCGATTGACCCGCGTCAGGGTGATGCGCGCCTATCGTGATCTGACAGTTGAGTGTTTGCAGGCTTGGCCATTGATGATCTTGAATCGGATCGCCATTCGGGTGTCGCCACACAATCTGATTGCAATGACGCTGTGTGCCACTCAACGCATCGATAAAGCGCGGTAAAATGGCATTGCGGCGTGCAATCATGGTGGCTAGCCAGTTTGACCAAGCGTGATCCTGCGTTTGCCAGTTTAACCAACTGATGGGGTTGTCTTGGCAATAGGCATTGTTGTTTCCCTGTTGTGAGTGCCCTAAAACATCGGCCATTAGAATGTGCGGCGTCCCCAGCGAGAAGAGGATGCTCGCCATCATATTCCGTTTTTGCCGAGTCCTTATCTCAATAATGTCAGGATTGTTTGTCGGCCCCTCGACACCATAGTTGGCGGAGCGATTATCGCCATGGCCATCTCGGTTGTTCTCGCCATTGGCATGGTTATGCCGCTTGGCATAACTGACCGCATCCTGCAGGGTAAAACCATCATGATAGGTTACATAGTTAATCGGCAAATGATCGGGCCAATGCGCCGCGCTGAAAACGTCGCGCGATCCCATCAATCGCGTAGCGAAATCTTGCAGTATGCCTGGTTCTCCTCGCCACAAGCTGCGCGTGGTATCGCGTATTTTATCGTTACATTCAGCCCAGTTAATCGGAAATTGTCCTAGCTGATACCCATCGGGGCCTATATCCCAGGGTTCCGCAATCAACTTGACCTTAGAAAGGATCGGATCCTGGGCAATGGCGAGGAAAAATGCACTGTGGGGGTTAAAGGCATCGCCGTCTCGCCCCAAGGTAGCGGCGAGATCGAACCGAAACCCATCCACGTGATAGTCGGTGACCCACACCCGTAAGGTGTCGAGCACCTGCTTCAGTGCAGCAGGGTGGCGTATATCAATGGTATTGCCACAGCCGGTATGGTTGCACAGTTGTTGGCCATCCTGGAGGTACATGGCATGATCAAGCGCTTTGTAATGAAGAATCGGCCCACCTTCTCCGCCTTCCGCCGTATGATTAAATACCACGTCTAAAATGACTTCGATGTCGTGGCGGTGTAGTTCGCGTATTGCCGTTTTCAGCTCGTCAACCGCATTTTTCTTCGCGTAACGTGGATCCGGTGCCATCCAAACGTATGGGTTGTAGCCCCAGTAGTTGGTTTTTTGCTGGCTGAGTAAATGCGGCTCCGGTAAGCAACAGGTAATCGGTAGCAGTTGCAGGCAATTAATCTGATGTTGTTGATAGAACGCCAACACCGCTGATGACACTAAGCCTAAATAGCGTCCTTGCTGCGCTGGCGGGACATCTGGGTGTTGTTGAGTTAGTCCTTTAACATGGGTTTCGAAAATCACCGTGTCGCACATTGAGCGTTGGGGCGATGATACGCCTTGCCAATCAAAAGACTCATGATCGACGACTTGGCAACGCGCCACCTGTGTGCTTTGCGATGGGGTATAGGGAGGCTGATAGGTTAAAGGGCCGGAAATGGCCTGCGCATAAGGATCTGCGACGCACCATGTTTGGCCATCATGTGAGACCTCAAAACTGTATTCTTGCCCTGCGACGACATCAGCGACATCTCTCGTCCAATAACCACGCTTATATTCGTACATAGCGATCCGCTGTGGTTGGTGCTCTTGATGCCACAATAGTAAATGTACGCAGTCCTGGTCTGGTGCATGCAGCGCAAACCGACAGCCTGATGGGTGTAATTGCGCCCCTAATACATAAGGGGATGGGAAACAAACCGACATAACTAACACCGTTAAATGAGACGAATCGCTATTAGAGCGGTTACCTATAAATAATTCAATCTGACGTCACATTTATGATCATTACCCCTCATGTAATAAAGTTTCATATTGCTATGAATAAAATTATTAATAGTGATCTGTTCGACGTTTTGTAGGGGATAAATAAGAAACCTAGTTACCAATTACGCCTTGGTTCAGTGATCGATGTCGATAAGTGAGGATAATCCTCCTTATCTCCTCCTTGCTCCTCCTCCCCCTTAAACCTCATCACCGGATGACGCGCATTTCAGTACTCGGGGATAGGATATTTCCAGGATAACGAAGAAAGCTAAGCCTTGGACACACTGTCTTTTTCCACTACCCACTGCCGGTGTGAAGAGACACGTAAAAAAGGCGCATTATGGAGTAAGGTATGAGAAAAGTAAGTTTAATTGCGGCGGCTGTCGCAGCTGCTGTCACTGCCACCTCAGCGTTCGCTGTAGATTTTAATGGTTATGCTCGTGCGGGTGCTGCGATCGGTGGTGATGGTGCAGGTGATAGTGCTTTTGAAAAGAATAAAGTTGGTCGTTTGGGTAATGAAGACGACAACTATTACGAGTTCGGCTTTTCAGAAGAGCTTCAAACGGGTGAGCAATCATGGAAGCTGGAATCGATGATTGCCTCTAGTGATAAAGGCCAAAATGGTTGGGAAGATAGCGAAATTAATGTCGCGCAGTTTAATGTCCAAGCCAAAGGTGTGATTGCATCCGACCCTGAAGCCGTTATTTGGGCGGGTAAGCGCTATTATCAACGTAAAGATATCCACATTACTGACTTCTATTTCTTGAATACCTCAGGTACCGGTGGTGGTATTGAAAATATTTCACTTGGCGATCAAAAACTTTCTTTAGCGTTTGTTCAAGATGGAGAAAATGATCAGTCTTCAGGCTATATTTTTGATGCGCGCTTAGCCAATATCGGCTTGTGGGAAGACGCTAGTTTAGAGCTCGCCACGGCCTATAACTTTGCGACCGAAAAAGATGACCAAACCGAAGCCGCTGATGATGGTATTATGCTTACCGGTATTGTGCATCAAAATATGGACAACGGCTTCAACCAAACAATCTTGCAATATGGCTCTGCAGGATACGGGGATCAGATTGCTGGCTTTGGATCTGGTGCATGGTACAGCCGCGGCTCCGACGATAAAAACGATGCGAAAGGCTACCGTATTATCAACTGGGGTGTGATGAATGTTGGGTCGTCGATGGAACTCGGCCATCAGCTCTCTTATCATAATGGCTCGGATTTGACAGATGGTGAGGGTGACTCTGATATGTTCACCGCGGTTGTGCGCCCTGTTTATAAGTGGAACGACACGATGCGTACCATCGGTGAGGTCGGCTTCTTTGATGGAGAAAATCAAGGAACAGACCAAGGAGGCCACAAGTTTACTTTAGCTCAAGCTTGGGCAATGGGTGACAGCTTCTGGTCGCGTCCTGAGATTCGCTTCTACGGTACGTATATTACCGATGAAGAAGGAGATACGTTTGGTGACAAAGGTGACTCAGAGTTCGTAACGGGTGTGCAATTGGAAGCTTGGTGGTAAGCTCTTTTTTAAACTGTCTTTTTTCATAGCCGACAATTGTCGGCTATTTTTTTAGGTGTTTTATATGAATAAGAAAGTGTTATTTATTTCTGGATTATTACTGCTTAACGGGTGCTCGACGTTTGTTGATGACCAATATCAGGTTGCACCGACGGGAAAGGCAGTGACGCAGATTGAAAAAGCGAAACAATTGCCTATAACAATGGATAAAGAGATAAAAATAGCGGTCACAGAGCAAACACAAGTCCTCGATATCGATAGCATTGATAGCCCTAGCGTCATTTTTGAATTACCGATGGTAAAAAATGGATTAGCTATCAATATTGAGGCAGAAATCAACGATAGTGTTTTTGTCCCAAGTGCCAAGGTGATTAATCAGTCTGGCGAGATTCGCGCCGCGCTCGGAGATAGTGATTTAGTGTATCTAAAACCCCGCTTAGCCGATGGCAACCGCTTGCAAGGGAATATTAAAGTGCATCCACAAATGGGTGATAGTGCACTTTATTTGGTTATTTTTACCGACAAAGACAAACTTAATGAAACTGTAGCGGTCAGCCATCCAGCGAAACTGGACGCAGAGGGAAGAGGGAATTACTTACCTGAAGTGGACGATATTCAAGTACCGCGCGCGTTGACCGGCACATTTTCCATCGAAGCAACCGCATTGGGATCACGTACCAGTGATCAGACTATCGTCCTGCCCGCGCTCTCGGCCACTGAACGTCCGCAACAAGAAAGCGTTAGCTTTTATCACCAGGCTATTCGGGCCGCCATTGCAGATAGCGATGTCGACAAAGCAATGGGATTGCTGCGTGATGCGGAGCAATTGGGTATTACTGACGCTGACCAAGTCTTTCGTGACGCGATGAAAGCACAATTAGACAAGCAGTAATCTCACCATTAAAGCTACGTTTTACAGCGCGTCTTTAACAAGATATCACCTCAAAAAGGGCAACGTTGGTTGCCCTTTTTTAGTAAGAGAGAAAAGGCTGGGGACTAAACGGTAAACGTATCGACCAGCTGGCGAATCGTTTTGGCCTCGTGGTTGAGGGTTTGGTTTGCGCCTTGCGCTTGCTCGCTGAGTGATAAAGTTTGTTCAATACGTTGCGAAAGGGCTTGGATATTTTCGGCCACCTGCTGAGAGACAGCACTTTGTTCTTCCGCCGCGCCTGCGGTTTGATAATTGATATCGCCTAGCTGCTGCACCAAATCAACAATTTCGTTTAAGGTCTCCTGCACGGAAACACTCGCTTGATAACCCTCCGCCGCACCACGCTCACCTTGTTGGATGACGGCTTCAATATCGGTAAGGAGTTGGTTGAAGGTCTCAAGCGTCGAGACGATTTGGTCGACAGATTTTTGTGAGTGCTGGGCCAAGGCGCGCACCTCGTCAGCGACCACCGCAAACCCTCGGCCAGCTTCACCGGCGCGAGCCGACTCAATCGCGGCATTGAGCGCTAGCAAGTTGGTTTGATCTGAGATGCCGCGAATGTCGTCGAGTAAAGCGGCAATATCGCTACCACTGGCTTTGACTTCGCTGACAAAACTGTTGGCTTTTTGCAGATCCGTGTTGGCAGTTTGGTTACGTGCCACATTGTTAGAAACATTCTCCATGCATTGATTCAGCGATGAGACGACTGCGGCGTTTTTCTCTTGGGAGGCTTCAGAGTTGGTTGCCACATCTTTTGAGGTCGCAGTCAGTTGCTCCATCGCCGTCGCGGCTTGGTGTAATGTCTCGGTATTATCAGACAGGGCTTGGTGGGCATCGGTAATGGCGTTATTGGCTGTCGTTGATGTGTCGGATAAGCGTCCACCCGCTTGTTGAATTTGTCCCACCATTGATTGCAGCGCATCCAGCATCTGATTGACTGACTGTTTGATACGATCAATCTCGGTCTTACCATTAACCGACAAGCGCTGAGTTAAGTCGCCACCACCTTGGGCTATCGCTTGAATAGAGTGTTCCACGCTGGTTAACGGCGCCAATTGGCGTCTGATGACGACTTGAATGATCCCAAAAGCGAGAATAAGGACGAGGCCACTTACCCAATAAATGGTGTTTTGAATATCGCTTTCGGCGTCTGTCATCATCTGATTCAGTTGTGTGACTGGGGCCATTGCGGCCTGTTTGGGGGTCACAATCATCACTGACCACGTCTGAGGCATATTGCCAAATTCGATAGGTTGCGATACGTAAAAGTGTGAATCGGTTTGTTTGAATTGGCTTTTATGGCTTTGGTTCTGGAGCTTGGCAAGAAAGTGATACGCGGGAGAGGATAGCTTGGAGACCGCGGCACCATGCTGGACCTGTTGATCGGTGCTGGCAACGACTCGTCCATCTTGGCTGACAACAAACAGTTCACCGTTACTGTCCGCACGTTTGGCGAGAATGGACTGGATTTGTGCCGTAGTCAGTGTACTACCCACCATGGCGACGGTTTTATCGAAACGGAAAACGGGGGTTGTCACATCAAACACCGTTTGGGTGTTTCCCTTAATCTCAGCCGTTCTTGGGTCGGTGATACAATCTTTTTGTGTGCTCACCGGGCATTGATACCAAGGATTGGTTTCAGAAAAATTTTGCGCAGCGGTCAGGCGCATTTCCCCGCTCTTATCCACCGACACAGACGGCACATAGCGCCCATCTGCAGCGCTTGTTGGGTCGCCGTAGTAAAAAGCATCGGCGCCCAACACGTTTTTTTGCCACTCGGTGTAGATGTTGTGCCATTCAGGTTGGCGTTTCAAAATCGAATACATGATCCGAGGTATATCATCTCGGTCGAGGATCCGTGCTGACTTATTCTTTTCCGCTTCTGAGGTATAAATTTGAGCGATAGTCCGTACCGTGTCGAGGGGAGAGGCAATATACGCATGGATCTCCTCGCTAATCGCTGTTGCACGATTTTGCATCTTGATCACCTGGTCACGTTTTACGTTTTCAGTGACCTGGGATGACATTGCCGACTGGCTGCTATTCAGCGTTGACAAAGAAACGGCACTCACAGCCCCAAGACCGATGAGGACGATGGACGAGGCAGCTAAGCTTATCCGTTGACTTATAGAAAGGTTACGTAACTTTTTCATAATCACTATCCGCACAAAGAAAACCGCACAAAGAAATATTCTGAGTCGTCGAGTGGCGAGACAATGGCGTCGTGCGAAGAGTGATGGCACAACCGGTAGCGCGCCGACAGAGACGATAAGTGATACTAGTGTTACTTAATTAAGAAAAGGGCACATCCTCCTAAACTGAGTGATATCAGGGAGGAAATAAAATCCTTGCGACTCTTCTATTCCCCATGATCTATCGCATATTTTTTTATGAGAAATCACGAGTAAATAGGGGAAACCTCTCAATTCTTGTAAGCTAAACAGGTGTTATAAAGCACTAGTTCACATTTTTCTAAGCTGTGTTTGGGGCGTAGAGAGGGGGCGTAGTTTATATCTCTCCGGTCAATATCGCTAAATGAAGCTCATGAACTTGCGAAGCTAGAATTATGGAGTCGATGTCTAAAAATGCGAACAAAAAGTTGAGGTTTGCGTAACTTTTCTGGTATTCACACCCAGTCGAATTTTTACTTTGTAAATGAGGAAGGGACATGACAAATACAACACCTGCGCCAGAGAAAGAAGTGAAGAGTTTTAAACCCAAAAATAGAATAATTGCACTAATTCTAGGTATGTTTTTAGGGTTTGTCGGCGCAGATAGATTCTATCTAGGCAAACCTGGCTCCGGATTACTGAAAGCCTGCACGTTGGGTGGCTTTGGTATATGGTGGTTTATTGATAATGCATTACTAATGGTTGACTTAATGGGTCATAGCCTAGGAAAAGATACTGGGATCGTCAAAGATGGTAATGGTAATGAACTACAGTTCGGGTTCTCAATGTACCGTTTCAAAGACGGAAAGTTAGAACGTGACTGGAAGTAGGCATCTCGAATAAAGGTTTCCAAAAATAAAAGGCTGATACGGTGCGCGGCAGCCTTTTCAATCAAAAATGAATATCGTGACCAACTTGTAATCGCTCTCTTCTACCTTCAATTCCCGCGTTATTTGTTGTGAGCAAACGTGCTTATCGCTTGCTCCGCACTCATGGGTTTAAAGAAGTAAAACCCTTGAATTTCATCGACGCGCCACACATTAACAATGCGCAGTTGTGAGGCGGTTTCGACACCTTCAGCTACGGTAGTCATTCCTAACTCTTGTGCCATGTTGATGATGCTGCGTACCAGTGTTTTTGCTTTTTCATTAGTCTCAATTTCACTCATATAAGACTTGTCGAGTTTGACAATATCGAGCGGGAAATTGCACAAAGAGCTGAAGGACGAGTAGCCGGTGCCAAAGTCATCGAGTGCAAGCTGGACGCCAAGCGCTTTAAGATCGTGCATCCGTTTTATTGTTTCCTGATCGGCACCAAGCAAAATACTTTCAGTGACCTCTAATACCAGCTGTCCAGGTGCTAATTGATACTGCTGAATAAGCCGTTTGAGATTGGTGACGAGAGACTTCGCGCCGAAGTGTGGGCTCGACAAATTGATGTGAATGGTAAGGCGATGTTGTGACTGCTTGCTCCAGTGCTGTTGAATTTGTTGTAAAAAGGCACACGCTTTCTCTAGCACCAGCTCGTCGAGTTCAATAATGAGTTTGTGTTTTTCCGCTAATGGTATAAAGATGCCAGGCGAAATCATGCCCAGGGCCGGATGATGCCAGCGAGCTAATGCTTCAAAGCCGATCACTTGATTGGATGTCGCATTGACAATGGGTTGAAAGAAAGCGGTAAACTCATGATTTTTGAGCGCCGCAACGAGGTTCCGGTTGATCACCAAGGTCTCTTGAGCTGCTTGAGCGAGAGCATCGTCTACGATAATGACATGTTGCTTGGGCCCATGCTGTTGTTCTATCGCATAAAAGCCACAGTGCACCAGTGCCTCGAAGTGCTCAAATTGAAGGTGGGAATGAACGAACGCGGCTTTTAAGCCAATATCAAACTCGGTATCGGTGATGGTCGAATGGTTGGTACTGTCTCTTAGCACATCGTTGGCTTCATTAATGAGTTTGTTATCGTCGTTGCTATGGCTAAAGATCACAAACTCATTTTCACTCAAACGCCCCACAGTTGCACCGTGAAAACGGTGGCTGAGGCTGTCAGCAATGTGTTTCACTGCTCCGTCATAAGCGGCATGGCCGTATATTTCATAGATTTCACGTAGCCGAGTGGCAATAAAGTAGATAGTGGAAACAGAGCTAGGTCCAGACAAGGCCTCGTTTAATGCTTTAATGGTTGCCGGCCGATTGAGCAGTCCTGATAAGGTGTCATGCTGCGACAAGGTTTCAATCAAGGCAGCTTGTCGCTTTTGTTGACTCATGTCTTTAACGGCAAGCATGATGGCCCCGTTTTCTTGTCGCTCGAGGCGGATCACCTCTATGGCGCAATTTAAAGGTTGCCCTGCGGCACTTTGTAAGGTGGTTTCAAAGTGGGTTGTCTCACGCTCGGGGTGTTGCTCAAATTGCATCAGTTGCTTAAGTGCAGACTCATCATTGATTACCAGCGTCGCAAAAGAACGATGCAGTAAGGTATTACGCTGATGACCAAGCAACTGTAAAAGCGCCTGGTTGACATCAACAATCTCTTCTCCTTCTAAGACAATCATCCCCAAATGTTGGCTGTGATATAACGCATCGAATTTTGATAATGCCTCTTTTAACTGCTGCTCTGTTTGCGACGAAGACTGAGCTAAGGCCTCAATTTGTTGGGTAATGCGTGTGAATGTGTCTTTTGATTTGGTTGGAGACGCAGCATCACCCAGTAAGGCACTCACGTCACGCTCGAACGAGATAAACGGCTTAGTCACTTTTCGTCGATAAAGGAGATATACCGAGCCGCCAATGAGTGCGCTGATGATAACCAACGCGAGAATCAAGTAATAGAACACTTGCTTACCTTGCTGGTAATAGCGGCGTGGCTCTTTGGTTTTTAAAATGGCGACCAGGTCGCCATTAAGGTCGTGTAGGGGGCTTAGGCGTGCAATATAGTCATTATCCCTTGTAATAGAAGGAAGCTCGGTGTTTGCGTAAATTGACTTTGTCGTAACGAGGGTGTTTTTACCCGCCAAAATATTCTCATAGGCAGATGGGAAACGTCCCGTCAGTGCTTGGCCCCATATCATCCAACCAGCAGCTTCAGCCTGCCCTGCGCTGTCTCTGATTGGACTGACACTGATCACCCATATTCTTCCGCGCAGTTCAAGTAAGCCAGCTAAGGCTTGTCGTTGATTGCTCCATCTTTGGGTGATGTGGTTGTGCATCGGCGCCGATTGATATATGTCGGAGATAAAAGCATGCTCGTCCGCTTCATCCAATACTTTAGCTTCGATCACTTTCCCGTTTAAATCAGCAAACCCCATCAGATTGAGTCCCAAGGACTCTAAGCTGGCGTCCGCTAAGTTTCTTGCTGCAAAGTCGGGATTGCGTCCGTTAACCAATTCGTAGGTATCGTCCCAATGCGCCCAATCGATAGCGTATTCTGCTTGATTATTAATGAGCCGTTCGATAACGGCCTGAGCTTGATCATTGGATCGAGCAATCTCAATATCTTCTAAATGGCTGATACCGAAAAGAAAAAAGGACCGTGTCACCAGGAGGCTACTAATAAAAATCGCTAACAAGCCCAAAATAAAAATGAGTGCGGCTTTGCTATGCAGTGTGACAAACGGCTTACGAGTCATGCAAAAATCCAATTAAAAGAGGCAGGTGGCGAGTGCCATGGTTTGAAAATAGGCGAAGGATTGCCAATGATCAATCTATTTGGTTTCACGGTGAGGAAGGCGTAACGTTTTACAGTGTAAACTGTTCGGAAGCGTGATTAACACGGCGCCACTTGGACGCCGCGTCGGTGTATCAACACAGCCCACCCGTTTATTTACGACGGCAGAACTCTGCAATCACAAACAGGGTTTGGCCGTTTACTTTTCCCTGCACGTGGGTAGGGTCATCGGTCAAATTAATGCCGCGGATTACCGTGCCCTGTTTGATCACCTGGCTTGAACCTTTAACAGGCAAATCTTTAATCACGGTCACGTCGTCGCCTTTTTGCAGTGCCACGCCGTTAGCGTCCAATACTTTGACTTCTTCGATATCTTGACCGGTTTCTGCCCACTTGCGGACATCGTCTTCCATATACATCATATCGAGATTATCTTGCGCCCAGCTTTCGCTAGAAAGACGAGAAAGCTGACGGTAGGCAACGACTTGTACCGCTGGCTCTTGGCTCCACATACTATCGTTCAGGCAGCGCCAGTGGTTCACATCCATATTGTCTGGGTGTTGCAGTTGGTCGTGACACGTGCCACAAACCAATACGCAACTGTTCGCTGTGGTGTCGGGCGAATATGGGACTTCATACACAGATAAGTTGTCTTGGCTGGTGCAGAGTTCACATTGGCCGCCACTGCGCGCCTGAAGCGTTTGTTCAATACTCATTGATTATCTCACGGTTGGCAGGGGATCCCTGCAGTTACAGTGCCGCAGAGTGTAATCGCTGAAATAATTTCTTACAAGTTGTAAGGGATTAGGTCATCGCATGGCGTTGCTTTATGTAGGCTCTGTGCGAACACAAAAATGCCACGCATGGGCGTGGCATCAATAATGTTTCTTGTTTTCAATAATTAGGCATTTGCCGTGTCTTGTTTCACCACTTCATGGTGATCGAAGATGGTCTTATCTTGGCCACCGGTCAATCGAGAGGTAAGGGTACCGGCCGTCATAGAGCCGCTCACGTTCACAGCGGTACGACCCATATCGATTAATGGTTCGATAGAAATCAACAGACCCGCTAGCGCTACTGGCATATCTAGTGCCGAGAGTACAATCAGTGCCGCAAAGGTCGCGCCGCCGCCCACACCGGCAATGCCGAATGAACTGACGGTGACAATCGCAACCAAGGTGGCGATAAAGCCCGGATCGAGTGGATTAATGCCAATGGTTGGCGCAATCATCACTGCCAGCATAGCTGGATACAAGCCGGCACAGCCATTTTGACCCATGGTGGCACCGAATGAGGCTGAGAAGTTGGCGCTGGCCGGATCGTTACCCAAGTTCTTCATTTGCGAATCGATATTGAGCGGAATCGTGGCCGCGCTTGAGCGAGATGTAAAGGCAAACGTCAGTACAGGGAGCACTTTTTTCAGGTATTGAATCGGGCTCATACCGACAAGGCCAATCAATACCAGGTGCATGACCAAGATGGCACCTAAGCCGACATAAGAGGCGGCAACAAAGTTGGCAAGCTCAAGAATCTCACTTACGTTTGAGCCGGCAACCACTTTGCTCATCAAAGCCAAAATACCGTAGGGAGTGAGGCCGATGATCATTCGTACGAGCGTGCGCACTAATTCCTGAGCCACATCCATAAAGCGCTCAAAACGCTCACCAAGCTCAGGCTGAGTGCGCGACAATGTGACACCAGCGATACCCACGAGGGCAGAGAAAATCACCACAGCGATGGTCGAGGTTGGACGGCTACCGGCCAAATCCGCAAATGGGTTTTGCGGGAAGAAAGAGATAACCATATCGGCCAATGATAAGTCTTCGACCGAGCCCAAGCGCTGCTCTAGGGCGGCGCCGCGCGCCATCTCTCGCGCACCTTGTACGATATCTTGCGCAGATAGCCCAAACAAGTTGCTAACAAGCACACCAATGAGTGCGGAAGCTGCGGTCGTGGCCAGCAAAATGCCGATGTTTAAGCTAGAGATTTTGCCCAGGGAACCTGAGTCTTTCACTTTCAAAATTGCGCCAATAATCGACACGGTGATCAACGGCATGATGATCATTTTGAGTAGGCTGACGTAGCCTGAGCCGACGATATTGATATAGTTGATGGTCTCGCGCGTGATCGCGCCGTCAGCACCGTATAACGCTTGTAGCGCGGCACCGAATGCCACCCCCAGGCCGAGGCCAGTAAACACTCGTGTGGATAAAGATTTTTGTTGCTTGTGCAATTTGACAAGCACCGCCAGCAACAGCGCAAAAGCGATCAGGTTTAAAAGGATAACTGTCATAATCGGCGTTCCAATCTAGAGAATTATAATGATTTGAGCTCCTAACCCCGTTAAACGTATTAAAGAGTTAGTGATTGGTTGGCATCATATGCCGGAAGGTGCATGCAATGAAGACCTATGTCACATTCTTGCTAGATAAAAAAAGCACTTGTTAAAACTAAAAAGAATATGGCACACGATTCCAGCAAGTTTTGTTGATAAACTGCGCAAAGGCATGAAAATGCGACTTCTTATGGAGCCTGACGGTGGGAGGTTACCAAACACGTACATTTATCGACTCGATAAAAACGAACGTTCGTACTATAAATAGGTGAACGGTTGCGGTAAGGTGATAGATGTTTACTGCCAATGGGTCGTGGCGCCGCCACTGGTTGTTTAGCAATCCGCTTTTTGAAGGTTTAATGAGATGGGCGTATCTAACGAGCCGACATACTCGCTCTCGAAACGTGAGCAAACCAGGTTGCGTATTCTCGAAGCTGCGTTTGACTCGGCCAGCGTGTATGGATTGGAAAGCTTGACGATTGGTAGCTTGGCGCGTGACGTGAAAATGTCTAAAAGTGGCCTATTTGCCCATTTCAACTCGCGAGAAAACTTGCAGATTGCGGTGGTGCATTTTGCCGGTGAGCGTTTTATCGAGCGGGTGATCACCCCGAGTCGAGAAGCCGACCACGCGAGTATTGAAGCCAAATTACAACACTTGCTGCGCAATTGGATGGGCTGGCATCAGCACTTTCAGGGTCAGTGCTTATTTTTGGATGCGTGGCATGAGCAGCGTGCGAGCAATGATCCCATCCACCAAGCGTTGCAGCACGTTACTCGTCAGTGGCTTGACTACCTGGCCGCACAATTTGAAAAGGGCAAACATGTCGGCGAATTTCGCGCCGACCTTGATACCTGGCAGGCTGTGTATCAGTTGTATGGGCACTATTTAAGTAGCCAGTTATTTCTGCGCTTGTCACTCGAATCGCCGGAAGGGACACGTTTTTGGCATGGTGTGGAGCAATTGCTCGCGCAAAGCCGCCGCTAATTACCCAATAAGATGAAGAGGGTAGCGAAAACAACGAGGTTGTTTTTTAGCGTAAAAACGAACACTCGTTCGATTTAAGGATCCAATGACTATGAGTAAAAAAGTGTATTTTTCAACGCCAGGCCGTTTTAGCGTTAAACGCTCTCTGGTAGGAGCGGTAAGCCGTTGTCATCATCGTTTGGCACCTCGTCATGCCAAGAAAGTGGCGCGTAAGCTCTTCCTCACTCCCACTCGTAGCCCAATGGTGAACCCAGAGCCAGAGGGTTTGGTGCACTCTCAAGTGCAAAGCCAAGAAGGTGAGCTACAAATGTATAGCCTTGGCGCTGGACCAACCTGGTTGCTCACGCATGGCTGGTCGGGATCTGCGAGTCAGTTTTTTCCACTCATGGCGCATATCGCGTCATTGGGCTTTCGTGCGGTCGCGTTTGATCATCCTGCCCACGGTAAAAGCGGCGGGTCAGAAAGCCATATTCCCGGCTTTGTGCAGGCGATCAATGATGTATTAGATCAAGTCGATAATGTGTCAGGGATCATTGCGCATAGTATGGGCGCTGCAGCGATCCTGGAGAGTGAACATCCGCAGATGGATGATTTACCGCTCTTTTTGGTCGCACCTGTGCTGAATTATCGCGAGAATTTATATGCCACAGTGCGCAAATCTGGGTATTCACTGAAGCTGTTTGATGCAATTGTTCAAGATGTGGGCGAGCAGCACGGCTACCCAATCGAGGCCATCGAGCCGCTCGAAAAGTTGTCGCGCCGCCGCCATCCGGTAGTGATTGCCCACGATAAAAGCGACCGTTTTGCCTCCTTTGCCGTCACCGAAAAGGCAACCGGTTATCCGCATGTGACCGTGCTCGCCACCGAAGGGTTGGGGCATGGGCGTATTCTTACCAGTGACGTCGCCATGCAGGCATTTACCGACTTGGCGGCAAAGATGAATCCTGCGGTACAAAGCGTTGAAGCCCAAACTGAGAATAAAAAGGCATCAGCCTAAACAGATGCCTTTAGAGGATGCGCCGTTATTCACCCGCGATGGATAGGCGGGCAAAGCGGATGCGTGGCGCAAAGAAGGCGCCATCATAGTTGGGTAACACGGTATTGCCGATCGCATCTATCTCATTGAGCATGGTATAGAAGTTACCAGCCACTGTGATCCCGCGAACAGGACGAACGCGTTTGCCATCTCGGCAAACAAACCCACTTGCACCGAAAGAGAAGTCGCCACTGATGGCATTCGCGCCTGAATGCACCCCTTGCAGTGACACCAACTCAAGGTATTCACCGGCATGCACGTCTGCATCACTGTGCTTACCTGCGGCAATCACATCATGACGAGAGGTGACATCTAAACCGCCTTTGGGGCTGCGGCCCGCGTTAGCCGTGTGGGGAACACCAAAATGATGCGCCGTGGCGCTGTTATGTAAAAAGCCGACTAAGACGCCGTTCTCAATCAAAGGCGTGTTGGCGGTGGTAAAGCCCTCGCTGTCAAACGCTTTAATACGCATCCCGCCATCAAGTCTTGCCACATCGGTGATAGTGAGCGCGCTATCTGCAATCGGCTTGCCGACTTTTTCACGCCACGGGTTGGTTCCGCGCTTGGCGGCATCACCGGAGAAGCAGCTACCAAAGGCGCCCAGCAATTCGCTGAGACAGTCATGCTCAAAAATCACCGGATACGAACCGGTTTTCACTGGGCCACCTTCGAGCAAGGCGTCAGCGGTTTGGTAGGCCAGTTGGGTCGCATGGATGTGATTGAGGTCAGCAAAGCGGCGTGACACTGAGGCGCCGAGATGCATCGCTTGCTTACCGTCGTGATTGAGCAGTGCTGCGGTGTAGCAACTAAAGCTACGTTCGCTGTGATAGCAGCGTGTGCCTAAGGTATTGGCAAGCAACTGATATTGGGTTTGCTCACTGTAACCATTATAGGGCGCACCCGTTGCGCGGGGTTGGCTAACCACCTCTTGCTCAAGGGCCAGCGCCAACGCGATCTTGTCTTCAATCGGGGTGTTATCTGCTTGCAGTAAGCTAGGATCTTGCTGATCAATTTGCTGCCCTTCAGCGCGAATTTGCTGATCCGGATCGGCTTTGGTAAAGCTTGCGTTGGTGAGTGCGGCGTTCACCATGCTGGCAAGGCTGTCGCTATCGAGTGATTCTGAATAGCTGGTGGCGACTTGATCCCCTTTGACCACCCGCACGCCGATCACTTGACCGGCGGTGACTTTGTGCTCGGAGAGATCGCCTTGGTCGGCCTTGAGTGACAAGCTTTCGCTGGCGTTGGCAATCACGTCTGCTTGCGCACCTTGCTGTTTCACCAAGCTGAGGACCTGATCGACGGCATCGCTTAGGGTTGCTTTAATGGTTTGCTCACTCATGCGTTACCGCCTCCTACTAGGATGTTATCGACTTTCAATGCAGGTTGGCCCACGGTGGTGGGGACTGAGCCGCTCACCGAGCCACACATACCGGCGGCAAGGGCAAGATCTTTGCCGACCATGCTGATTTCTTTAAGCACCTTAGGCCCCGTACTGATTAAGGTGGCAGATTTGAGTGGTACGGTGACCTTACCGTCTTCGACCAAGTAAGCTTCTTGAACCGCAAAGTTAAACTCGCCGGTGCCGGGTTGTACTGAGCCGCCCCCCATCTTCTTGGCGTAGATGCCACGCTCCATGGAGCCAATCATGGCGTCTAAGCTGTCGTTACCGGACTCAATAAAGGTGTTTCGCATCCGCGAGGTCGGTGCGAATTTATAAGACTCACGTCGGCCAGAGCCGGTGCGCGCATAACCGGTTTTCAGGCTACCCATGTGATCGACCATAAAGGAGGTGAGCTTACCGTCCTTGATCAACTGGGTATGTTGGGTTTCCATGCCTTCATCATCGATATTGATGGAGCCCCACGCATTTGCCAAGGTGCCATCGTCCACCGCGCTCACCACAGGGCTTGCAATCATTTCGCCCATTTGGTCATGGAAGACGGAAGCTTGCTTAGCAACCGAGGTGGTTTCTAACAAGTGGCCACAGGCTTCATGGAAAATCACTCCACCAAAACCGTTACCAATCACCACCGGCATTTCGCCCGATGGGCAAGCTTGGGCACCGAGTTTAACCAGCGCTTGTCGTGCGACACGCTCGCCCAGCGCAACCGGATCGATATCCTGATGGAATTCCCAGCCTGTGAGCGCGCCGGGGGCATCAAAGCCCGTTGACTGCTCCTCACCGTTAGTGGCGACCGCTGTGGCGGCAATACGGGTGTAGTGGCGGGTATCTGTGACATGCAGACCATGAGAGTTAAAAATCTCGATCTGTTGCTCACGTTGGCCGACACGACCAATTATCTGGGCGATTTTATCGCTCTCGGCACGAATGCGTGCATCCACTTGACGTAAGAACGCCACCTTATCGGCGACATGTTGATCCGACGATAACGGCTCAGACACCGGGTGCTTGTCATTTAAATGGGATAAATTGAGCGGTCCCGCGGTGGCAATTTGATCGCGCTTGTCACGCGCGCACAGCAAGCTGGTGACTTTTTTCAATTGTTCTTCATCGCGGCTGTTGGTGTAGCCATAAAGCACTTTATGGCCGAAAAACAACCGGATACCAATACCAAAATCAATCCCTGAGCTCACTTTATCCACCTCACCAGACAACAGCTCCACGTTGCCTGAGTGATGGCGCTCGACAAAGAGTTCGGCGAAATCCGCGCCTAAAAACAGGGCATGATCAATCACCGACTTTGCCGTTGATGGATTCAGCATACTTCCTCCTAAGAAGTGTGTTAGCAATATCACTATTCTACCAAGCTTTTATTGGCGATGATCACCACTTGCAGTGAGTGCATGATATTTCATCATTTTTTGTGCCATTCACTTGGCAATATATGGGCCTTTCCGTGTGCATGAGCAAAAGGCGACGAGTGTGGCGCGATCCGTTACACTACGCCGATACAAGTAAGAAGCAGGGTAAAGTCATGAGTCAGATCGCAGCCAACATTATCACTGGGTTTCTTGGCGTGGGCAAAACCACGGCGATTCGTCATTTATTAGCAAATAAACCCGAGCATGAGCGCTGGGCTATCTTGGTGAACGAGTTTGGTGAGGTGGGTGTCGATGGCGCTATCCTCTCTGAACAAGGTGCGCTGGTAAAGGAAGTGCCGGGTGGATGCATGTGTTGTGTGGCCGGCCTACCCATGACAGTGGGGCTAAATACCTTGCTCGCCGAGCAGCCAGATCGGATTTTGATTGAGCCGACGGGGCTGGGTCATCCCAAAGACATTATCGGTAAGCTGACTCAGCCGCCTTTCGATACCACCTTGTCGCTGGGCGCGACCATTACTTTGGTGGATCCGCGTTGTATTGATGATGTGCGCTATCGTGAAAATCAAAACTTTCATGATCAAATCGCGCTCGCGGATGTGGTGGTGGCCAACAAGCTTGACCAGTGTAGTGAGGCGCAAATCGCCACCTTTTATGATTATGTCGCCGCGTTTGATGGCGAGAAGAGCTTGGTAACCGGCGTTGAGCAGGGGGCGCTCGAGACCGCGTGGCTTGCGTTACCGCGTCATGCCCGTCAAGCGCACTATCATCACCATCACAATGATGCCGAGCCGATGACCACACTCGCTCTGGGCCCGGACGATACCTATACCCGCAAAGAAAACCAAGGGCAGGGTTATGTCAGCTGCGGCTGGTTGTTCGCCGCGCACTGTTGCTTTCCCTTTGATGCTTTATATGGGCTATTAAGCAACATCAACGCCCAACGGATTAAAGCGGTGGTCAATACAGACGAGGGTTTTTACGCGTTTAACGTCGCCAATCAGGTGGTTACCGTGACGCCTATGTCGATTGAACAGGCCGAGTCGCGCATCGAAGTGATCGATACCGACGCCTTACCTTGGGAGGAGCTAGAGTCTATCCTGCTTTCTTTTCTTACCCCGTCCCAATAACTGGCATCAACAGATTTTGTCAGCGGCGCCTTCTTATCCGATAAAAAACCGGCCCAAGTGGCCGGTTTGTCGTGTGTCGCTTGCTCGTTGTGGCTAGCTTGCGTATTTGGCGGTGAGCACCTGCCAGCTCCGTTTTTGTTGCTGAAAACGCACTTTTAAATCTTTGTATTGCTGGGTTAGCTCGGCGTTTTCGACTTTTTCGCGCAGCTTGTCACGCTCAAGCGCTAACAGCTGTTTTTTCAGCGTATAGTAGTCCGCCATTTTGGTGACCAAGGCATCATACTCTTGTTGCAGGATTTGCAGACGATGGGATGCGTGTGGCTTGTCACTAAGCTGCTGTGTGACGCGCTGCAATTGCATGGTCGCACGCGCTTTTTCAATCTTCTCTTCGGGGGTCACGCGCAGCTTTTCCGCCAGGCCCAGCCAAGATGCGGTTTTGATCAGCCATTTAGTGGGATCAAACTGCCACCAGCGAATGCCATTGCGGTAGTCGTTCTCAAAAATATGGTGAAAATTGTGGTAGCCCTCGCCAAAGGTCATCAAGGCAAGCACGCCATTATCCCGCGCGGTATTTTTATCGGTATAAGGCTGGCTGCCCCACACATGCGCCAGTGAGTTAATGAAAAAGGTGGTGTGGTGGCTGAGCACCAATCGAGTAAAGCCGACCAGTAAAATCGCGCCCCAAAGATCGCCATGGAGCAAACCAAACGCGATAGGGAAGCCAAAGTTGGTGGCCAGTGTCAGTGCAAGGTAGTGCTTGTGTTGCCACATCACGATCTTATCTTTTTGCAGATCGCGGCAGTTGCTGTAATCGCCGTAACGGTTGGGGTGGTATTCGCGCAGCATCCAACCAAGGTGTGAGAACCAAAAGCCGCGTTTGGCCGAGTAGGGGTCAACATCGTTGTCATCGACATGGCGGTGGTGAATGCGGTGATCTGATGACCAATGAAGCGCGCTGTTTTGCAGCGCAAATGCCCCACCAATAGCGAAGATAAAGCGCAAAGCTGGATGGGCTTGATAGGTTTTGTGGGCCCACAACCGGTGATAGCCGGCGGTGATCGACAGGCCACAAAAGCTGAATGCGACAATCAGCGCAGTGATCTGCATCCAATCAAAACCGTGGTGCCATGCCCATAGTGGTGTTCCTATCACCGCAATCAAAAAAGTCAGGGTAAACACGCTAATGTTTAACCAGATTAAGCGTGGTTTCTGAGGGGGAGAGGTTGAAGCCTTGGTATCCATAACTCGTTATCTTTATTTAAGCGTACACTTGTACGCTAGAATAGGTGCGTGCTACCGCTTGGTCAAGTCCTCACTGCGGCCTTTGTGCGCAAAAATGTTTCAGGGTTTGTCTCGGCTTGCTAAGTTGATGGAAGCACTATACTTTTTAACATCACCCACAGAGGTCATGTCTTTAATGGGCGAATGCTTCTGAGCGGTATAGTTTTACGCCACGTTGCCGATAGCATTGATAGATGCCTCGACATTCACTGATATCAGCGAGTTGTTAACACAAGGTTAGGAAACTATGATGTCCTATCCGGCCATTCCGCATTTTGTGAAAGCGATGGGCCACCGCGTGGTGAGCTACATCCTGAATGTCACAGAAGCGGAAGGCCGCTTAATTTTGATGCAAAAACTCGGTTTGAGCCGGATTCAGCGCGACACACTCAATCAATATATTGAGCTGTGTCGCCAGCTACGTGTGTCTGCGGTGGACCAGGGAGAGAGTGAGCAATCCTTCTTCTATCGGTTGCCGCACGTGATGCAAAATGGCCGCCACGTCTTTAATGTCTGGCGAGCGCAGCAGGGCGGTGAGCTGGCGACGCGCGTTAATAGTTCAGACCCTTTAACCAGTGCTTTTTGCCAACTGGCGGGCGAACTCTATCCGTTATTTCTTATTAAAGCCGGACAACGGCCGCACCTTTTCTATCGGGGGGCCGGTTATCTCACCGCAGCCATTGAGCAATTCCCGGTCAGTAAACAAGTACAAAAACGCATGGCAGCCGATCCGGCGCTATCTCGGTTATTTACCACCACGGGAAAAGAGCCGCAGCAAACCTGTGGTGATTATAAGGACGCCAGCGGTCATCGTGGTGTGGTCAGTTTAGCCAGTTTGCCTGTGTCGATTTTGGTTAATAGCTATGATTTGATGCGCATTCGCGGGGTTGTTAGCCCTGACACGTTCGTGGAAACGGTACAAGAGATGCTAGAGATGGCCCGTAGTTTGGCCGACGGTGAAGTTGCTCATATTCCGATGTTTGTGGGCTTTCGTAATGCGGCACTCACCAATTTGGCTGAATTGGATACCAAGTGGGGGAGTGTCCGTCGCTACACCCCGGGTATTGCTGAGTATGTGTTGCAAGCCGCGGGCTTAATGGCCAAACGTCGCGATAACGGTTTTATGTTGGAATCTGGCTACGCCTTTGCAATCAATTTTGGTGATTTTTTGGAAGACGATGATTGGCCAGAGGACGTCTTGGAAGCTAAAAATGAGCAACAAACCACTGAGCTCAACATTGTGTTGTGCATGGCGCTCTGTTACCTCGGAGAACACAAAGCCTTTGTGGCGCCAGAGTGGGTTTGGCGTATCGATCCATTCTCGCTTGATAACCGGCGCCAAGACTTTGGTTCAGTGGCAGAAACGGATGATCCTGTGGCGATCAGTGAGGCAGACTTAGTTGATATTGAGCGCTGGAGTATGCTGGTCGATGATACGGATTCGAGCGGTATTCGCTTGGCGATGTCTCGCCTATACGCTGCCGCAAAACAGCCAGACACCCAAGATGCGCTGGTGGATGTCATCATTGCGCTGAGAAATATTTTTGCGGCCAGCGAGGATATTATTCCCATAAAAGGGGCGCTCAGCCGCCTGGTTAAACAAGACGTCGATGTGAGCATGATTGATGAACTAGCGCAAGATTGGCGCGCCTTGCTGTCTGGCGAGTTTGACGCTCCTCCTGAGATTGTCAGTGAAAAAGTGTACGCCTGTGTTCAACTTTGCTTAACGTGTTTGCATCATTTTTATTTGACTGCCCCCGAACTGATTAGTCGCGCCGACCGTCTTTCCTATTTGTGTCAGGAACAAAACTAGTCCGCTGACGTGAAAGAATCATTAGATTTTGACTGGTTTGCCCTCATTTTCAGCCATCTTGGTTTATGCTTACAGTGTTTACCCAGCCATACTCTCAGTAAAGAAGTAGGAAAGGAGAGGCTTTTGACCACACAAATACTGATCACTGACGACTCCGCGCTTGCGCGCAAGCAGTTAGCGCGAACCTTACCCAACGATTTGGACGCCGACGTGCACTTTGCCGAAAATGGCAATGTTGCCCTGGATGTGTTGAGTAGTCAGCCGATCGACATCATGTTCCTTGATTTGACTATGCCGGAACTTGATGGGTATCAGACACTTGAAGCGATGCAAGAAGCCGGAATGACGGTACCCGTGGTGGTGGTATCTGGTGACATCCAACCGCTTGCCCAGCAACAGGTCTTAGAGCGTGGCGCCAAAGATTTTGTTAAAAAGCCTATCAGTCGAGATCGTGTCGAAGCGTTAATTAAAGCCTATCTCCCCAAGGCGTCGACGTCGGAGGCTGTGCGAACTCACGGCCCCAAAGAGAAGCTCAGTCGCCGTGATATTTATATGGAGGTGGTGAACATTGCTATGGGGCAAGCGGCGGATAAACTCGCGCGTCATTGTGGGGTGTTTGTCCATATGCCGTTACCACAGGTAAACGTGTTTGAAGTGACTGAGCTGACCATGACCATCCGGCACTTGGCACAATCAAATACTATGAACGGTGTGTGTCAGGGTTTCAGTGGGGAGGGGATCGCAGGCGAAGCACTGATGCTAATTAGTGATTCCAGTATTACTGAGATGGTGAAGTTACTGGACTATCCCGAGGATGGGTCGGTGGATAATGAGCTGGAACTGCTGGTGGATATCAGTAATATCCTGATCAGTGCGTTTTTGAAAGGCTTGGGCGATCAGGGGGCGTTAGAGTTTTCTCAGAGTTATCCGGCGCTCTTGGGTCAGCACGCTGAAGTGGATCAGCTGATAGCGGCGATGAAAGGGTCATGGAAACGCACAGTGACCATTGAAGTCAGTTATCAGATAGACGGAACGGATATCAAATGTGACTTATTACTGTTGCTGCTTGATGAGTCTTTGCCGCTGCTTGATGCGAAGTTGGCCTATCTAATGGACGAGGAGTAATGCGATGACAGAAGATTTTGACCAATTCCATTGGATGCTCGATATGGTGCAACACATCGACATGGGGCTAATTGTGCTAGATAGAGATTTCCACATTCAAATGTGGAATGGCTTTATGGTTCACCATAGCGGTAAACACGCTAAAGATGTGCAAAACCGCTCGTTATTCGAGGTATTTCCGGAGATCAATGAGCCTTGGTTTCGCGCCAAGTCGCAACCTGTGTTCGATCTCCGTTGTCGCAGTTTTATTGTCTGGCAGCAACGTCCGTATTTGTTCCGTTGTCGCCATGTTCGCCCGATCACCGGTCAGCTTCCTTTTATGTATCAAAACGTCACCATGCACCCCATGGCGAATACGCGGGGCGAGGTCAATCACATGTTTATCTCCATCCAGGATGTGACTAATGAGGCGCTGGCGAGCCAAACGCCGCGTGCCACCGCACCATCACAACAAGCCGCGCAAAAATAAGCCTCTTAAAATAGCCAACTGCGAGTGTCTAAAGTGATTGTTTCCCGCGGTTGTTACTCGTGGTTGCATGATTGTCAGGGTCACAGACGGCATAAGTGCCGCCTTTTAGCGATTTCTTCGCATAATACATGGCGGCATCTGAGCAATTGAGCAGCTGTTCGACCGATTCTCCATGATCTGGATAGCAAGCGATGCCGATGCTGGCGGAAAGATATGCGTGTTGCTGGTCATCTATCTCAAATGGCTGATTAAGGCTCGTGATGATTTTCTCGGCGACGCGAGCCGCGTCTTCAGAGTGGCTGGTATACTCTAAGATCACCGCGAATTCATCGCCGCCTAGGCGAGCGAGGGTGTCTGAATTACGGATACTTTGACCCATCCGTTTGGTGGTATCAATGAGCACACTGTCACCCGCATCATGGCCATAGGTGTCGTTTATTTTCTTGAAGCCATCGAGGTCGATAAACAGGAGCGAAAAATGCGCGCCTTGTTGGCGTGCTTGCGCCAGCACGATATCGGCCCGTTGTTTAAAGGCGACGCGATTAAGCGCCCCTGTCAAGGTGTCGGTATGCGCCATATGCTCGAACTGCAGGTAAAGACGCTTAGTTTCATTAATATCTTGGTGTGTGCCCGCCATGCGAATCGGGTTGTGGTTGCGATCCCACTCCATAATTTTGCCTTTTGCCAAAATCCATACCCAGAACCCATCTTTATGCAGCATGCGAAACTCACATTCATAAAAAGGGTTGGTGTCGCTAAAGGCGGCATCAAGTTCTTTCGACGCGCGCGCAAAATCCTCGCTATGGCAAAGCTTTTTCCAGGTTTCAAAGGAGACGGGCATCAGCTCTTGCTTTTGATACCCCAAAATTTCTGCCCACCGCTCATTAATATTCACCTCGCCGTTGGGTACGTGCCATTCCCAAGTGCCAACATGGGTACCGCGGATTATTTCATCTAAGCGCTTACGCTCCAATTGCAGCTCATATTCGGTACGTCGTGATTTAGTGAGAATAAACCACATTGTCGCAAGCCCCGCGCCAAGCACAACGATAATTAACGATGTAATAATCAGTTGGTGGTCTTTTTGGGTGGCTATTTGCTCGGTCTGTTGCGCCACCATTTGCTCGAGCCGGTGTTGGTAATGCCACAATGACTCTTGTGTGGCACGATAATCGCTGATATCGGTGATTATTGAAAAAAGGGTTGGTTTACCGCGGTAGACAATGGGTATCGAGGATACCCTCACGGTTTTGGTCGTGCCGTCTGACAATATGTGACTAAAAACGAAATAGTTCCGACTTTCTAGTTCTGCTAGCTTACGTTCTTCAGCGATCGCATCGGGGGGCAAGGCGTTAATGTTTGCGATATTCATTTGGCTCAGCGCCTGCTGTGAATACCCATAAAACTCGCTGGCTGCTGGGTTGGCAGCTTTGATTTCCCCCGTGTCTGGGTCGAGGAGAAGCATAACCAAAGCATGCTTCTCAAACAGCTGCTCGAAAAGATCGTTTGTCTCTTGTGTCGTTGCGAATGCAGACGGCACCTGCAGTATTAAAAAAAACAAGATGAAAAACGGCTTCATCACGTGTGTCGTCACTCGTCCCCAATTAAAGCTTAAGCGTAACATATAGGTTAAGTTTTTGTGTGACGACGACGGGCTGTTCTCACGCTGAAGCGCACTGCCCTTGCTTGTATGCAGGCTTTGTGATGGCGCTCACCATGTTGGTTAAATGTTTTTTCTCTGTTTCATTGATGGCGGCCGAGAGCATGAGGATGTCAAGCGATGGGGCACGTTAGGCAGTTGGTTGACACCTGTTTGTAATGCATTAATACGCGTATCGGGCGATGGATGGGTTGAGAGCAACTCCGGCGGCGCGCCTTTGGACGCTTTTGCCATATTTTGCCACAAGGTAACGCTCGCGCTCGGGTCAAACCCTGCTTGATGCATCAATTGCAGACCAATCTTGTCGGACTCTGATTCTTGAGCGCGGTTGTAAGGAAGCAGTATCCCCACTTGGACGCCAAGCCCAAGGCCTGCGAGGGCGATATCGCCGTAGGGGTTATCAGAAAGAGTGATGCCGGTGATGGTCAACCCTAAAGCAGTGAGCTGTGAGCGGGATAAACGCTCATTACTATGATCAGCAAGGACATGTCCAATTTCGTGACCGATCACCGCAGCCAATTGATCGGGCGTTTGTGCCACATCGAGCAGTCCGGTATAAACGCCGATTTTGCCGCCGGGAAGCGCAAAGGCGTTGACTTGATCACTGTCGAATACCACCACTTCCCATTCCGAGAAGTTGGTTTGCGGTGGCACCACTTTTAAGATGGCGGCGGTGACGCATTGCACGTAGGCGTTGATGGCTTTGTCGTCACTGATAGGTTGCGACTTTTTCATCTCCTCAAACGAACGCTGTCCCAGGTTCGCCATGTCATCACCGGAAAAAAGCAATAACTGGTTTCGTCCCGTCGGTGAGTGAGAGCAAGATGCAAGCACAACCACCAAGCATAGAGATAGCATGACGGTTTTAGCAGTGCGTAGCATAGTCATTTCCTGTATCGTTTTGCGCCACAGTCGCAGTGAATATAAGCAAAGATATCAGAGTGCTAATGTACTGGCTTCTTGGCTTTACGTCTACTGGTGCGAGCAGGCAGCGTGAGGCGCGGTGTGATCGTCACGGTTTCGTGTAGCGACTTTCTTTCCATCGGGACAAGTAGCAATGGGTGAGAGTATTGTGAGTATTTGGAAAAAAGATATGTCATTAGTGGGGTTAAATGCCTCTTCAGCCAATACATTGGTCGCGCATTTGGGTATTGAATACACCGCATTTGACGATAGCAGTTTAACGGGCACCATGCCGGTAGCCCCGCATACCCATCAGCCGCTTGGCATGCTCCATGGTGGAGCGTCTGTCGTGCTTGCTGAAACACTAGGCTCCTTAGCGGCCAACATGTGCGTGCCAGAGGGAAAATACTGCGTTGGATTAGATATCAATGCGAATCACCTACGTGCAATGCGAGAAGGCACGGTGACCGGCGTGGCAAGCCCTATACATCTCGGAGCGACAACACAGGTGTGGAATATCACTATTCACGATGAGCGAGGTCGAGACGTATGTGTGAGCCGGCTTACTATGGCGGTGCTCAGCGATAAACGCGCCGATAAGTCTTTGGAGGTACGCACTAATGGTGGTTGATATCGAGCAAGGTAAGTTGATCGTGACCGCCCATGAGGTGGTGATCAAATTGCCCGCAATGAAATTGAGCATGCAGGTTCAATCAGACTCGCTACAGATTATCGCCGACGCTAATGTGCTAGTGGCCGATGCCGGTGACGTGCGTTGGTCACTACCGTTAAGTGCACAGCATATCGCGTTAATTTCAGATATAACGGGTATCCAACCTCAGTAGCCGTCTCACCAACACCGTGCAAGTGGTAACGACCACTGGCACGGTGTGTTGGATGCTTATTGATGCTGACTGATGCGCCGTTAGCTGTGCGACGCGCTGACTTCGTAGCTGGTGAACTTTCGCACGTTGATCACGCCCGTATCAAATATCAGATACTGACCTTTAATGCCTTTCAAAACCCCATTCACCTCAGGATTTTTATCAAAGTTATGTGAGCTTATCTTGGTTGGGTGTTCAGTGACAGGGTAACTAAAGCTCAGGGCATCCAGCTCGGCAGGCAAAATAGCATCGCTACCATACTGTAGGCGAATATCAGCGAGCTCTGACTCAATCGCTTGGGTCAGACGCGTTGCTTCGGCATGGAGGTCAAGCTGAGCATTATCGCCTTTTAAAAGAGCACGCCAATTGGTTTTATCCGCCACATGTTGTGCAATGGCGACTTCAACTAACCCTGATATGTGGCGAGTCTTAGCCTTAAACAAAGGAAGAGCTTGCGTGGCGCCTTGATCATGCCAACGTGTTGGCATTTGGTTGGCACGGGTAATGCCCACTTTCAATCCCGATGTGTTGGCGAGATAAACAATATGATCGGTCATGCAAAATTGCTCGCCCCACTCAGGCTCGCGACAGGTTCCCTGTGCATAGTGACAGGTTTCCGGCTTCATAATACACATATCGCAGCGCGCGAGTTTTTTCATGCATGGGTAGCAGTGACCTTGCGAATAGCTTTTCTTGGTTTTTCGCCCGCATGCATCGCAGAAAATGTTACCTGTATGGGTCAGGGTTATCTGATGTCCCAGGAGTGGATTGAGGTGCAGCTCTTCATCGCCCACTCGCAAGAAATACTGTACCTCTGCGCCTGCTTCTGTGCGCATTTTATCTAGGGTTCCAATCACGACTTTGCTCATTATGGTTTTTTAAGAGCGGTAATTGTAACAAATGGGAGGTGATGGGGTAAGGCGGACGCAAACAGGCAAGTCGCAACCTGCCTGTTGCCGAGCGGAGTTAGCCTAGACGCGCTTCTATTCTTTTTTGCGTATCCGTGGTGCGTTCACGGTATAGGGTTACCGACACGACGAGAAGATCTTTCTTGGTGTCTTCGCTGACCTGATCAATCACGAAATAATCCGCTTGTTCTTTTTGCACCCCGCGCTCGGCCAGGCGCAACACATCTTCTTGAATATCACCTTGTATCTCCACGTTGGCCGTTTCTTCAAAGTCGCCAAAATCGAGCGTGGATTTGGCGATAAGTTCAGGCGCGGCAGAGGCGTGGAATGATAAAAAAGAAAGAAAAAAGAGCGCAGTAGAAAGACGTTTTTTCATAGTGCATCAGGTATGTGGGTGAATGTACTAACAACCTACTACGATGCGAGAGTGTGGTTGTCAGCGTGATGTTAGAAACGCAACATTAATGCCTACCGTGTCGCGTCTTCGATATCTTCGCTAAATACGTCGTTGTCACTGCGTGCATCTTGGCCGTGAAGCACGCCAATATCGCCGAGATAGTCCGCTAATAAATCGTCATCCGTCGGGATCACTTGATGTTGTAAAATATCCATTTTCTCTCCTTGGGTAATCTGAAATGCCCTTATGAGATAGGAGGCTAACGACCCTTTATGTCATCACCATGACAGCTTGCTAGACTCTCGCAATCTTTTGGGTAGGTCAATTGCTTTTAGCGCTCACTGGCTTTAAACGTCGCCACTACCGGGCAGTGATCGCTAAGTCGATAATTCATCACCCTGTGATAAGCGAAATGGTGTTGATAACTATATTGCCACTGAGATGCCAGTGATTCAGACACCAAAATATGATCGACCAGACGACTATACATCACTTGATTCCATGTCTGGGTGCGCCAGTTGTAGCGTCTCGCTTTGCACCGAGCACGCACGCTTTGAGTGACATTAACAATATCTGTTGGGGCGGAGGTATTTTCAAGGAGGGTTTGGCGAAATTGTTGCCAATAGGGATCCTGTTTGTCACTGATATAGCGATTGAAGTCGCCAGCAATGAGGATGTTTTTATCACCATGTGCGATGACCCAGTCTGCTAGCGCGCCAAATTGCTTGCTCAGTTTTTTGCAACTTCGTGAGGCGTGGGTTTGTTTGAAACACCCAGATTTAAGGTGTATTGAAAGGATATGTATTGGCTCCTGATTAGGCGGCGTAACCACTACATAGGTGCCATACCGCAGCGATGGAACGCCAAAAAAATCCGGCAGCGCGATTTGACGCAGATCCTTAGGATCCTCCACTTTCCAACCTTTGCGTACGGCAATCCCGGTGAGTTGCTGGCTTTGGGCTCGTGTTTTAACGTCGGCATAGCGGTCGGAAAAATAGACAGTATAATCCTCTGCGGGAACGACACGTGCCAGCGCCTCAGGACTATCAACCTCCTGAAAAGCCAACACATCGGGGGCGAGTTGAACAAAGATCGACGAAAGCTGTTGATAATCATCTTGATCGCGAATGCCTGCCCGCTGATCGTCTTTTAAGGTCAGCCACTCAAAATTCCATGTTGCCACTGTCAGTCCATAACTAGGGGCTGAAAATACCCCGACAAGCACGAGCAGGCCTAAAACTCGACGTACGATGGTAGATACCTCATTATTACGCGTTTCTCTGTGATCCTACTGGAAATGTTGCGCATGCACTGGCGCATTGTAGCACTTTGCGGAGAGCCTTTGATTTTAACTGATAATTATCATAACGAAGATCAGTGAGATTGCGGCACAGATAGGCATTTAGTTCGCCTGGCGAAGGTTATTCGAGACTTCGATGATCTGTGTCAACACAATGTGCCCCCTAATTGCTATCTAATGCCACATCTTGTGTTTTAAGTCTATTGTATATCCTATATATGGTGTGGAGGGCATATGCCAGCGGTAATTAAACGCGATGGAACACGCGTCCCATTTGATGCAGATCGGATCGTCCAGGCGGTGACTTGTGCGCGTGAGTCGGCGCAATCGATGCGTGATGCTGAGCAATGTCAACTGAGCGACGATGAGATTCGACGGTTAGCCGATACCATTGCGACACAGTTTGCTGGCGATGCCGAAGTGGATATCGATCATATTCAATATGCCGTTGAGGATGTACTGATGGCTGGGCCGCACAAAGCGGTCGCGCGCGCCTATATTGAGTACCGTCATGATAGAGACATCGCTCGTGAGCGCCGTGGTCGCTTGAACCATGAAGTACAAGGGCTGGTAGGACAAACCAACACTGAGCTACTGCACGAAAACGCCAACAAAGACAGCAAAGTGATCCCGACGCAACGCGACTTGCTTGCGGGGATTGTGGCCAAACATTACGCCAAGCAACATATGCTGCCCAGTGCGGTGGTAAGAGCCCATGAGTCAGGTGAAATTCACTATCATGATTTGGACTATTCACCTTTCTTCCCGATGTTTAACTGCATGCTGATTGATTTGGCGGGCATGTTGCAAAAAGGCTTTAAGATGGGTAATGCGGAAATTGCGCCGCCCAAATCTATCTCAACCGCCACTGCTGTCACCGCACAAATCATCGCGCAAGTGGCCAGCCATATATACGGTGGTACCACCATTAACCGCATCGATGAAGTGCTGGCACCCTATGTGGAAGCCAGTTATCAGAAGCACTTGCTGGTCGCGCGTGAGTGGGCAATTAAGGAGCCTGAAGCATATGCCCGTGCGCGCGCCGATAAAGAGTGTTTTGATGCCTTTCAATCGTTGGAGTATGAGGTTAACACCTTACATACCGCCAATGGGCAGACTCCCTTCGTGACCTTTGGCTTGGGCCTCGGTGAATCCTGGGCGGCGCGAGCGGTGCAACGTGCTATTTTAGCCAACCGCATTGCGGGTCTGGGGGAGAATCGTAAAACAGCGGTATTCCCAAAACTCGTATTCTGTATCCGAGAGGGTTTAAACCGGCGGGCTGATGACCCTAATTACGATATCAAGCAATTGGCCCTCGAGTGTGCGTCTAAGCGTATGTACCCCGATATTCTTAACTATGACCAAGTGGTATCAGTCACCGGGTCTTTCAAAACACCAATGGGGTGTCGAAGCTTTTTAAGTGCCTATGAAGAAGACGGTGCACTGGTGCATGAAGGGCGAAACAATTTAGGGGTTGTTAGTGTAAACCTGCCGCGCCTGGCCATTGAAGCGGAAGGGGATGAAGAAGAATTCTATGCGCGCCTTGATGCGACACTAAATCTTGCTCGCCAAGCACTTGATACGCGGATTGATCGTTTTAAGGGTGTTAAAGCGCGCGTGGCACCGATTCTTTATATGGAAGGTGCATGTGGGATCCGTTTGAACCCAAATGATGATGTCAGTGAGATTTTTAAACACGGACGTGCGTCCATTTCGCTTGGTTATATTGGCCTGCACGAGACCATCAATGCGCTTTACGGTAGCGTGCCGCACATCTACGACAGCGTAGTGAAACAGAAGAAAGCCAAGGCGATTGTGGCTTATCTTCACGATGCCACTGAGCGTTGGAAAGATGAAACAGGCTATGGGTTTAGTTTGTACAGCACCCCAAGTGAAAACTTATGCAGCCGCTTTTGCCAACTCGATACGCAAGCATTTGGCGTGATTGAAGGGGTGACGGATAAAGGCTACTACACCAACAGTTTTCATCTAGATGTAGAAAAGCAGGTCACCCCTTACGATAAAATTGATTTTGAGATGGATTACCCGCGCTTGGCCAACGGCGGTTTTATTTGCTACGGGGAATACCCTAACATTCAACACAACCTAGAAGCGTTAGAGAATGTCTGGGATTACAGCTACGAGCGCGTGCCTTATTATGGGACCAACACGCCCATAGACGAGTGCTACGAGTGCGGCTTTACCGGCGAATTCAATTGCACCAGTAAAGGCTTTACCTGTCCCGCGTGTGGCAATCATGATCCGGCTCGCGTGTCGGTGACACGGCGTGTGTGCGGCTACTTAGGAAGCCCTGATACACGACCTTTTAATCCGGGTAAACAACAAGAAGTGATTCGCCGTGTGAAACACATGTAGGGGGAAGCGTGAATTATCACCAATACCTTCCCGTTGATGTGGTTAACGGGCCTGGCACACGTTGTACCTTGTTTGTGTCCGGCTGCGAGCACCAATGTCGCGGTTGTTATAACAAAGCCACTTGGCCGCTTAAAAGCGGCCATCCATTCACCGACCTCATGCAAGAACAAATTGTCCAAGATTTGCTCGACACGCGTATTCCGCGACGAGGATTATCATTAAGCGGTGGTGATCCGCTTCACCCTGCTAATCTTGACGATGTAAAAAAATTGTTACAAGAAGTGGTCGACCGCGCGCCGAGCAAAGACATTTGGCTATGGACTGGCTATACATTGGCAGAATTGTCGTCAAAACAGCGAGATGTTATTGCATATGTCGATGTACTGATTGATGGAAAATATATCCAAACTGAAGCAGACCCAAACTTGGTGTGGCGTGGAAGTGCCAACCAATGCGTACACTTTCTGTCCGAGCGTGCGCGAAAAGGGCAAGAGAATCGCCGTTAAGAGGTTGCCAATTTTCCCGCATGGGGTAGGGTATAGCGTATCTTGAGCATCCAAGCTTAAAAGGACGTAATACTATGTTAGATCTGCTCTCGCCTGCTCAGCAGGATCCGATTCTCTCCTTGTCATTGGCGTATCGTGACGATCCGCGTGAGCACAAAATGGACTTGGGCATTGGCGTTTATCGTGACAGTCACGGTCAAACGCCTATCATGCAAGCGGTTAAAGCGGCACAGCAATCCTTGGCGCACAGCCAACAAACCAAAGCCTATGTGGGGCTGGCGGGCAATGAAAATTTCAACCAAGCCATGGTTGACCTGCTGCTCAAAGGGACAGATGGCTATGATCGCTGCGCTGCGGTACAAACCCCAGGCGCGAGCGGCGCACTGCGTATGTTGGCTGATCTGATGAATCTGGCTAAGCCGGTGACCACTGTGTGGTTGACCGATCCTAGCTATGTGAATCATAAGCCGGTGATGGAAGCGGCGGGCCTGACGGTCAAGTTCTACCCGTATTTTAATCGCGACACCAAAATGGTGGATACCGATGCGATGCTTAACGCCTTGTCACAGGCCGGTGCTGACGATGTGGTCTTGCTACACGGTTGTTGTCATAACCCAACCGGGGCAGATATCAGCCTGAAAGAATGGGAAGCGATTACCGAGCTTGCTAACCGCAATGGCTTTACACCGTTTGTTGATATTGCCTACCAGGGCTTCGGTGATGGGGTAGAGGAAGATGCGCGTGGTTTACGTATTCTTGCCGATAACGTTGAAGAGATGCTCATTGCCACGTCTTGCTCAAAGAGCTTTGGTCTCTATCGTGAGCGTACAGGGGCGGCGATTGTGGTGGGTAAGTCCGCCAAAGAAGCACAAAACGCAAAAGGTCGTATCCTTCAGCTTGCGCGAAGCACCTATACCATGCCGCCTGATCATGGTGCCGCGATTGTTGAAACCATCCTCACCGACGATGTCCTCACCAAACAGTGGCGTGATGAAATTGAAGCGATGAACACTCGGATCAATACATTACGTGAAGGGTTAACAGCAGCACTGCGCGACCGTACCGGCGATGGTTATTTTGACTTTATTCAGCACCACCGTGGCATGTTCTCTGTTCTGGGGTTAACGGTTGAACAGGTGAATCAGTTGCGAGACCGACACGGCGTGTATGCTGTCGGCGATAGCCGGATTAACATTGCCGGCTTGGCAGAGCGTCACATTGATAAACTGGCCGATGCGCTGGTGGACGTGACGCGCAACGGCTAATTGTCGTCGCGCGCGACGGAACAAAAAAAGGGGCATTGCGCCCCTTTTTTTCATCCTTAATTTTCACATCACCGTTTATTTTTGAGGTAACGCTTGCGGCGGGCTTCTTTTTTAGCCGCTTTTTCTTCCTCGCGGCGGGCGTTGTCTTCTTCAACTTGTACCAGCTCGGTTTCAATCATATCCGGCTTCTCTAAGGTGAGGCCACCCAGCGCACCGGCACGTAAGTCGTGCAATAGCACTTCTGAGGCTTTATGGAGGTCGACACGACCGCCAGCACGTAGACAACCACGCTTGGCACCAATCGCTTCCATCAATTCAATGTCTGTACCGGGTAACGCATCAAGTTGATAGCGTTCTTTTAGCCGCTCGGGGTAGGCGCTCGCCAAGTATTCCACGGTATAAAAGGCGACTTCGTCATAATCCATTGCCGTGTCTTTCACGGCGCCGGTTGCCGCGAGGCGGAAGCCGCTGTGTGGGTTTTCTACCTTTGGCCACAAAATCCCGGGTGTATCGGAAAGCACCACGCCATTTTGCAGGTTGATCCGCTGTTGCTGGCGCGTCACCGCCGGCTGGTTGCCAGTTTTTGCAATCACTCGGCCGGCAAGGCTATTAATGATGGTCGACTTGCCGACGTTGGGGATCCCCATGATCATTGAGCGAATGTTTTTCCCCATGGTTTCGCGATGCGGAGCCAGAGCACGGCAGCGATCCATGATTTGATTGACTTCATGCGGATGCGAAGTAGTGATTGCCATCGCTGACACACCTTGCTCTTTTTCTAGGTGCGCCATCCACACCTCGGTCATGGCCGGATCGGCCAGATCGCGTTTATTTAGCACTTTGATCACCGGCTTTTCGCCACGCAGCGTGCGGATGAGGGGGTTTTCGCTACTAAACGGAATGCGCGCGTCGATCACTTCGATGATCACGTCGATCTTGGGGATGACTTCTTCGATCTCCTTGCGAGCTTTATGCATGTGCCCAGGAAACCACTGGATCTTGTTGTTAACCATGTTTGTACAACCTTGCTGATGCGAATGCGCCAACACGATACCAGTCAGTGGCGCGATAATGGCGCGCATCATACCACTTAATCAGAGGGATGAGAAAAGCGAGGGCAGCCTTGAATAGTTACTTATCTTTCTTTCCCGTACTCAACTTCTTATCACACCATTTCTCAATAGAAGGTGCGTATAAGGTGAACAGGCCAATGATCATGGCGATGGCGCAGATTACATAGATAGCTGTCATTGCAACCCTCCTTATTGGTTAACTTTAGTATACACCTTGTTTAGCCCTTCCTCGGCCTCAAGTGCCGAGGATTGTCGCTTTGTGGGTCAGGTTTATGAAGATGGTTTGGTATCTGTATCAAACTGCTTGATCAGGACCGAGGTGTCGCAACGACCATAGCCGCGCGCTTGTAACTTGTTGTATTGTTGATCCACCTGCTCGGTTAAGGGAAGACTCACGCCTAATTTGGTGGCTTCTTCTACACAGAAGCCCAGATCTTTACGCATCCAATCAATTGCAAAGCCAAAGTCAAAACTGTCTTCTGCCATGGTCAAAGCACGATTTTCCATTTGCCAAGAGCCTGCGGCACCATGCTTAATGGCATTGATCATCTTTTCGATATCGAGATCAGCGGATTGCGCAAAGGTGAGTGCTTCGGATAAGCCTTGTAAGACGCCGGCAATACATATTTGGTTGGCCATTTTACAGCGCTGGCCACTGCCATGCGGGCCAATATGCTGGATGGCGCTGGCATAGACGTTCATTACTGGTTCAACGTCACTGAACACAGTCGGGTTGCCACCGACCATAATGGTGAGTGCGCCTTTTTCCGCACCGGCTTGGCCGCCTGAGACGGGGGCATCGAGAAAGCTCAGGCCTTGACGCTCACATACTTGTGCCAACTCAAGGGCTAGCTCGGCAGAGGTGGTGGTGTGATCGACCAGCGTACTGCCTTTTTTCATATTGGCTAACACACCAATATCGCCATACACCACACTGCGTACGTCATCATCGTTTCCCACGCACATAAAGACGATATCAGCATCATCTACAGCTTCGGCTGGCGTCATTCCATATGTGCCTGAATAGGTGTCGCACCAAGCTTCGGCTTTGCGGGTGGTGCGGTTATAGACGCGAGTTGGGTAGCCGTGGCGCTGAAGGTGCCCCGCCATTGGAAAGCCCATCACGCCTAGGCCAATAAAGGCAACCTTAGTATCGTTGGCTTGCATGGTCATTTTGCTTCCTTGTCGTTAATTTGTGGTTAATTTATCAGAAAGTTAACCTTTGTTGTATTTGCCGATGATAAGCTTGTATCATCTTCTTTTGTGTTGTGGCACGGATTATTATGACAGCACGACAACCTTTCTCGTTAACGATTGCCCATATTAACGACACCCACTCTCATTTTGAGTCCACGCCTGTCTCACTGAACCTGGACGACAAGGCGACACCGGTTTATGCCAATAGCGGCGGGTTCGCACGCATTGCATCTGCGGTATCACATTTTCGTGAGCAGGCTGAGCACGATAATCACGCCTTCCTTTTCTTGCATGCTGGGGATTGCTTTCAAGGGACTCTGTATTATTCCTTATTTAAAGGTAAGGCGAATGCAGATTTGCTGAATCGACTCGGCATTGATGCGATGGCGATTGGTAATCATGAGCTAGATCAGGGCAATGGCCCGGTGGCTGATTTTCTTGATGATATTCAATTCCCGTTGCTTGCGGGTAATTGGCATGTGGCGGATGAATCAAAAGACAAGGATAATCGCGTTAGTGATAAGCCTGCTTTACTGCCATACATTGCTCCGGAGGAGCGTGCGAGTACACTCATCAAAACCTATGCCGGGCACAAAGTGGGCATCTTTAGTTTGGCGGTCGAGCAAATGGCCGCATTGGCACACCCTGATCCCGATACCCCTTTCTTGCCGGCAACACGCATCGCCGAAAACACCGTGGCTTTTTTGCGTCAACAAGGCGTGAACACCATTATTTTGTTGAGTCATTTGGGTTATGACAAAGACAAGGAGTTAGCGGCTACGGTCAGTGGGATTGATGTGATTGTGGGCGGCCATACCCATGTGCTGCAGGGAGACTTTCAAAACCTTGGTTTGGCAAAAGAAGATCCCTATGGCTATAAAGTCAACGATACTTGGATTGTACAAGCGGGTTGCCATGCGCAAGCCATCGGTCGCTTCACGTTATCTATTGATGAAAACGGTCGGCCAGCTGCCTTTGATGGCCAAAACTACTTGTTGCTCGGTCGCAGCCTTGCGATGGATGCCTCACGGGAACAGCAATTGACCGAAGGCTCGTATCAAGCAGTGAGAACCTATCTCAATCGACAAGAAAATGTACTGATCCTGCCTAGCGATCTTAAGCTAAAACAGTATCTGCAACGCACATACCGACCCCATGTCGCGCAACTGGAAAGTGACATTGTCACACATGTGCCGCAACGACTCCGCCATGTGCGCGTGCCTGACAGCGAGGGTGGTAGCGAAGTAGCACCGCTGGTGACAGAAAGCTTTCTGTGGGCAGCGCGTGAGCAAGGCATTGAAGCCGATTTTGCTATTCATAATGCGGGTGGTGTGAGAGTCAGTTTAAACGCTGGGCCGCTCTCTGCCGCTTTAATTGCAGGCGCGTTGTTACCGTTCGCTATCGACGTGATCGCCTACCAAGTAACCGGCGCACAGATCCGTCGTGCGATTGAAGGCGCGATCAACAATGCCACAGATAATGGCATGACTGGCCTCGGGTCGGGCAGTTTTCCATATTGCGCTGATATCCGCTATCGCTACGAAGCCTGGCAGCCGATGGGCGCGCGGGTAACACAACTCGAGATAAAGCGCGGTAATCACTGGATAGCGATAGATGATGAGCGGCAATATACGGGTGTGTCGTCATCTTATACTGCCCAAGGTAAAGAAGGATACGATGCCATTCAAACCGGCCACCGCCGCTCGATTGGTTTATCCATGGCGGAGTGCTTTATTGACTATGCACGGCAGCAGCCAGTGTTAGCGCTTCCTAATGGGCCTTTAGTGTGTTACCTCCCAACGCCTGGTGAGAGGAAAACCTGTTGGGGAGAATAACTTGGCCTATCCCTTGCTTATTGATACTTAGCTTGGTATTGACGGCAGGCAATTGCCGTTTAAGTTTTTGACAAGATTGTCGATACATGTAGTGAACCTGAATTGATCGACACACTATCGAAAGGTGAGGGGTTATGGAAAAACGTGATTGGTTTGATATCGGCTTGATCAGTTTTTGGTTGGTGGCTTGGGCATCGATTGTCTACTTTGTACCGGTCATTTAACCCATTTACTGATCCGCGGATTGCGGGGGAACCTGTTTGAGCCGGGTTCCCCAACGTACTAACAACGGTTGTAAATAGATTGGCAGCTGTATGGCGCCGATTAATGGCAGAAATGCCGGCCCGAGCGCGGCACCGGCAACGGTGTACGTTAGCAGTACATTCCGGTTGACCGCTGACACCGCGGCGATCATGCTCGCTTCTCGCCCCTGATGTCGATATAGCCCATACGCAATAATGAAAAAAAGTATGCAAATTGCAACTGAAATGGCTAAAAGTTCTAACGCATAGCCAGAATCGTTTTGCCACATTGCTCCGAACGGCCCGACTAGACCCAAAGGAAAACTGAATACCAGCACAATGGTAAACTGTGCCAGTTTGCTGTGAATGCGTTTGAGTTTCTCCGGTTTGATCAGCGTGTGAAAAAGCGCGGCAAACAGCATGGGACCAAAAATGAAGATCACCAATCGCACGGCATAGCTTTGCAGGTTCAGTGAGAAGGTGTCACCGGATAGCACCGTGAGATTAATAAACAAGACCACGGGCATTAGCAACGTGGAAGCAATGGTATAGGCCATGGCGATGAGTGCATCCATCCCCAAAGAACGAATAATGGCTGGCGTTGCAAATAAAGATCCAGTGGCGCAAATGCCACTGATCGCAAGCAACAAAGGGGCTGATGCGCCGAGTAGCCACGCAAGAGCACACGTGAGTACGGTGAGTAGCACTGAGTGAACCAATGCGTACACCCAGACTTGCCACCGGGCTAATGCTTTCACTAATAGGCCTTGATTGATGCCAAGCAGAGTAAACAGCATCAAGGCGAATAGCACATAAGGTAAAAACGGAAATAAGGCTAACGAGACGCTCGGAAAGGCAAAGCCAATCAATGCGGCAATAAACAGACACAACGCAGAATGTCGGGCGAGAAACGCAAGCATGGTCAACACCTTGGTCACATGTGTAACCACGATGTTATCAGGTTTACACAACTAATCGAGTGAAAACTTGTCTTTTTCAATGATTAATACACCACGAAAGTACAAATAATCAGGCAGTATGCGGGAGAGCGCGGTGATTTCAAACAGACAAATTGAGATCATTGATGGTTTATATGTCAGGTAAGTGATTCGCTTATTTTACCGGTGCTTAACATTATCTAAGCATAACGACACGCCAGGCTATGGATTAGAAAAACTAATCCATTGATTTAATTTTCATCAGTTTAAATCTCGGAGAAGCGTCTTATAATCTGCCTCGAGTGATTAAGACAACAAAGCGAGGATCTTATGACGACTGCAACGGTTAATATGCTCCGTTCTCGTCGATCTTACGCGGTGACAATCAAAGGACTGATCGCTCATGCCATGGATGTGTTGTTCACTAGCAGCACGCACGCTCCCGCTTATGATGCCAGTCGTTTACCGGCACATTTGCAGCGTGATATTGGTATAAACCGATAAGACGACTTAAAACGGATAGAACACGAAACGCCACATCACCGAGATGTGGCGTTTTTTTTGTGGTTTAATCGTCCCCGAGCGTTTACTCAAAATGAGTGGTTCACCAAGCCGACGAATGCGATCAAATTGAGGAGTACAAAAGATGGGATGGTTCTCTGCACTGTTTTCCAAGGGAAGCGACAAACAATCACAGGCGTCAATCACCCCGACAGAATACCAAGGCTATTTAATTTACCCTGAATCGACCGCCGAAAACGGTCAATATCGTGTCAGTGGCCGTATTTGCAAACCGCTGGATGATAAGATGCTCACCCATACGTTTATTCGATCAGATTTGCTGGGAAGTCAGGAAGATGCCAACAGCTTGATGGTCACAAAAGCAAAAATGATGATTGATCAAAACGGTGATCGACTATTTGATTGAGGGACGTCAACGAATCGCGCGATAGCAAAAATAATGCATAAATATGAGCAATTAATTCGGATAAAGTGTAGCCCAGATCACATTTATGCCCCAATGGCGTTCCCCGCCCTGTGGTGATTAAGGAATAAACTCGTTAAGTTAACACTGTTGCGTTGCTAAGCACGAAACACTGACAACAGACCGCAACAGTGTGATAAGCGAATAAAACCGCTTGGAATGCTTATTTTTGTCAGTGAACCTATTCCAGGCCGCGGTTTTAGCGCCTGTGATAACCAAAAAAATTTCTTATAAGCCAACATTCAGGGAATAGCTATGCAGATTGGTGTTCCAAAAGAGAGGCTCGTTAATGAAACGAGGGTAGCTGCGACACCCAAGTCGGTTGAGCAGCTTATCAAACTCGGTTTTGACGTCGTAGTAGAGAAGGGAGCAGGCGAAAAAGCAAGCTTTGAAGACACTGCGTACGAACAAGCTGGGGCGAGCATTGTTGATACAGACGCTGCCTGGCAGTCTGACATCATCTTTAAAGTTAATGCACCAGGCGTGATTGAAGAGACTGGCCAAGATGAAGTGGCATTGCTGCAAGCAGGCACCACCTTGGTGAGCTTTATTTGGCCCGCTCAAAACGAAGAATTACTCGAACGCTTGTCAGCGCAGAACGTGAATGTGATGGCCATGGATGCGGTTCCACGTATTTCGCGTGCGCAGTCACTGGATGCGTTAAGTTCGATGGCTAACATCGCCGGTTATCGTGCAGTCGTTGAAGCGGCGCATGAGTTTGGCCGCTTCTTTACCGGACAAATCACGGCGGCGGGTAAAGTACCGCCTGCGAAAGTCTTTGTTGCGGGTGCTGGCGTTGCCGGGCTGGCCGCAATTGGCGCAGCGGGTAGCTTGGGTGCGATTGTCCGTGCTTTTGATGTTCGTCCTGAAGTGAAAGAACAAGTCGAGAGCATGGGGGCGGAGTTTTTAGAAGTCGACTTTAAACAAGACAACTCAGGCAGTGGCGATGGATATGCCAAAGAAATGTCTGACGAGTTTAATCAGGCGGCGGAAAAACTGTATGCGCAGCAAGCGGAAGATGTCGACATTATTGTGACAACCGCATTGATTCCCGGTAAACCCGCTCCAACGCTGATCACCAAAGAGATGGTTGACAACATGAAGCCGGGCAGCGTGATCGTCGATCTCGCAGCAGCCAATGGTGGCAACTGTGAGTACACTGAAAAAGATCAAGTAATCACCACGCCCAACGGGGTAAAAGTGATCGGCTATACCGATATGGTGGGCCGTTTGCCAACTCAATCGTCACAGCTTTATGCGACTAACTTAGTCAATCTCACCAAGCTGCTTTGCAAAGAAAAAGACGGCAACATCCAGATTGATTTTGACGATGTGGTCGTGCGCGGCGTTACCGTGATCAAAGAGGGCGAGGTCACCTGGCCGGCGCCACCGATTCAAGTCTCCGCGCAACCGAAAGCAGAGCCTAAAGCGGAACCTGCTCCTAAGCCGGCACCTAAAAAAACCTCCCGTGCGACCAAGTATGGCCTGATGGCCGTCGCCGCAGGGGCGTTCGGGTGGATTGCCAATTATGCCCCCAGTGAATTTCTCTCTCACTTTACCGTTTTCGTACTGGCCTGTGTGGTGGGCTACTACGTGGTATGGAATGTTACTCACGCGCTGCATACCCCGCTGATGTCCGTGACCAATGCGATCTCTGGCATCATCATCGTTGGGGCGTTATTGCAAGTAGGGCAAGGCATTGGCTTTGTCACCTTCCTTGCTTTCATTGCCGTGTTGATCGCCAGCATTAACATATTTGGCGGCTTTACTGTTACAAAGCGCATGCTTGAAATGTTCCGTAAAGGGTAAGGAGAAAGAATGTCTGAAGGATTGGTACAAGCTGCGTATATTGTCGCTGCGCTTTGTTTTATTCTCAGTTTGGCTGGGCTATCAAAGCAAGAGTCAGCGCGCGCAGGTAACTATTACGGGATTACCGGGATGGCGATCGCACTGGTTGCGACCATCTGGGGGCCGGAAGTACAAGGTGTGGGCTGGATTATTCTGGCCATGGTCATTGGTGGCGCGATCGGTATTTATTACGCCAAGCGCGTAGAAATGACAGAAATGCCGGAGCTGGTGGCGATGCTACACAGTTTCGTGGGCCTGGCTGCGGTACTGGTGGGCTTTAATACCTACATCGATCACCCGCCGCTGACTGGCGCGATGCTTAATATCCACTTGGTCGAGATTTTCCTCGGTGTCTTTATCGGTGCAATCACTTTCACCGGCTCGATTGTCGCCTTTGGTAAGTTACGTGGCGTGATTTCGTCCAAGGCACTGATGTTGCCACATCGCCACAAGCTTAACTTGGCCGCCGTGGTTGTGTCGTTCCTGTTGCTAATCAGCTTTGTCAACGCAGAAGGCTCAACAGCGGCACTGCTGATTGTGACCGTCATTGCGTTAGCGTTTGGTTATCACTTGGTGGCCTCTATCGGTGGCGCAGATATGCCCGTTGTGGTGTCGATGCTCAACTCCTACTCGGGATGGGCGGCTGCGGCTGCTGGCTTTATGCTAGCGAACGATCTGTTGATTGTGACAGGCGCGTTAGTGGGCTCATCGGGGGCGATTCTGTCTTACATCATGTGTAAAGCGATGAACCGCTCTTTCATTAGTGTGATCGCTGGTGGCTTTGGCTCTGATGGCTCTGCGTCTTCTGGTGATGACGAAGTCGGTGAGTATCGAGAAAGCACAGCCGAAGAAGTCGCTGAAATGCTGAAAGAGTCAAACAGTGTGGTCATCGCCCCAGGTTATGGCATGGCGGTCGCACAAGCCCAATACCCTGTTTTCGAGGTGACAGAAAAACTCCGCAGTATGGGTATTGAGGTGCGCTTTGCGATTCACCCTGTTGCGGGTCGTTTACCAGGCCACATGAACGTATTGTTGGCTGAGGCCAAAGTGCCTTACGACATTGTACTGGAGATGGATGAAATCAATGATGATTTCCCTGACACAGATACAGTTTTGGTCATTGGTGCCAACGATACGGTAAACCCTGCGGCGACGGACGACCCATCGAGCCCCATTGCTGGCATGCCGGTCCTTGAGGTTTGGAACGCCAAGAATGTTGTGGTGTTTAAGCGCTCAATGAACACAGGTTATGCCGGGGTGCAAAACCCACTGTTCTTCAAAGACAATAGCAGTATGCTATTTGGGGACGCGAAACAGAGCGTTGAAGCGATCTTTAAAGCGTTATAATGACACTTACTGATTGGTGGCGTTGCCGAAAAGAGCCAGTTCCGACTGGCTCTTTTTTTGTTTGGTGTGTCTTGACTAAGCAAGCGATGATGGAACTTACACGGTACTGACATTTTGATAAAAATTGATGATAAGCTTGCGATCATGCGAATTCTGCTGCTACTCATTCTCACATTGACTGGCTGGCCAACGTTGGCCGCGAGCACGTTCTCGGAACAGATGACTGCCTTTCGTGCGCAGTTATTGCTTGCCGATCCCGTTGCACGCTATAACCTGATTGGTATTAACCGCGCTTTCCCCCGTGTGCTGCTTAGCCCCGATAGCTTATTGCCGCAGAGCGCTAATTATCCCTTAAAAGATATTCGCCGCCTTTATCAAGCTGCACAAAAATGCCAGGGGCCGTGGCCCGTTAATCCGCAGGTGACAGAGCCATTAGTGTTCACGCGAGCCATGTGTAATAACACCCAGCTTCCCGTGGCATGGTTCTCGCGGTCTGGCTTTATTCACCCCGGAGGGGGGAGTTATGCGGCAAAATATGCAGAGCAGTTTCCTGAGCGGCGTAGCGAATTAATGCGCTTCTTTCATATTCAAGAGCGGCCTCAAGCAGAACCAGACAGCTTGTTGGGACGATTACAGCGTATGGAGTCAAATGCCGTTGATGCCTTAAACAGCGGCGCTAAATCGTTAATCAGTCAGGATGAGATGTGGGTGCGTGTTGGCAGTTATTATCACTTATACCAAGCCTCGCAATGGCAGCCATTACTGGCCGAGTTTGATTTAAGGATCACCCCTCGTGGGGAGCAAGATTTCTGTTTGGCGCGAGTGGGCAACATTTGTTGGAATGAGGAAAAAGCACCCAGTTATTGGCCCTACTTGGTCGGAGCATTAATCGTTATCAATCTCGTGGCACTGGGCGGTTGGGCGTTTAACCGTTGGACGGTGCAGCGCCGGTTGATGCAAGAGCGTATGCTGGTGTTGCAGATCCTCACTCATGAGCTGCGCACGCCGATTGCTAGCTTATCCATGACAGTGGAGGGCTTTCGGCGCAAATTTGATAGTTTACCCGATGATTTTTATGAGGAGTTCCGCCGGCTTTGCGAGGATTCGCGACGCCTAAAACAATTGGCAGAGGCAAGTAAAGACTATTTACAATCCAACCAGAAGCCTCTCAGTAAAGAGACGATTCCTTCTGTTGAAGAGTGGTTGGGTTATATTTGCGACGAGCACCAGGTTACATTACATGTAAGCCAAGATGGTGCCGTGCGAGCAAATGTTTATTGGTTAACAACATCGTTGAACAATTTGATTGCAAATGCGGTCAAATATGGCGTTGCACCCGTTGATGTTCATGCGCACGTGTCAGAAGATCGTTTTACGATCGCGATACGCGATCAAGGGGAGCTTACGGCCAAGGACTGGAAACATATACGTAAACCTTTTGTCAGCCAAAGTGGTCTTGGACTGGGGCTGACGATTGTAGAATCCATGATTGAGCGAATGGGGGGGAAGTTAATTTTATCTGGCCCACCCACCACATTTACTTTGGAGATTCATTGTGACGCAAGCGACGTTACTTCTGGTTGAAGATGATGCCAACCTGGCGGACGGGTTACTGGCAAGCTTGGAGCAAGCAGGCTACCGCTGCTTATATGCAGAAAATGCGACAAAGGTGGCCGAATTATGGCGCGATGCCGATTTAGTGATCCTTGATCGCCAATTGCCAGAAGGAGACTCAATTGAGTGGCTAGCGGATTGGAATAAGCTTAAAACCATTCCTGTGATTTTACTGACGGCCATGGTCTCGGTACGCGATCGTGTCGGCGGGTTGGACTCGGGGGCCACTGACTATATCACTAAACCCTTTGCAGAGGCCGAGTTACTTGCGCGCGTACGTGTGCACCTTCGCCATCCCGTGGGCGAGGTAGAAGCCTCGAGCGATGACATCATTATCAATGATGTGCGTATCGATACCGCGAGCCGAGCGGTATTTTGTGGCGAAGAAGAGATGACCTTGACACGAACCGAGTTCGATCTTTTACACTTTTTGGCCAAGAATGCGGGACGGGTATTTACGCGTGATGAGCTATTGGATCAGGTGTGGGGCTACAACCATTACCCCACGACTCGCACCGTCGATACCCACATATTACAGCTGCGACAAAAGCTACCCTCTGTCAATATCGAAACCTTGCGTGGCGTTGGCTACCGTATGAAAGCATGATGAAAAAGTGGGTCGTTTCTGGAACATTACTGACGGTTTTGACCACAAGTGGCGTGCATGCAGCGTGGTTTGATGGCAATGATGCATTAACCAGTGCCCATCAGCGCCTGTTAGAGGGGAAAACTGCGGCCAGTGTCGAATCAATGATTGAGGCTTGGCAACAGCCTAGCCTTTCAGCGTCGCGTCAAGATCATCTGGCTCAGTTATTGGCACTGGCGATTACTGAAGATTGTGGTCGCAGTTTGAGCCGTCAGACGTTACCAGATTGGCTGAATAACATCTCCATTCGTCGAGAAACGGTGCAGACCACCAGTCGCGTTTACTATCGCATCCAGGTGGCGGGAGAGTCGCAGCTTGGCGTTGACGCCTTTACATTGAAAAAATGGCCCGACGAAACCGTCATCAGTGACGATTTATCAGCAGAGCAACAACATCGCTGGCGTCTTGTGAAAGATGGGCTATCAGAGCCGGTTTCTGAAGGGCTGTATCAGTTAACCGCTCAGTCAGTGGCTGGGGAGACTTGGTCTAGCTGGTTATTGCTGACACTGCCTCAGCCGCGTCAAACGCTGAGCTGGAAAGATACTCGCAGTTGGCATATTGCGCCTTTTGATGATTTTAACTCAACCTGCCAACGTCCTTTTTTGACGCTTAATCTTTATCCGCAAAACCAAACTGACGGAGCACCGATTTGGTCGGCAGAAAAGCACAAACGACTCCCGACTCGTTTACCCATGCTGGATGTACCTAATGGACAGTATTGGTTCAGTGTTGCCTTGATTGAGCGTCGCTGGCAAGGCGCGTTATCGATAGAAGAAGTGCAACGCATCGGGCGTGCAATTGATTTACCGGACTTGGATCCAGACTCACTCGAGGCGATTGCACCTGAGGCTGACAATCAGTAAAGCAACGTTTAGACGTGTCGTAGTTTGATAAAGCTCACAGGTTTCAGTGAACGCTCTCCACCCATGGGTTTTAGCCTCTATCCTTGCTGTTAGTAGCGAGACAAACAATATAGAGGCCGCTCAATGACTTTTAAAACAAAAGCACTTGTTCTAGCGTTAGCCACTTGCTCTGCCAGTGCGATGGCTGCAACCAATCCAACTGATGCGCGTGGTAATGCGATGGGCGGAGTGGGGGTAGCATCGGGCGACTACCTTTCTGCTGGCTTTCATAACCCTGCTTTGGCGGCGCTCGATCCGGAGAGCGCGTTTGGTGTCCTCGTGCCTTACCTTGGCGCTGAAGTGCGTGACCCTGATGAGCTCGTTGATGGGCTTGATGATGTGGCGGATGCGTTTGATACCAATGATGCCAATCAAATTGAACAATCATTGAGAGCGGTGCAAGGCGATAAAGCGTATCTCGATGCGGGCGTCGGTGCCGCGGTCGGGATCCCGACGGGGTCTGTTTCCGCCACACTTTACACGTCAGGCTTAATTGAAGGGGCTGTGCTTCCCGATATCGACACCAGTGATTTTGGCGTAACCTCCAATCCTAATTCAAATGCGACGATCATTGCTGCCGGTATCGGTGAGTTAGGGGTCGCGTTAGCCACGAACCTCGAGCTTGCTGGACAACGTGTAGCGGTGGGTGTGACGCCGAAACTGCAAAGGGTTACCACCTATAATTATGGCGTTGCGGTCGATGATTACGACACAGATGACTGGGACGATAGTCGCTATCGTGAAGAAGAGAATACCTTTAACCTTGATCTTGGGGCGGTATGGCAATCCGGCCCTTATCGCGTGGGGCTGGCAGGAAAAAACCTGATTAGCCAAGACGTCGATACAGTCACTAGCGCCAGAACAGGCCACAGCTTCACCTATGAACTTGAGCCGCAAATTACCCTGGGTTCGGCGTTTGTGTCTGACTTTGTCACCCTGGCGGCAGATTTGGATTTGAACAAGAAGAAAGGCTTTAAAGGTACCTTGGATGTGGACGATGACACCCAGTTTTTCCGAATTGGGGCAGAGTTTGATGCCTTTGGCCATGCTCAGCTGCGCACCGGTTATCGCGCGGACCTTGAAGATAACGTCGATAATGCGTTTACGCTCGGTTTAGGGTTGTCTCCCTTTGGTGTGGCCAACTTCGATATTGCTGCCAGTATTATTGATAGCAACAGCTATGGTGGTTCGGCACAATTGGCATTTACATTCTAGCCTGTTATTGATGATGACAAATGATGAGGCAGGTCCTAAAATGGCCTGCCTTTTTTCTACACGATTTATCACCGAGAGAGCAGTCCTATGTTTGATGGCGTTACACTCAACCATGAACAACAACAAGAAGCGGCAGAGCGTATCCATGCGCTGATGGCGGAAGGGATGAGCAGTGGCGAGGCCATCATGCACGTTGCCAACGAAATCAGGACACAAGCAGCTCAGGCATCTTCGTCTGAAGAGTGAGACAAGCTGCAAACAAATCGCCTTTTTATTTACAATTCCTCCGATCCCTGATTTATTTAAAGGAGAGCGGTAAGAGGAATGTCTGATGAGCAATCGGCTTGAAAAGGCACGCGAGTGGGCGAGAGTAAGGCATGCCCTTCAGCGCTATGGCGCGCAGCCTTATCGTTGTCACCTCGATCATGTTGAGCGAATTGCTGCCCCCTTTGGCGAACAGGCGTGTATTGTGGCGCAATTGCATGACATTTTGGAAGACACGGCAACACGTGTTGATGAAATCTCAGCACTGTTTGGCCCAACCGTCGCCAGAGCGGTGATGTTGGTCACTGACCCGCGGCGGCCTAGCCGTGAAGAGAGAAAGCGAGCACTGAACCAACGTTTGATCGCGCTAGATCCAAGTGATGAAGCCGCTTGGTTAGCGTTAGTGGTGAAAACCTGTGACCGTTTAGCTAATGTGATTGCCAGCAGTGAGCACAGCCTACCACGCTTTCAACAATACCAGCGCGAGCATGGTGGCTTCCGGATTGCCGTTTATCGACCGGGACTGTGTGACCATTTATGGCGTGAGCTTGATGGCTTGATTGATGCCGGCCAACAGGCAGACCGGCATCCCGATCATCAGCTCCACGCATCTATCTCATGATGCAGAGATAGATACATGGTCATAGCGATAGGCTTTCCGCTCTTTGCCCCTAATCTATCAGTTATCAAGGTCGTAAATTGTCGGAATCGGTTGACGCTTGTGCTGTGTTGCTTGATAAACCCGAATAATCTTCTCTTTGACCGCGTCTTCAACCGGCTTACCTTCAAGAAAATCATCGATTTGATCATAGGTCAGTTGTAGGGCTTCTTCATCGGCTTTTTGCGGTGACAAATCCTCCAGATCGGCCGTTGGTGTTTTGTTCACCAACACCTCAGGAGCCCCCAATGTGGCAGCAAGTTGACGCACTTGGCGCTTGCTTAAGCCAAACAGTGGAGCCAAGTCACATGCGCCATCGCCGAATTTGGTATAAAAACCCGTGATGTTTTCCGCGGAGTGATCGGTGCCGATCACTAGTCCTTGGGTTAACCCAGCAATCTCATATTGGGCGACCATTCTTGCACGTGCTTTGACGTTACCTTTAGCAAAGTCAATACGACTGTCGCTATCGGGTAAAAGGCCCACAGTAGACACGGCGTCTAATACCGATTGATGGGTACCATCAACACCCGGCTTGACGTTGACGGTGACGGTTTTACTTGGCTTGATAAAAGACAATGCTAACTGTGCTTCGTCTTCATCTTTTTGTTCCCCGTAAGGAAGCCTAACCGCGATAAACTGATAATGCTCGCGATTGGCTTCGTGGTTGAGCTCTTCAACCGCTAGCTGGGCGATACGTCCACACGTTGAAGAATCAACCCCACCACTAATACCCAGCACCAGGCTGCGCGTGCCTGAACGTTGCAACATGGTTTTGATAAAGGCGATACGACGTCGGATCTCCGTTTCCGGATCGATATTGGGTTGGACGCGCATTTCTTCGCGGATCTGGTGTTCCATTCTATGTTCCTCTCAATAACTCTAGCGTACGGCTTAAGTGAAGACTCTACTGTGGGTTATTGTGCATGATCTCTGTTGGCTTGGGTATAGGCCAAGCTCAACTCATCGCTTTGATGGTGACGAGTTAGGCTTTTGGTTCGATTCATGGCATTATTTCGTCGCAACGTTTAATCGCGAAAACCTAGCAAAGCAAAGAGAGCATAATGGCTGAGCAAATCGCAGTTTTTGGTAGTGCATTTAATCCACCCACACGCGGGCATGTGTCTGTCCTGACCCAGCTTTGTCACTTTGATCGTGTCTTGTTAGTACCAAGCTATAAGCATGCATGGGGAAAAACGATGGCGCCTTATGAGGTGCGATGCGGGTGGGTACAGGCATTGATTAATGATTTGCGCTTACCGAATCTACACTTGTGTCAGCGAGAGGCGTCGTTAGGGCAAAAAGGTGACGCTGTCACAACTTTTATGCTGCTGACTGCGTTGCAGCAAGACCATCCCGAGGCGGCCTTGACCTTCGTGGTTGGCCCAGACAACCTGGTTAAGTTTGGTCAATTCGCCCAGAGCGAGGAAATATTATCGCGATGGTCGGTGTTAGGGGTGCCAGAAAAGGTAGTCGTGCGCAGCACCCACATTCGCGAGCGACTAAAACAGGGTTTACCTATTAAAGAGCTCACCACACCCACTATTGCAGCGCAACTAACAGCATCGGCTTTTGACGGCTAGTGCTCATCGATTTGCCGCGAGTGCTCATGGCCTCACCATGAGTATTGATAGTTAGCTGGCAAATGTACTGGCGTAGCGGGCGTAAAGCGATTCGGCGTCGCCAGGCGTGAGCCCGACAGCCACCGCTGCGTTTTCTCGGCTTTTCCCAGACTTTATTGCCGCTCTGAGTTGTCGAACGGTAAAATACTCTTGCAGTTGTGCAATGGTCAGCTGGGTGAGTGCTTGTAATTGGTAGTGTTGCGCTGCGCTCACCGGTGGCTGACCTGTTTGGGCGCACGCCACACAGTCTGCCAGCGCTTGCGTGCGGGCATCGAGTTGTTGCGTCGGCGCTAAATGCATGATTTGGTCAAGCAGCACGGCTTGAATGTGATGAGATTGCTGTGCCGTTAGCACGGATGCTGTCGGCGTGCCAAGTTCCATCAAGCCAGCGGTCAGTAATGGAGGTAAAACAACATGCCCCACGCGCTCAGGGAGAGGGTGTTGTGTGCGTGGTGATACGGCCAATTGGTGTAAACGGGTATCGGGCGTAATGGTCAGTGCATGAAGGCACTCAAAAGGTAACCAAAAGCCCTGACCGGCGTACACAGGAATGTCCGCTTTTCCTAAGCGAACTAACACTAGACCGTCCTCAACGTACAGCAGGTTCGCTGTATATCGGCGCTTTCGAGGCGTAAATAACAGAGATGTTGAGTGATAAAGAGTGTGTTCGCTTGTGGTCTTCATAGCCATGTCTCATCGTAATAAGGCGGCAATGGTGAGCACTTTTGCTGTTCAGGTCAAGTCAATGACGGCAAAGGGAACTCTTAACCTGGCTGAAGGTCTGACCTCCAACCTGTGTAAAATTTCGGTGGGTTCACTTTGAATCCTTTGTTGACTGCGTAGAATGGCGCGGTTTTTACTAGATATAATGGAAGAAAGTGCAGACAGTTAACGATCCTTATCAAGAGATTCGTCCTTATCATGACGACGAAGTCCCCAGTGCAATTCAGCGACTCATCCAAGATGACGAGTTTATCAATGCGATCTTATCTTATCGCTATCCGCATGCGTCTGGTCCGCTTGGTTGGCTTTTAAAGCCTGCTCTTAAATTGTATCTAACTAAAAAGTGGAACAATATTAAAACGGTGCAGGATGTCCAACTGCATGTCGCGAGTTACATGCGCAAGATGATCAAAACAACCTGTGACAAAGTCACGGTCTCTGGCGTAGAAAAACTGGATCCGAATAAAGCCTACCTATTTGTCTCCAACCACAGAGACATTGCTATGGATCCTGCGCTGGTAAACTGGTGCTTGCACCAACAGGGGCTCGATACAGTGAGAATCGCTATCGGTGATAATCTGTTACGTAAGCCTTGTGCGACTGAGCTGATGAAGCTTAACAAAAGCTTTATTGTCAAACGCTCAGCCAAAGCACCACGTGAAATGATGAAGTCATTATCACAGCTATCGGCCTATTTGCGTTTGTCCCTTGATGAGGGGCAGTCGATCTGGATTGCTCAGCGAGAAGGGCGAGCCAAGACCGGCCAAGATGTCACGGATCCGGCCATCTTAAAAATGTTCTTCATGGAAGGGCGAAAACGTAAGCAAGACTTTGACAGCTATATGGAAGCGCTGAACGTGGTGCCTGTGGCTATCTCCTACCAAAACGATCCGTGCGATCTGGATAAAGCAACTGAATTAGACGCCGTCAACCGCCTTGGCGCCTACGAAAAAAGCGAGTTTGAAGACATTCAAACCATCGTGAAAGGGATTGTCGGTGACAAACGGCATGTGCACGTGGCCTTTGGTGAGCCTGTGACGTTGTCACAAGATGCGCCAGAGTCGATGGCGGCGAAAATAGATGCACAAATCCATCAGCTATACCGCCTCTATCCAGCCAACTACATTGCGGCTGGGGTGGAGCATGACAGTGTCACGCCAGCAGAGCAGCGCCTATATGAGCAAAAGCTTGCACAGGCCCCCGAAGCAGCGCGTGACTATTTGCGTGAAATGTATGCAAACCCCGTGCTTAATCAGTGTGCTACGAGCTCAGACAATACCAGCCAGGAGAGTCCTCTCGCTGCTGAAAACAATAAGTGACAGCGTCACTCATGGTGGCGATCCCAAATCGGGGGATCGCCCACTTCTTGCAGCATAAAGTCGACAAACTCTCTGACTTTGGGGGCAAGGTGTTTGCGTCTTGGGTACACAATATATATGGGTAGCTCAAGGCAAGGTTGCCATTCGGGCAGTAGCTCAACGAGTTCACCTTTCTCTATTTCCTCGTTAATAAGATACGTCGCCAAATAGGCGATACCCAAACCCGCCTTTACCGCCTCTAGCACAGCGGGCGCGTTATTTATTGTGTACTGTCCGCTTACATGCACCACCTGCTCGGTGCCACCTTTTACAAACGGCCATTTATCGTAGCGGCGCTCGCGGCTTTGATAGGTTATACAATCGTGGTGGCGCAACTCGCTCAGCTGTTGCGGTGTACCACGAGCTTCAAGGTAGCTGGGTGCCGCAACAAGCTTGAACTGACAATCCGCCAGTTTTCGTGCCACCATCCCCTCTGGAGGATGCTCATGAATAGCCACCCAGCAATCATAGCCTTCTTCGACAAGGTTAGGGCGGTGGTCAAAGAGGTTAATGTTTAAATTGAGGTCGGGATAGGCTTGCCGAAATTTCGCGAAATGACGAGTCATTAATGTATTGCCAAATGACTGTGCGACGCCAATCTTGAGTTTCCCTGTCACTTCATTGCGATAGCCAGCTACCATCGCTTCCGCTTCGTCCAAGGTAGCGATCAATTGACTGCCGTATTCCGCGTATCTGCTGCCCACTTCGGTAAGGGAAACAGAGCGGGTATTGCGCTGCACTAACTGCACACCTAAGCGATCTTCAAGATAGCGAACTTGTTTACTCACTTGAGACTTAGAAATCCCCAGTCTTTCTGCTGCGCGAGTAAAGTGTTGCTCCTGCGCGACTGCGGCCAACACCACGATTTGTTGAAGGTATTCGAGCATTTCTGAGCACATCCATATTTGTTGTAAGAAGAGATTACCACACAACGCTTGCCATCAGGAATAATAGTGACGTTGTCACTTATATTTCAATCTGTCATCTATTTTCATTCGACCCTAGACAACATTTCATTAAATATTGATGGTTTGTGACGTTACCAGCTTAAGGGCAAGAGGTGAAACACTGCTCTTTCCGTAGAAGAAAAAGGGTAGCCTTACTATTCATAAATAATATCAGCAACCATTTAAATGACTGTTTAATAACGATTTAAATTTCGCTGTTTCTATGCATAAACGATTAATAGGAGAGATTGTAAGCACTCACTTTCATTTTTGTTTTTAACTTACAGAATGAAGATAGGCGACCTTTCGGCCTGCACGTGTATTAATGTTATCGATGAATATAATCAAAAAGGCTTGTTTTTGTTCATTGTCAGGTTCGCTTACACTCTTCAGTAGGAGGTAAGCAATGATAGAACTAATCAAACAGTTTTTTTTGTTGGGCTGTATGTCCTTTGGTGGGCCTGCCGCCCATGTGGGTTATTTTGAAAGGGTGTTCGTCAAAAATAAGCAATGGTTAAGCGAAGAGACATTTGCTTCAGGCTTAGCAATTAGCCAGTTTTTACCCGGGCCGGGAAGTAGTCAGTTGGGGATGTACATTGGCTATCAGCGTGCCGGTTATATCGGGGCGTTGGGTGCTTTTGTCGCTTTTACCTTACCGTCGTTTGCTTTATTGACCGCGGCAGCGGTGTTAAACAGTGGCGCGCAAGCATCTGACTGGGTTACAACCATCATCAGTGCAGCGAAGTTATTGGCGGTGGTGGTCGTAATTGATGCTACCTTGTCGATGGGTAAAAAATTTATTAACTCATGGGTGACAACCTCGATAGCGGTGATGACGACGTTATGGTTGCTGTTCACACCGTCAGGCGTGTTGTATCAGGTGTTACCAATTCTGATTGCCGGTATCGTGGGGGCGATTGGTTTTGCTAAACCACAGCAGCGCCAAGCGCCGGTCACCATTGCATGGCGTCGTAGTGGCACAATCATTGGTTTGTTTTTGCTGTTACTGACCGTACCTTGGTTATTCAACCAAACACTCTGGGTGCAAGTATTTAATCTTTTTTATCAAGCGGGAAGCTTTGTGTTTGGTGGAGGCCATGTAGTCCTACCTTTACTAGAGCCAATAGTTGGTGACGTTGTCACTGATTCGGCCTTGATTGAAGGGTACGCGGCGGCACAGCTGGTGCCTGGGCCAATGTTCACTATGGCAAGCTATTTGGGGGCGAGTATTGAGGGGCTGTCACCCGTTTGGGGCAGTATTATCGCCACGATTGCAGTTTTCTTGCCTGGCGCATTGCTGATGTTTGGCGTGTTGCCCGTTTGGGATGCAGTGAAGACACAACCTCGTCTAGCGGGGGCAATTAGCCTGATCAACGCCTGTGTTGTGGGGTTACTCGCCGCCGCGCTTTATCAACCTGTGTGGGTGTCAGCTTACACACAACCGCTTGATTTATTGCCGATAGCGCTAGGTTTGGTTGCGCTCATCAAGTGGCGTGTTTCAGTGTTTTGGTTACTGCTGTTGATGATGATCTATCAGTTTACCATCGCCTAAATCGCACTCTGCTTCATAGCCCAGTCATGTCCTGGGCTATTTTCTAACACTCTAGTGCACTATAACTTTAAATGGTTGAATGAAAAACACTAGTCACACCGATGATGTGACTAGGCTAGGTTTAATCTTTTAAAGAGAGTTAGTCTTGGAACTGCCAAGGTTGGCGAATGCCCGTGTCAGAAGCTGTTTGTGCCAGTTCGATGGCGTAGATGACTTTGCTGGCTGAAATGGGGCAAACAGGCGAGGGCTGGTTATCGGAAATTGCCTTTGCTAACTCGTCGAACAGGCGGTGGTATTGGCCATCTTCAAGCGTGAGTGGGTCAGGTGTGACACTGTCACCCACTTCAAGCATCCCTTGATACGCTTGTTCACCAAAACCAGAGACAGTCACCATCAGACCAGCCCGTAGTTGCTCTTCTTGAATATCTAACCCCACAGTACTGAAGGTCGCCTTTTCACCGTGAACAACAAAGCGTTCTGTGGTGCCAGATCGATAGGGGCTTGAGGAAAGAACCACCTCTTTGTCTGGGTAATGCAGAGTCACCTGAAAGTAGTCGGTCGTTTCACTCCCTGGGCGGAGTGCGCGGCAACTGGCTGAAACCGCATTCGGATCCCCTAATAAGTGCAGTGCTTGGTCAATTAAATGTGAACCCAAATCATATAAGATACCGGCGCCTTCGCCTGGCATCTCACGCCACCGTTGACGAACCTCTGGGCGGTAGCGATTAAAGCTAGAGTGCATTACTTTGATCTCACCGAGCTCGCCTGCGAGATGTAAGCCTTTTAAGGTGAGAAAATCACCATCCCAACGGCGGTTATGGTAGGGGCACAATACTAAACCTTTTTGTTTAGCCAGCGCGGCGAGCTCAAGGCCATCACGGCTATTGGTAACAAAAGGCTTTTCCACTAAGACATGACAACCGGCTTCTAATGCTTGTTTAACATGCTGGTAGTGGAGATGGTTAGGGGTGGTGATCACCACCAAGTCCGGGGTTTGTTGCGTTAGTAACGTGCTGAGATCATCAAAGCAGGCAGCTTTAGGCAATCGCTGTGCAACTTGATCGGGTTTACTGGACACAACAGCTGAAATCGCAAACTCAGAGATTGCACTCAGAAAAGGGATATGAAATGTGTTGGCAGAAAAGCCAAAACCCACCAAAGCTGTTTTTATCATAAAGCTCACTCGCATTGACGACGTATTATCAGCACTTTATCGGACATCGACATGCCAATCAATCCAAGCGAAGCGAGGTCTGATAACTCATCGCCGTTTAATGCGGTAAGACATACAATTTAGTAGTGGCAAGTTCGCTGACCTTTACGAAGTGTTCTGTCGTGTCGACGCGTTACGCTCAAGTCAGTGGGGTTAGGCATGCCTCGTGCTAGAGAAAATCAAGCGGTAGGCTATAACCACTCAGTTCGACATGAAGGAAGGATTTGCTGGGCGATGTCTACGCCGAAAGTGGTTAGCGATGTTTTCCAATGCTTACATGCCGATATGATTTGGAACGAGAAAGAAATCAGTCAGGTTGAGAAGATTTATGCAATGGACTAGTCGATACGGCTGCATGTTAACAAATCAACCCTAAGTGCGCATTATGTATGTTATGTTAAATGATATTTAAGAATGCTTAATTAGTATAAAATTTGTTGTTTATCGTATTAAGACCGCTGCGGGTGCGCCGCCAGGATGACTTTCGCCCTACCTAGCGGTGTGTATTCACGCTTACCTCTCATTCACCATAAACATCATTTACCATAAAATAGCTAATCACCACTTTCTTTAACCCACTCAGTTCAAATGCTTCGCTTGACCTAAGGTGCTTCAAGCACGCGGTGATAAGCCAGACGGCACTGCTTTGTGGGCAACACCAAGCCCCTTGGGCACCTGCTGGCTTCACTTACCTCGGCGGGTGCCGCTAGTAAGGTGATGGCGGTAGCCGTTCAAAGTCATCGATCACTTTAACCATGTTGGGTGGCGTATCACTCCATCGCCAAAATACGATGTTTTTCATCTCTCGGGTGGCGCCACGCGCAAAACTGGGCACAATAATGGCGTTGACCTTTGCACTGATAAGCTGTTTCGCTAAGTGCCAACTATCGGGGGTTTGGTTCTGGGTCACTTGATCTAACCAAGCACCGCTTAGCGTCGAAGGCTTGATGCCACAGTTTAGCAGCACTGTCTCATCGGTCAGGTCGAGTACCTTGTCACAGTCGACATCATACTGACATATTGTCAAAGGTTGCGCTTTAAAACGAAACCCCTGCTGAGCCTCTACCCATGCGCCCGATTGAGACAATGAGGTGTACAGCGCGGCAACACCTTTGGGGTTAAAGCGCCCACCATTGCGTCTTGCTCCTTCCCCACTGTTAGGCGCGTATGACCAGCGAGGGTTATGGCCACGAAATACCGCACCTTCATAGCGAAATAGGTATTCCTGTAGCTTTTCTTTACGCATAACCGCCTTCGCTCGTATGGTTAAGGTAGGCTCTCAGCGCGTCCATTCGATCGTGTTTAACCAGTTGCTCTGCGGTTAATCCGCCAAACTCTGGTAGCCCTTCACTCCGATACCATGCGTAGGCATGAAATTCATTTCCCGTCCACGGAAGGATTCGGTTGATCACTTCTGTGCAGTTACGCAGTTGTTGCTGTGCCTTGATCGTTGAGTATCGCTCTGTGCGGCTTAACGTGGAATAAGGTAATCCAGACAAAGACGCAATTTCTTTCAAATTGGTATGGAAGAACGCAGCCATTTTGCTGGGTTCGACGATACCTTCTGCGTTCATGACTGCATCTAAAATGGATTGGTTCATTTGGCTCACCATGTCAACAATATTTGACCTATATACATCCAATATGATTGTCACTATGGTTATTGTCAAGGCGAGTATCCGCTATGCTTAGCGTATCAATCATGGCATGTGAAGGGCGATGGATTGTGAAACGTCATCTTATCGGCGAATTCCGCCTGTTAACCTTTTTAGTCTGCAGAAGGTTTGCTAAAGTCTCGCTAGTTTTAAACTGATTCGTTACATAAGGATAACCATGAAAGCGCACATTTGGGCTTGTTTGCTCGTGGCGTTGGCAAGCTTCAGTGCTACTGCTGAAGATGAAAACGATGTCAAGCATACCAAAGCGGCAAAAGAGCCGACCTCGTATGCTGAGCAAAGCATTTACGATAAGCCGTTGATGGAAAGGTATGTTTTGGATGAAATCCGAAACTTAAGAACAGATTTCCAGGCGCTAGAAAAGCGAATGGTGACGGAGATTACCGATCGTGAGTTAGATGTAGCGGATAAGTCACTGAACTATGCCAATGTGACGGTCACCTACTTCTTTTATCTGATTGCCGGTGCGGCCTCATTGATTGCGTTGGTGGGTTGGCAATCGTTGCGCGATATAAAAACCAATACCAAAGAGTTGGCGGATCAGCAGCTATCAGAAATTGCAGAGCAATATGAACGCAAGTTCCAAGCCTTGGAGCGCGACTTGAAGCGTAAAACGCGCATTATTGCAGAAAACAACAAAGAGATTGAGCGTATCAACGAGATCCATAACTTATGGCTACGCGCTCAGCACTCGCAGACGCCTGAACAGCGGATGGAAATTTACAATGAAATCCTGAAAATCCGCCCTGGTGACCTCGAGGCGCTCACCCATAAAGCGGATGCGGCAATGGAAATGGGCGAATATCACTGGGCGCTGAGTATCAGTAACCGTGTGCTGGAAGTGGATGAACGCAATGCCAATGCCCTCTTCCAGCGTGCGTGCGCATATGCGCGTTTAGGTGCCGAAGATCAAGCGGTGTCTGACTTAGAGCTGGCAGTTGCAGAAAGTGCGTCGTTGCGCGAAGCGGCACGCGAGGAAGCGGATTTCGAATCTCTGCACGGCAATGAGCGGTTCGATGTCTTGATTGACTCTGAAGGTCATGTCTAAGCGTTGAACACAAAAAGGCAGCCTACGCTGCCTTTTTACTTGCTGTTGTGACGCCTTCGAGGGTTCAACCGCCCGCCAGCTTTACCGTATGGCCTTTCTTCTCTAGATGCGCCTTGAGGGTATCTCGCTTATCCCCTTGGATTTCAATGACTCCCTCTTTGACTGCGCCACCACAACCACACACTTTTTTGAGCTCAGCGGCGAGCAATTTCAGCGCACTGTCATCAAGGTCGAGGCCCGTTACAAGGCTCACACCTTTGCCTTTTCGCCCTTTAGTTTGTCGCTGAATACGAACGATACCGTCGCCTTTAGGGCGACTCGGTTTTTCTGGCTCGGCTTTAATCCTGCCCGTTTCGGTTGAATAGACTAGATGATTATCGTCAGACATAAAGTTAGGTCGTTAAAAAGTTTCTCTCACTATATCAAAGGCCGCAGCACTTCGCAGCTGGTGACGCTGCTCAAGGATATCGTGGAGAGTTACGCGCGTAATTGCTCTGCATTTTTATCAATAAATTGTTTGAGCGCAGGTAGCGAGCCTTTCATCAAGTTACCACGCACAATCATATACCAGCCTTTGCTGTCTTTATCAGGGTTATCGTTCATGATACGAAAGCCCTTGTATTCCTCGACTTGACGCGTTCCGGCGCCGTCTGTATCTTCCTCCTCGAGATCCGCAGGGTCAACCAAAGTGCTGGTGTCCGCCCACCATTCAATTGATTTCTTCACCGCTTGTAGGCTACCTGATATCACCTTTCCACCTAACCTTGCGCGGTATTCTTCTGTGACGTCTCCGCTGCCCTCGGTTTTCTCAATCGCATACCCGCGATGAAAAAGGCGTCGAGTCATGGCTCTCTCCTTTCGCGAACAATAATCCGATACACCTGTATGCAATGGATTACGAGCATTCTTCATTTTTAGACTATTATCACGCGTTGTTCGAGCAATTTCACCAGCCCAAGCTGCTGATAGGCCGAGGAATAGACAAACTGAGAAGTATTTCAAACAATTTTCATCGATGTCTGATATATTGGTATTATCGATAAAAAGTTATAGTGCGTTATGAAAAGATTATTACCATTAGACCCTAGTGCTATTGAAGCCAGTCAAGCTCGCTTTAACACGGGTGTATTGAGCATTGAAGAATGGTCATCCATCACACAAGACGCCTACAGCAAAAACTCGCTATTGAGTTATCGCAACGACTGGCGCGTGTTTGTTGCCTTCTGCCAAGAGCAAAACGTGACGCCACTACCTTGTGCTGTCACCACACTGCGCCGTTTTGCTGAAATAACAGCGAACCAGCGCAAGATTTCTGCAGTGCGGCGAATGGTTATCACGGTAGGGTTGGTTCATAAGCTTCATCAATATAAAGACCCCAGCAAGCACCGAGAAGTGAAATATACAATGGCGCGCCTTCTGCAAGAAAAGCTGCCAGAAAGCCGCGAAGCCACACCTTTTCAGGCCTATCATTTAGCCAAGTTAAATCAGCAGCTTGCCAGCTCCAAACGCCTAAAAGATATTCGCGACCGCTTGGTGTGGTCGCTTTGTTATGAAGGGTTATTAAAGCGAAGTGAATTAGCCGCCCTGTTAGTGGATGACCTTATCACCGCTGAAGGCCAAGCATCCATTTTGGTAAAAGAGCAACGCGTGCCACTGTCTGAATCCGTCGCGAGGCTATTGATGGATTGGTTAGACAAAACAGGGATTCGTCAAGGTCCCCTACTGCGGCGAATCAACAAGCACGGCCACTTGGGAGAAGCGCCCCTTGACCCCTCATCGATTTATCGTGTCTTTCGGCGAGCCAGTGCGCTGTTGGAGGAGTCCGTTACCTTTTCCGGCCAGTCACCCAGAGTGGGGGCAAGTCGGTCGCTCGCTAAAAAAGGCATGACGATAAAACAAATCCAACACATGGGACGTTGGAAAAGCCCGGCGATGCCCGCGCAGTATGTCGGTAACACGGTGGCCAGTGAGCAAGCCAAGTCGCGTTACCGACGTAAAAAGCTGAGCGAGTAATTAGCTCACGCGTCGCCCTGTGGCATACGTGATGCACGATGCTAGGTATTCATGGAAGGCTAAGCCATGATGTTCCATGAGTTTTGGGAACATTGAAATAGGCGTCATACCAGGGAACGTATTGATTTCATTAACTAAGATTTCGTTGTCTTCCGTTAAGAAGAAATCGATACGCGACATGTCTTTTAAACGCAGTTGTTTGAACGCTTGGTAGGCATAGGTACGGATTGCCTCAACCTGCTCTTCGGTCAGATCTTCCGCCTCGATGTAGGTATTGCTGTGGCTACCATCGCTATACTTTTCTTCGAATGTGTAAAAACTCCCTTCAGGGCATCGGATTTCCCCGGGGCGCGTCACGATTATTTCATCGCCGACTTGAAACGCCGCCACTTCTAATTCACGCGGCTTAATCGCTTTTTCAATTAATACCTGGTCTGAGAATGTGAACGCGTCGGCAATGCGTGCCTGTAGCTGCTCTGCCTCTGTTACGCGGTAACAACCAACACTGGAGCCCTGACTGGCCGCCTTAACAAACACGGTTTGGTGCTCAGCAAAAAATGCTGACGCGCTCGCCTGACTGTGTTCACTTTGGTCCGTAATAAATACGTAAGGGGTGTTTGGGATCCCCAGCGCATCAAACCACAATTTAGAGGTGATCTTGTTAAAGCAAATCTGGCTTCCTTCGGCATCACACCCCAAATAGGGTAACCCCGTAATCGTGAGTAATGACTGAATATCACCTGTTTCCCCAGGGAAGCCATGTAAACAAGGAATGACATAGTGAATTTGCGTGTGTTCCACTTTACTACACAGGTTCCCGTCGGTATCAAGGTGGCAGCGCATACCATCATCAAGGCGCCAACCGTCTTGGGTCATTTCAACTTTGTGTACCTTGATACGCGGTAATTTTGCCAGCTGTGACTCAATATATCGTGCAGACACGAGCGAAATATCGTGCTCTGCACCGCCACCGCCGCATAACAAAAGCAGGTTAAGTTTGGTCATTTTCTTCTCTCATCACGCGCTTACACGCGCTATCTGGACTCTATCGCCATAGTAGACAAATGCTGACAGGCTTTCATCTCTCAAACGTCTTTTATGCAGTGATTAGAAACCATTTGCTGCAGGTTTGTTCAACTCGGCAGCTAAATTATTCAAGACGATGCGGGCGACGAACAGCGCTCAACAAAAAAGCTGGCATCAGCCAGCTTTTATCCGCACCCTTTTCCCGTTTATTGATTTATACGGGTCATTTCAGGTGTTGAAGAACGTTTAATTTTACCAATGTCACGCACAAAAGGACCATATTGCTGAATGGTTTGTGGGAGTGCTTTAATCGCACGTTTTGCCGCGTCACGGCTTGGGTATTCACCGTATAACAAGGTGTACCAAGGCAAGCCATCTACCATTTTTTTATTACTCCACAATGGTTGATCACTGGGTAGGCGTTTAGCGTAATCACTAAACCCTCGATCATGACTCAGCGCCACTACTTGGATGGTATACCCAGCGCCTTGCGTCGCTGATTTCACCGTTTGCTTTTTCGGTGCCGGCTTCGGCTCAGGCTTGGCCGTATTCATCATTGGCTCGACGTCTGCCGTTTGCGCGGTGTCACGCTTATCGGTCGACTCAATCGTCTGGCTGTAGATTTCAGTGGTAACGCCACCGCTACTGCACCCAGTAAGGAGCACAGCGATGGCCAGTAAGCCCAATTTTTTCATTGTGATTCTGTCAGTTATCCAAGTTTGTTTCATTGTGCCCCCGACCTTGTGGCCATTCAACCAAAAGTTACCCTCTCACACGAGGTTTCCGGCTACAGCTCACAGATAGTCACGTGGAAAGACGTTTATTAGTCTATCTCAGACTCTACTTTCTGCCATGCCGAGATCACATTGCGTTAAAAAAAACCGTTGAATTCAAGCGTGAACCGATAAACTGGCCTCTACACACGGTTCATGTATTCGACATTTACCCATTAGCATACTTCAATCGACGGAGGGCGCCATGGCCGGTATCGATCAACTCCTTAAGCCAAAATCCATTGCCGTGGTGGGCGCCTCTGATCGTCGTGGTCGTGCGGGCTATGTCGTTACGCGCAATTTGCAATCGGGCGGCTTCCAAGGCCCCATCATGCCAGTTACCCCTAAATATCAGGCTGTCGCTGGGATCTTGGCTTACAAAACAGTGGCGGAGCTTCCCTTAGTACCTGATTTAGCTATCTTGTGCACGCGAGGCGAGAGCACCCCAGCGCTTGTCGAGCAGCTTGGCGAGCGCGGTGTGAAGTTGGTGATTGTGTTGGCCGCTGGAATGCGCAGTGAGGTGGATGCACAAGGAACAAGCCAATACGATGCCATGCAACAAATTGCCGCGAAATATACTATGCGCGTGCTCGGTCCAAACAGCCTTGGCATGATCTTACCCTGGCTCAACCTCAATGCTTCATTTGCGCCAGTTTCGGCCAATAGAGGCAATATTGCGTTTGTCTCTCAATCTGCAGCGGTATGCACTACTATCCTGGATTGGGCACGCAACAAGCGCATTGGTTTTTCTACTTTTATCTCGTTGGGCGAAGCGAGTGATATCGACTTTCCCGAATTACTCGACTTTCTTTGTCGCGACAGTAAAACCGATGCGATCTTGCTCTATGTTGACTCAATCCGCGACGCGCGGCGATTTATATCAGCCGCGCGGGCCGCTGCGCGTAACCGGCGGATCCTGGTCCTTAAAAGCGGCCGCACACGAGGTGGTTCGGTAGCGCTTGAACAACTCAGTCATGCCAATATTGGCTTAGATGCCGCCTACGATGCGGCGATTCGTCGCTCTGGTATGCTTCGCGTTAACAATACTCATGAACTGTTTGCGGCCGTGGAAACCCTTTCACACTCGGTGCCGCTCCGCGGTGAACGTCTTGCAATTATTACTAATGGTGGGGGGCCTGCGGTGATGGCTGTCGACACGCTGATGGATGCTGGCGGCAAGTTAGCGACGCTCAGCGAGCAAACGCTCGAGGCCTTACATCAAGTACTCCCCAAAAGTTGGTCGCAAACCAACCCCATTGATATCGTTGGCGATGGCGACACGCAACGGTATCAAGCAGTGATTGATATCGTGCTAAACAGTGACGATGCCGATGCCGTACTGATTATGCACTCCCCCTCAGTAACCGCACCGGGATTAAGTACTGCCAAGGCCATTATCAATTCACTCAAAGAAAACCCACGCGCGCGACGATTTAACATACTCACCAATTGGCAAGGTGAAGGTGATGATGCCACAGTTGCACGTCTCGCCTTTACTCACGCTGGGTTTCCGACCTATCGCACCCCCGAGAGCGCCGTCACTGCCTATATGCACCTTGTAGAATACCGACGCAACCAAAAGCAATTGATGGAAACCCCCACCTCTACCGGGAGTATGGACTACGACTTACCCGCTGCTCGCGCGTTTATCGACCAAGCAGAAGACATTGAGCACTTAACCCTAACCACCCACGAAGTGCGTCCGTTACTCGAAGCCTATAGCATGCAGGTGATATCAACCTGGTTGGCTACCGATTCGGTCGAAGCCGCACAAATTGCTGAACAAGTTGGCTATCCGGTAGCGGTAAAACTGCGCTCGCCTGACATCCGGCATAAATCGGATGTACAGGGGGTAATGCTCAATTTACGCACTGGCGCTGAAGTCGCCAATGCCGCACAAGCGATTGTTGATCGCGTCGCCGTGACGTTTCCAGACGCGCGTATTGAGGGTTTGTTAGTCCAATCCATGGCTTCTCGTGCTGGTGCGCAAGAATTGCGGGTGACGATCAGCAATGATCCCGTGTTTGGCACCATTATTCTGCTGGGTGAAGGGGGATCGGATTGGGATGTCACTAAAGATGCCGCGGTCGCGATCCCGCCATTGAACATGGCATTGGCACGCTATCTCGTCATTGGTGCGATAAAAAGCGGCAAAATCAAACAACGTGGCTTTCCCATATCGATCGACATTCCCAGTTTATGCCGTTTTTTAGTGACCCTGTCACAGATGATCATCGACTGCCCGGAGATTGATGAGCTCGATATTCATCCTTTATTGGTGTCTGGCGATGAGCTCACGATTCTTGATGCTTCTTTGCGGCTACGTGATTACGCGGGTAGTCAGCAAAAACGGTTAGCGATTCGCCCTTACCCAAAAGAGCTGGAGCAATCGATTAAACTGAAAAACGGCCAAACGATTTTGTTGCGCCCTATTTTGCCCGAGGACGAACCGACCCATAAAGCCTTTGTGGAAAAAGTGTCCGAAGAGGATTTGTACCGTCGCTTTTTTTCTGACGTTGGCGAACTGAATCATGAAGCGCTGGCAAACCTGACGCAAATTGATTATGACCGTGAAATGGCGCTCGTTGCCACTTATCACCTTCCTTCAGGCCGAGAAGAAATTTGGGGAGTGGCACGTTTGCTGGCTGACCCACAAAACACCGAAGCAGAGTTCGCCGTGCTGGTGCGCTCCGATCTAAAAGGCGTTGGCTTAGGCAGTGTGCTGATGCAAGCGATCATCGATTATGGTCGCCAAGCAGGATTATCGCGGATCACCGGGATGACTATGCCTAATAACCGCGGGATGATCGCATTGGCACAAAAGTGTGGGTTTAGTATTGATGTGCAAATGGAAGATGGTATTGTCGATATGCAACTGCCTTTGCGCCAGCATCCGCCAGGTAACGACTAGGCTCGTCTTGGGCGATACTCATCTGCCGTGCGATCGGGCTCACCGATCGCGGCTAAAGACGAGCGAGCGTCGCTCCTATTTTATCGACTGGTCAGCAATAGGTATGTCCCCAGCTTGCAAGTAGGGCTCAAGCAGCTTGGGAAGCTGGCGTACTAACCATGATTTAGCATTCCCCATGCGGTTGCGCTTCCAGGCCAGCCCGAGTGTTAGCTCAAATGGCTCTCCCCCTTTTAAACGTTTTAAACGACCTGCATTCAAATCATCTTGTATCCAAAACCAAGGTAGCGTACCGATCCCTTGTCCGTTTAAGATCGCCGCGTATTTATCATGCATTGAACTGACGGTAAGCCGCGGTTGGTCCTCTAACACATTAAAGGTTTTAGGTTGCATACCACGCGCCGTATCCGCCACCGCCACCCCGCGGTATTTGGCACGCACATCAGGTTCAACGGGACGCGCCTCTTTGTGAATGGGATGATCGGGCGCGGCCACCCAGTAGGCGCTCATGTCGCCCAAAGGCTGCACTTTGATGCCCTGCGGCACAGTGTCGGGAATGGGCGCCACCAAGACATCGGCGCGGTCTTGGGCCAGCGCTTCCCAGCATCCTGCCAAGATTTGCTCGGTCAACTTAAGGCGCGTATTGCTTTTGTTCGCCAAGCGCTCAATCAGAGGAAAAAAGAAGTGGCTTTTAAACAAGCCATCATAGGCCAAGCAAATTTCCAACTCCCACCCGTGTGCCAAGGAGGCCGCATCGGCGACCATCTCATCGGCGGCATTCAATAACATCCGCCCACGTTCAACCAATAAATGCCCCGCATCGGTAAATGTGGCGCGATGTCCGGAGCGATCAAAAATCACCAAACCCAGCTCGTCTTCGAGTTTTTGAACCTGGTAGCTTAATGATGACGGCGCACGATTCAGTGATTCAGCTGCCGCAGCAAAACTTCCTTTTCTTTCAATGGCATCCAGCACTTGTAGGGCTTCAAACGATAACATGACTGTCTCTTGATGATCGCCCAATCGGGCTGCGTTATTAACTTTAAACACTATATCAGGGTTTCGCTCACCACCCTATTGTAAATATACCCCTAGTACCTACTCGGTTAAGTGCAATAAATCAGGCATATAGCACAAAACCACAAAGGACTTGGTTTCCTTTTTCAAGAAGGTGTCATACTGTAAAACAGAGGTGACGATGAGACTAGACCGAATTGAAATAGCAGGCTTCCGTGGTATCAATCGCCTGTCACTGCAAGTAGATGAACTGACCGTTTTAATCGGTGAAAATGCATGGGGTAAATCTTCTCTACTCGATGCGTTGGAAATTGCCCTCCACCCCAGTGGCGATAAACCTCAATTCAAACGCTCGGACTTTCATGTCGACCATGTTTTGGGGGTCTCACTAGAGCAACAATTTCAAATCATTCTTCGCTGGCAAGAAAGCTTTCCTGGAGAACATAAAGCGCGTCGCTATCGCCGTTTTAAACCTATATGGAATGGAGAAAATGCGGGCTGTCGAACGCTCGACTACTGTTTGAGTGCCACAATCCAAGAGAGTAAAGTCGCGGTACGAAGAGAGTTTTTGTCTTCCCAAGGCAATATCATCGAACACGCAGACAGTGACGCGCTCGCCAGCCATCTGATGCAAATCCATCCGGTGGTTCGTGTGCGTGATGCTAGGCGCATGCGTGTACCAGGGCAAGCAGTGACAAAAGATAACACCCGTCTGGAACAGCGGTTAGATAATACTTACCGTCGCCTATTGATGATGCCGGGTCATGTGAATAAAGGCGAGATAAAAAGTGGCCTGCATGCCATGCGTCAATTGCTCGATCACTATTTTGCCGCCTACGAGCATGACCGCGCTCCTTATCCCATTCATGCCCCTGGCGCATTAGCGATCACTCATAACCAAATGCACCCGCTCGAAGCAGTGGCCGCAAATACCTCTAATCAAAGCCGGCTCGTACTCATGGGCTTGTTAAGTGCGTTTGTCCGAGCGCGCGGGCCTAAACAGCTCAAACCTAATGCGCGGCCAGTGATGCTGTTTGAAGATCCTGAAGGGCGACTCCACCCCACACTGCTGAACCAAGCCTGGCGCCTTATTCAGTTGATGCCAATGCAAAAATTACTCACCACCAACAGCGGTGACCTGCTCGCAGGCGTGCAACTGGATCATATTCGCCGCCTGGTACGACACCCCACCGAAACCCATAGCCACCAAGTACCATCTCACCTTCTTAGCCAGGACGAGCGCCGTCGTGTCACCTTCCATGTTCGGTTTCACCGACCCAGTGCACTGTTTGCTCGCTGTTGGCTATTGGTGGAGGGTGAAACAGAAATTTGGTTGTTTAATGAGCTTGCTCGGCTACAAGGGTATGATTTGGCAGCCGAAGGCGTACACCTAATCGAATTTGCACAAAGCGGTTTGCGCCCCTTAATCAAGGCCGCAAAGGCCTTGGGCATTGAATGGCATTTGGTGGCAGATGGTGATATGGCTGGTAAGAAATACGCTGCAACGGCGCGCGGGCAAATAGAGCATCAACCAGAGGGCGCACGTTTAACCGTGCTGCCTGACAGAGATATTGAGCACTATTTGTACAACAACGGTTATGAGCCTTTGTTTCGTGAGATGGCGGGCGTGACCAGTCAGCAGCCGCATATGAACGACAAACGCATTATCGCCAAAGCGTTAAAACGCTATGCCAAGCCAGACGCCGCACTGGCCATTATCGCCTATACCGAGAACGAGTTAAAAGCGCCGATCCCCAAATTGCTGCGCTGGATTATCCAACGCGCAATCGGTTTGGCCAGAGGTGTGGGTTAACACCGCTGACGCGGCCCATTCGTGAACTATTGCGCCACCCGCTCAAAAAACAGCGTGACTTTGCCTACTTCAATCCCCCACTTGCGCATTGAGGTGACGTTAAAAAGGCGATCTTGGTCTTGCCGAAACATCCAGTCGTCAAAGTGAAGCTGATATTCGCTATCGCCGACAGGAACCACCAAATCATAGCGCCAATTAAGCGCATTACCCGCCACAACACCGGTTGCTGTCCCGACGATATCGCCCGCTGTCCCCGTGTAAGTCCCATCAGAGTGACGTTTAATCGTCCACACTCGGGTTTGTGTTTCACCATCGGCATACACAAAGGATTCATCCAGCGTCAGTGTGTCCCCTTCTACCACACCTTCGATATCGACAACGAAGCGTCGGGTTTGCTCACCGGTAAAATCTTGTACCATGCCCCAGGCTTTTGTTTGTCCCTCGAAGTATTCAAACAAGTTAAAGTCAGGCTTTTGACCCTGGTAGTCTTCAATGTCGGCAGAGCACGCTACCAATAGCACAGCACTCACCAGTACCGTTAGAATTTTGCCTATCGTCTGCGTCACTTGTCTCATGGCGTTTCTCCTAATAATGCTCGACGATGGTCTGGATAGTCAGTGTCTTCTGATAACCAGATTGCGAGAAATGCATCTGCCAACTCGATGTCCTTGACCGTCAAAGTCTCTTCCCAGTCTTTCCCTTTTGGCTGAGCGTAAAAAACGCCCTTTTGCTCGTGGCGAACAAACGCAAGACGATCGCCCTCTGTTATCTCTCCCCATGCGTTGTCCAGCGCTTGTTGCCAACGCGTTCGTTGTGCTTCCGAAAAGCCTAGGTGCTCCCATTGATCGTTTGTTGCTTTCATCAGTCGTTGGTCACTGATGTCGCGCGCGTAGGTAATCACTAAAGCATGAGGCGCTTGTGCTTGATAACGCCCGGTCGGTGAGCGCAGTGATGATTGATATATCGTCCACCAGCCCCAGGTTAACGTCGCTTCGCCAACTTGTGGCCAGCTTTGCCATGTCATTGAGGACGAGGTCGCCCCCATGGTGGCGTAAGGCGTTGCGAACGCGAGCAATAATACAAGGTGTTTCATCCACTTTTTCATGGCTCTCTCCTTGTCGCGGCAGAACGGGCATTTAACTGGTGTTGCAGCCATTGCATCAGATTAATCAGGATGATGCTGTAGACTAACCAAGTGCCAATCAGCACCGCGCCAGTAGCCCATATTGACTGTGGGAAGCTTAAAACCCCTAAACGCTCTCCTGCCCAGTAACTGCTTGCGCCACCAAAACTGCCCAGCGCCGCCATAAACCAAAGTGCGCGTGCGAGGATAAGCTCACGCATTAACCACACAAAGCTGCAAAATCCTAGCCAGAGTAATAGTAGCCACAGCGGCATCACAACGTACTCGGCCTCAACAGCCAACCACTGTGTGTGGAGTAATAAGCTATCTCCAATCAAGCCAACAGGCGTAAGCACGGCAATAGCCCACATCACGCTGCGATCATAAAGGATCGCGCCCAGCAGCATCGCGACCATTAACCACTGAAAGCTCGGCGGGCCAAGCGCCGCCGAAAACCAGTAAACATTGAACAATAAAGAGATAACGACAAAGCGCACGGATTATGCCTCTCGCCAAGCAGGGCGACTTAGGAGTAGCTGCACGGCACTAATGGTTCGCTCCTTAAAGCCGCCCTCGCAATAACAAAAGTAGTAGCGCCACAAACGCGCAAAACGGTCGTCATAGCCGTAATCGCGCAGTACCTCCGACTGCTGATTGAAGCGTGTGTGCCAATCAGCCAACGTTTGAGCGTAATCCAAGCCGATGTCTTTTAAGTCTCTGATCACAAAGTCAGTCTGAGTAGTAAGGTGAGACAACAATACGCTCACTGAGGGTAAAAACCCTCCGGGAAAAATGTGCTTTTGGATAAAGTCGACGTTACGGCTGTAATGTTCGTAGCGCTGATCAGCAATGGTGATCGCTTGGATGGCCATCAAACCGTTGGGTTTAAGCAAGGCCTGGCATTGACGCACAAAAGTGTTCAAGTACTCTTTGCCCACCGCTTCAATCATTTCAATCGATACCAGTTTGTCGTATTCACCGGTCAGATCGCGGTAGTCTTGTTGTAGCAGCGTGATCTTATCTTCCAACCCTTCTCGCTCGACACAGGCTTTGGCCCAAGCATATTGCTCTTGTGAGATCGTGGTGGTGGTCACGCGGCAGCCGTAATGCTTAGCCGCGTAGACCGCCATTCCTCCCCAGCCAGTGCCAATCTCGAGCAAATGATCGTTTGAGGTCAGCGCAAGCTGTCGGCAGAGTCGGTCCATTTTTTCCACTTGGGCCTGCTCTAGGGTCATTTCTTTGTCAGTGTAAATCGCACTGGAATACAGCATTTGCTCATCAAGAAAATGACGGTACAAGTCGTTGCCGAGGTCATAATGTGCTGCGATATTGCGGCGCGCGGTCTCTTTTTCATTGCGATTGCGCCAGTGAGCAAGCTTGTTCCCTAGCCCCACCAGCCAGCCAGTGTGCTTTTCAATTCTGTCGATAGCAGGAAGGTTACGGGCAAATACGCGAATAACGTCGGTCAAGTTCGGTGATTCCCACCAACCATCGATGTAAGCCTCGGCCGCCGCAATGCTACCGCCTGTTAAAATCCGGGTGTAAAAACGTGGGTCGTGTACCAGCACGGATGCATGTAATTGTGCCTGAGGATCACCACACTGTAAGGTTTGGCCCTGCTCATCAACCAGCGAGATACACGCCTCATCAACATGTGCTAGCAGGGTATAAACCAACTGTTTAGCGTAGTGCTCTTTACGTGTCAGTGTGCGTTGACTCTGAGGTACGTCCGTTGCAGACATAATTACTCCTTCTTCGCACTCGGGTGCGGATAAAACGGTGCGCCCTTTATCCAAAGTTTGAGCGCTTGCCAATAAATACCAATGACAACTTTTACTGTTTCCATCGGCGTCCGGATCAATAACTTATTCAGTGTTTTTGATGTAAATGGACGTCGCTGCAGTCCAAGTGTGGCGTCGAATTCTTTCTGTTGTCGGTGAGCCTCGAGGTGCAAGTGAACCCGCGCGCCTAAAGGGCGAAGACGCCAGTGATAACGTTGCTTAATGGGATTAAACGGTGAGACGTGAAACGCCTTGTCGTGCTCATACCGCTGACCCGCAGGCACGGCATAATAATGCCGCTCTCCCCACGGGGTATTACTCACTTCGGCTAATAAATAACGCCAGTTATGGGCTTGGTCATAGAGGTAATAGAAGTTGGCCGGACTGAAATACACGCCCAAATAACGTAGCTGACACAATGCATATACTTTCCCCTCAATGCGCTCGCCCGTCAGTTCCTGGACCTTATCGATGCACGCCGCTTTGGTGTCGGCTTGTCCATTCAAATAATCGCGGTGGTCAAAGGCGGCTAATCCCCACTTACCCAAGCGAAATCCTTTGACCTGTGATGCCAGCAAACTAAGCTCATCAAGATCAATCACAGGCATAAACACCGAGTAATTAAACGTGTGTTTTATCGGGCTAAAACGCCGATGCCGCACTTGCCCGACATACAAACCGCTATTTAGTGCTGAAACCGACTCATTCACGAATTGATCCCCTCCACGACATCAAGCGCACTTCGCACACCATCCTCGTGAAAGCCGTTATACCAATAGGCGCCACAGAACCAGCTGCGTTGCTGGCCATTAACCCGATGGCGCTGCTGCTGTGCGGCAACACTGTCGGTATTAAACACGGGGTGAGCATAGACAAATTGCTTAAGAATTTTACTCGGCTCGATCCTGTCGGTTTGATTTAGCGTCACGCAAAATGTCTCAGGCGCCTGAATTGACTGCAATATATTCATATTGTAGGTCAAAGCGGCTGGTTCTGTGTCTATTTTATCTGACAACGGTAAATGATAGTTCCAACTTGCCCACGCGCCTTGACGCTTAGGCAACAGCGACGTATCAGTGTGAAGTACGACCTCATTGTCTTGATACGGGATCGCCCCGAGCACCTGTTGTTCCGCTTCACTAGGATCGGCCAGCATGGCCAAGGCTTGGTCACTGTGACAGGCAAAAATCACCTGCTCAAACGCCTGCTCACCGGCTTCTGTCGTCACCCATACCGCATCAGGGGTGCGGCGGACCTTTGTCACTGGTGAATTCAGATGGATCTTATCCTCAAAGGCAGGTGTGAGCTTTTTAACGTACTCACGTGAGCCTCCGGGGATCACATACCATTGCGGCCGGTTAGTGATATCCAACAAGCCGTGATTTTGGAAAAAACGCAGAAAGAACGACAAGGGAAAACCACGCATATCCGACAAGGTGGATGACCAAATCGCCGCGCCCATGGGCAGAATGTAGTTTTGGCAAAAATAGTCGCTGAACCCATGTTGATTGAGAAAGTCGCCCAATGTATTGCGTACGCCTTGCTGCTCGGCCTCACCCGCGGCATGTGCTTCACGAGCGAGGCGATTGAATCGCATGATCTCCGCCAAAAAGCGGTAGAAGCGCACATTAATAACATTGCGTTTCTGCGCAAATAACGAGGACAGACTATGCCCGTTATACTCCAGTCCATTCGCATCATTGCGAACACTAAAGCTCATTTGAGAAGGTTGGCGACCCACACCAATTTCATTGAGTAAACGTTCATAATTCGGGTAGGTACGATCGTTAAAAACGATAAACCCGGTATCAATCGCGTACTGTCCACTGGCGACGTCGACATCGACCGTGGCCGTGTGGCCCCCCAAATAATCATTTGCTTCAAACAAGGTGATGTCATGCTGTTTATTGAGATAATGAGCACACGTCAAACCGGCAATGCCTGAGCCGATAATGGCAATTTTCATGATTTAGTTCCTTGTCATACGTCGTGCGAGGGCTCGCTGCCAGGACATAGGCAATCGCGCGAGAAACTTGAGAATAAAGGTAAATTTTCGCGGAAAATGTATTTCCGTTTTTCCTTTCGCCAATCCTTGTTGAATCGCCGCAGATGCTTGCTCCACCGTGATGCGCATTGGCATCGCAAAGTCGTTTCGGTCTGTTAGTGGTGTCTTTACAAACCCCGGTGAAATAAGTGACACCGTCACTCCTTGCTGCGCTAGATCTGCCGATAAGGTGTTGGCAATGTAGCTAATCGCCGCCTTCGATCCACCGTAAGCCTCCGCACGTGGCAGCGGCATGTAACTGGCCGACGAGCCGACAATGGCAAGGTGCGTACTGTTAGTGAATCGGGCCTGTAATGCTTCAATGCAATGGAGGACGCCGAATACATTAATCTCAAAAACGCGTTTAAACAGCGCCACATCGACCTTGCCATGGTCAATGTATTCACACGTACCCGCATTCAGAATAATTAAATCGGGAAAGACACTTAGGCGACTCAGCGCTTGATGGGTTTGTTCGCCATCTGTGGCATCAAACGCCAAGGCGTCTAATGATGCGTGATCGCTAGCCATGGCGTTAAGCTTGTCTTGGTTTCGCCCACAGGCCGTCACCTGCCAACCTTGACGCGCATAGTCTCTTGCCAATTGCTCACCAATTCCCGACGTGGCGCCGGTGATCAATACGTGTTTCATTGTCCTAGCCTCGTTTTGATATGTTTGAGCAGGCGACCTATCACAGGCAGCGCTTCGTACAGCATTTCACCTAAGTCGAAGTAATCACGATGGCGAATGATTTTGCCGTCATAAAAACGTAAGTGAGAACAGCCCTGTACTTGTCGCGTTTTCCCCCCATCCAGCTTGGGGTGCGATAACATCATGGTCCAAGTCACAAAGGCATCGTCTCCGTCTACCGCGGTCGTGTGTATATGAAATTGACAATCGGTTACGTTTTCGTACAGCAGCGAAAAATACTGGATAAACGCCTCTAAGCCGGTTATTTCATGCGCTGGGTCGACAAACACAATCTTGGGGTGATAAATCGTCGCCAGTGATGACAAGTTATCTTTATTGAGCGCTTGATAGGTCGTCACAAACTGTGACACACCAGCATGTGTTGGCGAGCGGGTCATGGTGTTTGCTCCTGGGGTTGATTCTTCGCCGCTTCAAAAATGGCCAGCGCCTTTTTGCGCTGAGTGGCGTGATCCACCACCGGACGCGGATAATCTAGCGTCTGGGCGTATTGCTCCGCCCATCGCCAAGGCTGGTGAATATGCTTACCCGGCACCTGTTTAAGCGCGGGTAGCCAGCGACGAATAAAACGCCCATCACTATCAAACCGCTCTCCCTGTGTGGTCGGATTAAAGATCCGAAAGTAAGGTTGAGCATCGGTCCCTACCGACGCAGACCATTGCCAGCCCCCGTTGTTAGAGGCAAAATCGCCATCAATCAGCTTGGACATGAAGTAGTCTTCTCCCCAGCGCCAATCGATAAGCAGATCTTTGGTCAAAAAGCTGGCCACAATCATTCTCAACCGGTTATGCATCCAGCCCGTTTGATTAAGCTGGTGCATGGCCGCATCAACAATGGGAAAGCCCGTTTTCCCCGCCTTCCAAGCCTCAAACAAGGAAGGGTCGTTATCCCATACCACTGATTCGCCCCAAGCTAAAAAGCTATACTTTTTGCTGATTGCCGGGTTTTGCGCACTCACTTCCTGATAGAAATCACGCCAAATAAGTTCTGAAAGCCAGGTGGCTGCCCCTGTATCGGGCTCGCGCCAATCGGCTTGCTCTTCTTGTAAACGCGCCAGGCATTGACGTGGAGATAACGCGCCAATGGCCAGATAAGGAGAAAGCTGACTGGTGGCATCAACCGCGGGAAAGTCACGCTGTCGTTTATAATCAGCCACTTGCTCGCGGCAGTAACGACGCATGTGCTCGAGGATCCCTTTCTCATCGGACGCCCAGTCCGAGACATCCTCAGTCGGATAATCAAAGTGAACCGGTTTAAGCTCTGAAAAGATCGTGTCGATAGCCACGTTTGTCTCGCGTTTGGATGGTTTTTGGCAGGGTGAAACATCCATGCCGTCTAAAGCACGTAAGCAGGCTTTTTTGAAGGGTGTGAACACCTTATACGGTTCGCCTTTTCCCGATTTTATGGTGCCTGGTGCAAACAAATTGCGGTCATCATAGGCATACCATGCGATGCCTTTGTTTGCTAACGCCGCGCACACCTGTTCATCACGTTTGCTTTCATTGAGCTCGTATTCCTTGTTAGCAAATACCGCTGTTGCGCCAATGCGGTGGGCATAGTCCGCCACTTTTTCTGCCGATTGAGAAAAATCAGCCGCACGCTCAACCACTAGGGGAATATTTCGCGCGCTAAGCTCCTCACGTAACGCTTCTAGCCGTGCTTTGATAAGGCCCGCTTGCTTGGGCGCAAGATGGTGCGACGCCCACTGTTCCGGTGTCTCAATGAATATCCCTACCACGGGATCGGACGCTTCGCTGGCTGCGTTCAAAGCGCGGTTATCCAGCCCACGTAAATCGCGCCGAAACCAGACTAGATGCATAACGTTTTGTTCTCCTTAAGTTCTTTGAGCTCGTCACCGTGTACGGAGCAGATAAAAGCTTGGCTCACAACGTCAATGTCATTTTGAGCAAGGCAATGGCGTACCTGATTGAGTTGAGCGCGGTCGAGACGACGATTTGCCATCAAGGCCAATGTTGTCACCCCCTGCTCGCGCATCACCTCAATTAACAAATTCAATTGTTGATGCGGACTGGACAATAGTGTGACACTGTAACCCTTCTCATTAAGTGCCATCGCCATAAGCACACGTTGGTATTCGCTGGTTACCGTTAATGAGACAAGCCAGCATCGTGACTGGGCATGCCGTTTAGCATTCGCCGCCAGCGCCGTTCGGCATCGGTCAATCACCGCGCTTTGCCACAGATCGCGCTGCAATACACGAACCGCTTCATCCTCGTCACCTAACCACTGATCAACCGGTGTAAAGGCATGTTCAACTAACCAATAAAAGGGGTACTCTTTTAGAATCATGTCTAAGGCTTTCCCTAGCCGTTTGACTGAGAATGTATGAATACAGTCAATCAGCTCACTTGCCACGCTGTCGTCCTCCGCGTCGGCCGACGTGGGACTGTGAGCAAGCAGAGGCTTGACCTTGCTAATCGGCACGCCTTTGTCTAACCACTGGAGAATATGAGCAATAGTCTCCACATCTTCTTGGCGATAAAGCCGATGTCCCTTGGCCGTTCGCTCAGGCGCAAGCAATCCATAACGTCGCTGCCAAGCACGTAGCGTCACGGGGTTAACCCCTGTTTGATCCGCTACCTGACTGATGGTAAGAGTATGAGGCGTTTTATAAGCCATAGCGAAGCCTCAGCGCATCAGGGTAAGGCTTAAGATAGGCTTGATTAGCCAAGTACTCATCAGGGTGATTATGAAGGTGATGCGAAATCAACGTCAGCGGTGCCAATAAGGGCATGGTGCCCTGACGATACGCATGAATAAGATTCGCTAACTCAGCTTTCTGATGTTTATCGAGGTTGTTTTTAAAGTAGCCTTGCAGGTGCATTAACACGTTGGTGTGTTTTTTACGCGTCGCACGAATGGCAATGGCTTGCATAAACGCGGTGCGGTACTGCTCGAAAAAGCGATCTAGGTCGTAATGGCCAATGTTGGCCATAAACCGCCCAAGTTCACGGTATTTTTCGGGCGAATGCGCCATCAGCACCAACTTGTAGCGTGAGTGGAAATCAACGAGGGCTTTCTTGGTCACTCCTTGCTCGACACTCTGGTAAAGATCATCAAGCGCAAATAGCCGAAAAACAAAGTTTTCTTTGAGGATAGGGTCGTTGAGCCGGCCGTCTTCTTCAACGGGCAGCCAAGGCATGCGCGCCATCAGTGCCTGAGTGTAAAGCCCTACCCCGGAAATATCTGAGGCGTAACCATTCTCGCGATAGACTTTCACCCGCTCCATGCCACAGGTCGGTGACTTGGCACAGACAATGTAGCCACGCAGTGCTTTGTGAGCGAGTTCTTCCGCTTTCTGTTCACTGAACGCTGTCATTTTTTCGGTATAGTCTTTTTGCTGATCTTTGGTTTCCACCAACCTCACTGATAGATCGCCTTTGTCGACTAACCGAATAGCGGGACGCGGCACGGGGAGTCCAATCCCGACTTCAGGGCACACTGGCACAAAGTCTACATACGGTGCCAATTCTTTGGTGACAAATGGACTACGCTTATGACCACTGTCAAATCTTACTTTTTCGCCAATAACACAGGCGCTAACACCTACAGGGAATGACATGTCTCACCTCTACACTGACCGCGCAGCATTGGCTACGGAGTTGTACATTTATAATATGTTGTACAACTAAGAGTAGAAGATAGATCAAAATTGTACAAAAAAAATTATTTGTACAAGTAAAGGCGATGTCGCGTCCACGTCGTTTACTGGGTTAACGCCTAGATTTTGTCGGCAGCAAGCGGCCGATCACTGTCTCAGTATTGATACGCGCAATCACCCATGCTTAGCACTACACTGGAACTATCTGGTTGTCACCATAAGCCCTACGCGCAGGCCCTATGCCTTTATCAACATTCAACGATCACAACGAGGATCCACTTACACTTGCCAGGCGGTCGGCACAGCCCCGTGGCCGTGCGATCATTTTCATCGCACTCGTCTTTTTTGGTGTGCTCGTCGCGACGTTTTTGTTGTATCAGGCTGCCCAGTCACAACAAGCGCAACGCACTGAAAAGCTTCTCAACGTGGAAGTTCAAGCCTTATCTAACGCCGTCGAACGCGACATTAATACCCAACTCACACGGCTTAGTTCATTAGCCAGTAACATCGAGTTAGATGTGCCCTCGACCTTCTCGACATGGCAAGCTTTGGTGCAACAAACCCAACAAGACAGTGCCTATATTTCATCCTTGTTTTGGGCGGACAGTCGAAAGGAAATAAGTTGGCAAACACACGCAGATACCAGCCATAATAAACCGCGTTTTTCGTTTGACGTCGTGGGCGAGCCAGAGGGTCAGCTTGAAACGGATCAGCCCGATCTCACCCGTTGGCGGATTGCTTACCCGATTTACAGTCATAGCCGCGCAGCGCCAAGCTATTATCTTGGCGCAGTCATTAATCTTGATGCGCTTGTCGACGAGGTTGCGTCCGACTATCTCAATAAACATCAACACCTCACGATAACCCACTGGGCAAACGAAACCGTGTTGCTCGGTGACAAGATCTCCCCGTTTGCCGCGGTTGGTTCGGCACCTTTAACCTTAGCGGGCACGCAACCCGCTATTCAGATCGCGCTTTGGCAAGAGCCAGGCGCCAATCAATTTATTTCACTACCCATTCTGATTTATATCGCCGGCATGCTTGTAGCGCTTTTACTGGGCGTTGCCTTGTATCTAGCAGAGGTGAACTTGATGTCTCGCCGGGCGGCGCAGACCACGATTGACTATTTAAAAAATGAAATTGAGCAACGCAAAGACGTCGAGCAGCAGCTACATTTTATCGCGAATCACGACGCCTTGACGTACCTGCCCAACCGTCATGCCCTCACTCGCTATATTCAGCAGCGTGTGCATGAATCTAACGCGCACCCCCATGACCTGGCGTTAATCTGTGTGGACATTGATAATTTAAAAGAGATCAATGATTTGTATGGGCAAGCGGTGCATGACCAGCTTTTAGTTGAATTGGCACAACGTCTACAACGCGTTAGGCAAACCGATGACTATATTGCCAAAATCAGCGACGACCAATTCGCGATTGTCGGCAGCGAGCTGTCACCGCTAAAAGCGGAGATCTACGCGAAACAAATCCGAAAAGCCATTGAGCAGCCCTTCTTCCACGACGCAGAGGAGATTATTGTGACCTGTGCCGTCGGCATTAGTTATCGCTACGATGCCTCCATGCCCGCTCAGGAACTGTTGCGTCACGCAGATACCGCGGCGCATCGCGCTCGTCAACTCTCTCATCACAGAGTCGTGGTGTTCCAAATGGCAATGCGAGACCACCTGCATCAGAAAAAGGATACCGAGTACGCCATCCGTAAAGCGATTCAAGGTAACGAGTTGAGCTTACATTTTCAGCCGCAAATCGATCTAAAAGATCACAGCATTGCGGGGATTGAAGCCCTGGTACGCTGGCAAGATACAGAGGGTGCGGTGATTTCGCCTGATACCATCGTCCGCACCGCAGAAGACACCGGACTTATGCGGCAGTTAGGCACTTGGGTGGTCAATGAGGCGTTAGAAACCTATGCAACCTTGCTGGCGCAGCACTGTGCCCCTCCATTTATCGCGATAAATATCTCTGGGCATGAATTTCAAGACAGCTTCCTTGCTGATACCATTCTACGCGCCATTGAACGCCATCAAGTCCCGCCCGAACGTGTGCAAATTGAACTGACAGAACAAGTTTTCATTGAGAACCTTAGCCAAAACCAACATACCTTACACACGCTCGCGGCAGCTGGTGTTTCCTTAGCGATTGACGATTTTGGCACGGGATACTCATCGCTGGCTTACCTTAAACATTTCCCAGTGGACACCGTCAAAATCGATCGCAGTTTTGTCGCTGATCTGCCTCAATGCAAAGACGATACCGTGATTTGCCAAGCCGTCATTAATATGGCGCAATTACTGAAATTAAAAGTGGTCGCAGAAGGTGTGGAACGTGAAGATCAGCGTGACTTTTTGTTTGACCTGGGGTGCCGCTACGCGCAGGGGCACCTTTATTACCCCTCACTGAATATCCATCAGTTGACTGCGCTCCTCACGCAGTCACAACCCATCACTCGCTTATTTAATTAATCAACACCATTGTCACGCACACAACAAAAGCGAGCACATAGCGCTTCCTTACGCTGCTTTGGCCATTGCTTTATTTGCCATTCGCGCTGCATCGCCGTTCGCTTTTCCATCGGTTGCGATTGCCACGCCAGTGATAGCGGTCCTTTCCCTCTTAGCGCGCGTGCGCCTTTACCTTGGCGATGTTGTATTAATCGCCGGCTGACATCCGTTGTGACGCCACAGTAAAGCTGCCCCTGGCGCGTTCGAATCAAATAAACAAACCAAGGCGTACCCATAGGCGTTATCGCTCCAAAACAGCCTCTAACATTTGACGGAGATCCGCCACTTCTTTCTCCAACGCACTCACTCGCGTCACCAAAGATGCATCGGTGGTCGGTTCTGGTTCCTCTTGCGGCGCGGGGATCTCCGGCGTGTCTGAACCGTCGGAGAACAAGTGTTGATAGCGAGACTCACGCTTTCCGGCCTCACGCGGCAATTTTTTTACCCAGTTTGACGCCATCATGTCAGCCAATGTGCTCTCGACATCTTCGACCCGATTAAAAGCATAGAGGCGCTGTGTGCGGGTTCTCAACTCCCCGGGCGTCTGAGCGCCTCGCAATAGCATGACACATAGGATCGCTTTTTGTGGCTCGCTGAGGGTGAGATCGCCAAATTGTGTATTACAGAACCGATGTTGGTACTTGGCAACACGACTCCCACTACCCTCTTGAGGGCTAACTAGGCGCATCTCAATCAAGGTCTCTACAATGTCTAATACTTCTGAATCGGCCATCTCATAGACAGGATCACGGTTGCTTTTTTGATTCACGGCGGTGGTCAGCGCATTGAGTGTGAGCGGGTAATGATCTGGGGTGGTAACTTCTTTCTCAAGTAAACAACCAATGACACGTTGCTGATACGGTGAGAGTGTCCTTGACATAGCGATGATCCCATTTAGTCGATTTCATCGAGTTATATCAATTGAATGTCACTCAAGCAATCACTGCACCGATAACCGCGCAATAATCCACCCAAGGCGACGATCACCAATACTGGTAGCGGGATCACATCTTACGCACTGGGTTGTACACCAGAGCGCCACCATCCGTGCACAGCTAATGATATACTTGACCAAAATGATGTATTTGGAGAGCACGACATGGGTCTGTTTAGTTCAAAGTCTACCCCGAGTCATGGCTTATCGATCGTCGCCAGAAACTGTAAAGTGGTCGGTGATATTGATCTTGAGGGTGATATTCAAATTGATGGATTTGGGGAAGGCAATATCATCCAGGCTAACGCTGTTGTTATCTCAGCATCAGGCCACTTTCGCGGTACCATCAACGCTAAGCATATCACCATCAATGGCTTGGTAGAGGGGCAATGTGATGCAGACGCTATTGATATTCTCTCTCAAGGAAAAATGAAAGGCGTGCTGAATACCGAGCAACTGACCATTGAAAAAGGTGGACTGCTTTCCGGTGAGAACCGTGCCACGCTATCAACAGACACCGTAGTACCCTTGGCGGAACAAGCAAGATCTGACGATAAAGCAAGCAAAGATAAAAAAGCTCATCCACCCTCCTCGAAACAGTCGTAAGGAAGCCTGTGAATGTCCGACTCTAATCAACCATCGGTTAGCTTTGATAGCTTTTCTCCTGAGCTACAATGCGTGATCCGTTATGAGCAAGCCCCAGAAGCCATGTACACGATGATCGCCTCTGTACATGATGCGTCCAGTGCCAGTGTCAAAGAGGCGTGGGAAAAACTGCCTGCCAGTGCGCAAAACATTCTCGACAACTATGATCAATTTCACGCGCTCGTCGCCATAAGTCAAAGCTATGCGGGTATCGATGCATTGAGCGAACTCGAAAAAGTTGACTTAAGTGATATGTCTGATGAAGAGCGTGATAACTACAAAGCGCAAATTCTTGATGATGTGCTCAACTCTTGTGTCAAAGATTTATCGAAGCAACTGAAGCAAGCACGTTTAAAGCCTGGATTAAAACGCGAGTTTCAAGCTATTTTCCAAAAATAAGAAAGGCCAGTGCCATGCACTGACCTCTGTCTTTGATTCGCCCCCACTCGTTGGGGGCTTTTTTGTGACCAAACAGACGCGATTAAGCGGACTCACTGAGTGGCGTGGTCTTTTCGCGGCGTGCACGCACAGAGGCCGCCAACTGGTGGAGTACCCTCTCGGTATCTTCCCAACCAATACAACCGTCCGTAATGCTTTGACCATAGGTAAGCGACTGACCGTCGGTTAAGTCTTGGCGACCTTCGACGAGATGACTCTCAATCATCACCCCAAAGATCGCTTTGTTACCTGCTGCAATTTGTCCCGCCACATCTTCGCTGACTTCTTTCTGTTTTTGATATTGTTTGCTGCTATTGGCGTGGCTTAAATCAATCATCAATTTTTGCCGTAATCCAGCATCCGCCAACGCACCACAGATGTTATCGACATCACCCGCGTAATAATTAGGCGTTTTGCCTCCGCGTAAAATCAGATGACAGTCTTCATTACCTGCGGTCGCGACGATCGCAGAGTGTCCATATTTGGTCACCGATAAAAACTGGTGCGGTGAACTCGCTGAGCGAATCGCATCCGTGGCAATTTTGATATTCCCATCTGTGCCATTTTTAAACCCAACGGGACATGATAGCCCAGAGGCAAGTTCGCGATGCACCTGAGACTCTGTAGTCCGCGCCCCAATCGCGCCCCAGCTAATTAAATCAGCCATATACTGTGGCGTGATCATGTCAAGAAATTCTCCCGCCGCAGGTAAACCAGAATCCGCAATGTCTAACAGTAAATTACGCCCTAGCCGCAAACCATCATTTATTTTAAAGCTGTTGTCTAAATATGGGTCATTAATCAGGCCTTTCCAACCAACCGTCGTGCGCGGCTTTTCAAAATAAACCCGCATCACCACTTCCAAGTCGGCACTTAATGTCTCACGCAGTTGTTTAAGTTTTTTGGCGTAGTCACGCGCCGCATTGGGATCGTGAATAGAACAAGGCCCGACAACGACAACCAAACGATCGTCTTGGTCGTTTAAGATCTTATGGATTGCCTGACGCGCGTTAAATACAGTTTGTTCTGCCGCGTCAGTCGCTGGAAACTTTTCCAAGACAGCGATAGGCGGAAGGAGTTCTTTTATTTGATCAATTCTAACGTCATCCGTTGGGTGTACACTCATGGGCTAATCCTGTGTTTGCGTGTCGCTGGCTCACGTAGCTGACTGCCACGTTTTCTTTGTTAGACTCCTACGCTAACCTGCCACATTCTTTTGTGCAAATATTTTTTTACGCAAAAACAAAAAGCCAAATCAAACAAAAAATTGACACAAGCACTGCGGTGAATTAAGGGCGAATTGATGTGCGCTGTGACTTAAATACAGGTGCAAGATCGGCTAAGTTATTGCACTGACCGCGTTGAAGCTATTACACTGATGTTAAATGCAAATGGAGTAAATGCTGTGATCTCACGCCTCAGTAAAGCGGCACTATTGGCCATGACCCTGTCCGTACCCGCAGTACATGCGACCAATTTTGATTACAACCATATTCAGGTCAACGTCCTGGCAAATCCTAGTGGGATTGGCGGGCTGGGACGTTTTGCGTTTACGGAAGGTGCACACTTTGTCGCCAAAGGGGATACGCAGTTCGAAGGAGACTGGTATACCTCTGGCGGTGTGGGGTTTCATGCCCCGATTAATCAGTTTGTCGATGTGTATGGCGAGCTGGAGGGCGCTTGGTTTAGGCGGCCAGACGACGACAAGCACGATACCGGTGATTTTGCCACAGTAATTGGTGCCGGATTGCGCGGCTGGGTAGCCCCACCAATTGAGGCCAACTTGTACGTCGGTTCTATCATCTTTGATCAAGACGACACCACCAGCTTAGTAGAAATTGGCGGGCGCTTTCACTCCACCGAAACCTTGTCGTTAGGCGCGACGTGGCGTGCCAATGGTTTGGAACAAAATCGCTTGATTTTTTCTGTCAGATACCTGTATTAATAGCGAGCGGTAACCCTCTACTCCCTTGTGTTACCGCCCAGTGTGACCTCTCTCACTGGTTATATTGTCAATCTAAACTAAGTTTAAGGTATGGACGTAGTCGCTATTATAAGGCGGGCGTCTTAGTGCGTGGTGCAACTCCCACAGCGATGCTCGTTGTGATTGTGCGTGGGAACTGTCGGAGGGTATAACGATGGTGATGACTCAACGTATTGATGAATTTGAAAGAAAAATCCAAGAGGCCTATCAAGAAGGCAATATTGAAACCGCTCATCGCTTGGAAGAGCAAGTAACGATGCTGCGGCGACGTCAACTCAAGCCTGCTGCTGACTTTCAAGCCGCCAGCCAAGTAGAAGACTTTCATGAAGTGTCAGACGGCGACTATTACGACAACTGATCCAGAACATCGACGCTTATAAGCATAAAAAAGCCTTCTCCGTGGAGAAGGCTTTTCGTTTTTGCTGAATAAAACGAGTGTATAAAAGGGCTCAATCAGCAGATTATTGTGCAGCACGTTCACGGCGAACAATCCACGCCGCAGCAGTGATAAAAGCAACGACCAGTGCAGTTTCCACAGCAATTTTCCCAGTTTAAAAGATGATAGACAGAGCGATACGCGTTTTCAGCAACTCAAACTGTTCAAAGGATGAGCGCTTTCCAACAGATGGACGTAGTTTACGGATAAATCACTGTAAAATCAGCCATAGAATCGATCTCACGCAAAGAAAAGTGAGTTTTTTGGTCAACTTGACACTTGAACGCATAAAGTTTCATCACTTAACATCTTGTGGTGCGACAAAGCGCAGCTTTCACTGTTAGCGATACGTCATGTTTAACCAATGACGCCTCTAGTTAGGGAGATTGCCACGATATTGAGGCAAAGACAGAGATAAATCATGGAGAGAGGTTTGATACTCGGCCTATGCCTTAAAAGTAGCGTTAAAGTGGCAGAGCAATCGTTATATTGCGTAGTCGAGAGGTTCCGCTACACCATTTGGTATAGCGGAAGAGTCAGTGTTTAAGAGTCAGAGCCAAAAAGCTCAGCCATTACAGCTCGATTAAGACTCAGGTTTGGACTTCTTTCTTACCAAAGGCGCATCACCAACCGGCACGTTGGTATAAAAGCTTCTATCTCGCTTTTTTGGCGCCTTTTTCTTGTTCTTAACCGGGGCTTTTTTGGGTTTAGCAGACTTAGAAGGTTTTGCTTCTTCAGCTTTTTTCTCTTTAAAGCCCTTAAACTTTCCTTCAAAGCCTTCAATCTTAGTAAACTCGAGTTTTTGCTGTAAAAAGCCTTCTATATTTTTAAAACTACGCCAATCTTTAGGCCCTACCAGTGAGTAGGCCAACCCTTGCTGTCCAGCACGACCAGTACGCCCGACTCGATGAATATATTCCTCCGCATGCTTTGGCATATCAAAGTTGATCACCAAAGAGACATTCATCAAGTCTAAGCCACGTGATGCCACGTCTGTGGTCACCAATACTTCGTGAAACCCACGCTCAAACTCGTTCATGATTCGGCTGCGTGTGGCTTGGTTTAATTCGCCGCTGAGTGCAATCGCTTGGTAGCCAGCCTGAGAAAAACGTTCAGCTAAACGCTCTGTGTCCGCACGTGTCGCGGTAAAAATCATGACTTGTTTATGCGCATTGGCTTTGAGCAGTTGCTCAAGCAGCGCATGTTTATGGTCGAGGTGATCACTCAGCACAAAGTGTTGCTCAATATCGCCATGTAACGCTTCAATCTCTCCCACGGCAACACGTTTGGGTGACTTGAGCATCCCCGCTGCGATGTCTGTCACTTGCTGATGATTCAAGGTTGCAGAAAACATCAGTGTCTGCCTTAAACGATGATCAGCATGTTGGTTAACCGTATCGAGCTGCGCTTTAAAGCCCAGATCAAGCATGCGATCCGCTTCGTCCAAGATCAGCATTTCCAGTCCCGACAAAGACAGATGGCGTTGTTCAAGATGATCAGCTAATCGACCCGGTGTCGCAACCACAAACGTTGGCGACTGGCGAAACACCTTCGCTTGCTCGTTAAAATTCTCGCCACCGAGTACCAAAGCCGGTTTGTGGCTGGTGCCGCTAGTCAGCATACGCAGCTGACCATACACTTGTTTGGCTAGCTCACGAGTCGGCGCCAAGATCAAAACACGCGGATCACGACGACTGAGGGGTTTAGAACGCAACACACGCTGCATAGCTGGCAACAAAAACGCCAGGGTTTTCCCCGACCCTGTTTTTGAAGAGGCCAATAAGTCTTTGCCAGCCATTACAACGGGAATGGCTTGACGTTGAATGTCTGTTGGCTGTTCAAATCCACGGTGGGCAATAAGCGACAGTAAGCGTCTATCGAGTCCCAGATCGTCAAATTGCAAGGTATCACTCCAAAGGTAAATCAAAAGCAAAAGGCGTGCACACGCCAATTAAGGCGGCGAATGCTATCATACTTTAGCAAAAAACACCGCACCAAAAATACTGATTACGCCACGAACAGAGGGCCACGCTAACATGAATGACACGATACGCTACCAGTGGAAAAAGCTCAGCTTGGTGGAAGCGCATACACAAACACCTGATGGTCTACATCACGTACATCATGTCGTACGCCACCCCGGCGCCGCCGTGATATTACCCCTGACTGAAGATGGCAATATACTGCTGCTCAAGCAATTTCGCCCTGCTATCAATCAATGGATTATTGAAGCACCAGCAGGCACGCTGGAAGCGGAGGAGCCACCGCTAGACGCCGCTAAAAGAGAGTTAGAAGAAGAGGCCGGTTATGTGGCGACTCGCTGGCATCCACTCGGCATCGCGCATCCTGTACCTGGATTTTGCGATGAAGTGCAGTATTTCTATATTGCCCAAGCGCTCACCCCCACTCAGACGCAATTAGATGACGATGAATTTATTGAGCCTTATTGGGTGAGCCCTTCCCAGTTACAGGCACTCGTTGCAAATGGAAAAATCACAGACACCAAAACCTGCGCCATTATTCTCCGTGCCTTGTGTGGTGGATTAATCCCAACGATAGACGTCGAATCCCTGAAAAAATAAAGCACTAGACCACAACTTTGTTAACAAGATGTTGACGGCAAATTGGGCACCGATGTAGCGTAACAGGTATGACCAGATAACAAGGAGTGTCTATGTTCTCGTCTCCGTTAGCACGCGCTAATCAACATTTGTCATTATTCGGCTTCTTAAAAGTGCCCATGATCGGCTGGTGTCGCCCCAAGATCCTTTCTATCGACGATAAGCATGTCACGATGCGAATCCCGCTGGGACGGCGTACCAAAAACCACCTCAACAGCATGTATTTCGGCGCGTTGGCGGTTGGCGCGGATGTCGCAGGTGGCTTTCTTGCCATGGCCATGGCCGAGCAACGCGGGGTTAAAATTAGCTTAGCGTTTAAATCCGTCAATGCTGATTTTCATAAACGGCCAGAGGATGATGTAGTGTTTACTTGTCTTGATGGAGACAAAATTAACCAGATGATCAGTGAATCAATCGAAACGGGTCATCGCGTTAATCAACCCGTCACCATTGTAGCCACATGCCCGAGCTTACACGGGGAGGAGCCTATGGCGACCTTTGAATTGACGCTATCAGTCAAAAAAATCGGCGAATAATCCCCCATCACCTTGCTTTTCACTGTCGTTGTTTGTCACGCCTTCAGCCAGTCTGTCTCGTCAATGGACTGGCTCTATTTATCAATACAATATAATCAACCAGTTACATAATACCTATCATCATTGTGACTTTGATTCTGAATTCTCAGTTATATTATTGACTTTAAGCAACGCTGATAAAATCGCGAGATTGCGCTGAAATTCACCGAGTTATCAACTGTTTTTGTGGATTAAATTCAAGTTATACACAGGGACGTTTGTCTTAAGGTTGAAACAAAAAAGCACCGTTAAAACGGTGCTTATAGTGGGATCATTCAGGGTGGTAGCGAATTTGGTAGAAGATACGGTACAGCACAGGCACCACAATCAATGTCAATACGGTGGCAAACCCGAGCCCAAACATAATCGTCACCGCCATCGGCCGGAAGAAAACATCCGGCAACAAAGGAAGCATCCCTAAAATAGTGGTAATGGCGGTCATGCACACTGGGCGTACCCGGCTCACTGCCGCATCGACGACGGCTTGATAGCGCTGCTTACCACTGGCCACTTCGATATTAATCTGATCGATCAACACAATGCCGTTTTTGAGCAGCATCCCACTCAAGCTTAAAAAGCCCAAGAGTGCCATAAAACCAAACGGGGTATCCAGCAACAGCAACCCTGTGGTGACCCCAACCACCGCCAAGGGCACCGTCAGCCAAATGATCAATGACTCTTTCACCGAGTTAAACAGCAATATCGTGACCAGGAACATAAACAAATAACCAAGCGGCATAATGCTAAATAAGCCCTCTTTCGCCTCTTTGGAAGATTCATGCTCACCGCCCCATTCAATGCTGTAACCTTCAGGTAGAGGAATCGACTCAATATCAGCACGCACACGGCTTAGCAAGGTCGCCGCGGTGGTTTCCCGTAACGGATCGGGATCGGCCAACACGGTGAGCATTCTTTTGCGGTTTTTACGCATGATGATCGGATCTTCCCAACGCATGTCGTAATCGAGAATGACTTGCTGTAAAGGAATGTAGTCTTTCAATACCGGGCTCCATATTTTCATGCCTTCTAAGGTATTGATGTTCACACGCTCCTCATCGGGCAACCGTGCAACGATCGGCATAAGGTTGGTCCCATCTCGGTAAACACCAATCCGTTTGCCGCTGAATGTCATTGCCAGTAACTCGTCAACATCTTTTTTGGTGATGCCATAGCGTCGCGCCTGACTTTCATTAAACGCAGGTTCAAGAACTTTGGTGCGATTACGCCAATCATGGCGGATATTCACCGCATCAGGATCCTGATGCAGTCGCGCTTCTACTTGTTTAGCAATTGCGCGTAACTTAGTGGGATCTGAACCAAAAATACGCGCCTCAATTTTCGAGCCGGTAGCAGGGCCTAAGGAAATAGGCTTCAGTTTAAGCTGCGCATCTGGGTACTGGCTACGAACATGCTCTCGCACTATGCCCATAGTGGGTTTAACATGGTCGTATTGATCAACACGGACGATCAACTCACCATAGGCGGCATATGTTTTCTCCGGTGAATAGGTCAACATAAAACGTTGCGAACCTTGTCCGGCACTGGTAGACACATAGTTGACGCCTTGTTGTTGACTCAGCCAGCTCGACACGTCGTCCAATGTACTTTGTGTTGCACGAATATCGGTGCCTTCTGGCAACCAAACGTCGACCATAAACATGGGCGTGGTAGAGTCTGGAAAAAACGACTGCTTGAGGTGACCAAAGCCATAAATACTGGCCCCCAGTGCCACTACCATCACTAACAAGGTGATATAGGCGTGATGCATGCAGGCGGTAAGAAAACGTTTATACACCACAAACAGAATCCCGTTGTAGGGGTCACTGCCCTCATCCCCTTCTTCGAGCGGTGTTTCTTTGAAGAACACGCTGGCAAAGAAAGGCGTTAACGTGATAGCGGTAAACCAACTTAACAGTAAGGATATTAATAACACTGTAAATAAGGTGCCGCAGTATTCGCCCGTTGCGTCCTCGGACAAGCCAATCGGGGCAAAAGCCGTTACCGCGATCACTGTCGCCCCAAGTAAAGGCCACTTAGTTTGCGTCACAATGTCGTGAGCCGCCTGTAGACGGGTTCGTCCTCGCTTTAAGCCCACGAGTATCCCTTCGACCACCACGATGGCATTATCCACCAACATCCCTAGGGCAATGACTAACGCCCCGAGAGAGACGCGCTGAAGGTTAATTTCGAAGTAATACATGAATACAAACGTACCCAGTACCGTCAGCAATAACACCAAACCAATTAATAATCCCGAGCGCAGGCCCATAAAAAAGAGCAGTACGATAATTACAATCGCCACCGCTTGGCCTAAGCTGGAGACAAACCCGCTCACTGAGCTATCAACCTCATTGGGCTGGTTGTAGACATGATGGACATTGATTCCCACAGGCTGATCACTGTTTAACGCTGCAAGACGCTTATCCACATTGTCGCCGACTTCTACCACGTTCACACCATCAGCAAACGATACCCCTACTTGTAGCGCTTGTTTGCCGTTGTACGAAATGATCTGCCGCGGTACCTCTTGGTATCCACGCTTTACCTCGGCAACGTCGCGCAAATAAATCAGCCCTTGTGACCCTGCTTCAGTGAGGATCAAGTTGCCCAACTCATCTACGGAGGAAAACTCGCCGGTTGGGTGAATGCGAATATATTCATCACCCACACGCAATGCTCCAGCGTTGCTCACGAGGTTTTGCGTCGCCAACAAGTTAAACAAGGTATCCGGTGAGATCCCTAAGCTACTTAACCGCTGAATCGAGACCTCAATGAAGACTTGCTCTTGCTGCGTACCACTGACTTGCACCTTGCCAACACCATCAACAAGCTCAAGCTCGCGGCGCAAAAAGTCAACATAGTCTTTCAGTTCGCTGTAGCCGTATCCTTCGCCAGTGACGGCTAGCATGATCCCAAACACATCACCAAAATCATCTTTCACCTGTGGCGGATTGACCCCAGGAGGAAGCGACCCACGCGCATCATGGACTTTTCGTCGCAACTCATCCCAAATTTGCGGCAAATCATCGGCGCGGTATTTGGGTTTCATTTTGACCGTGATCTGAGACAAGCCACGACTGGAGATAGAACGCACTTCATCCACATAGGTCAGCTGCTGAACCGCCTTCTCCAGCGGATAAGTGACTTCTTCTTCCACCTGTTGGGGGGTCGCGCCTGGATAACTGGTCACCACCATCGCATCTTTGATGGTAAAAGCAGGGTCTTCTAACCGCCCTAACCCCAAAAATGCAAGGGTGCCACCAATCAAGAAAATCAGCGTGATCATCCAGCTAATCACTTTATTTTGAATAAAATATCCGGCTACACCTTGCTTCATGATGCGTTTTCCTCTTTCGATGCCAGCGTCACTTTTTGCCCCTCAGACAGGTGATTGGTCCCTCCTACCACGATACGATCCCCTTTTGACACACCATGGGTAATTTCTAGCCGCTGGCCATGAATACGCCCCATCGTTACCCGCTGTTTAGTCACGGTTTGCGTGTGACTGTCATAAATCCATACATAGCTGTGGGCGCGATCCAGTGGGTCCCCGTCTTGGTTAAACACCGCTTCGATTGGCACAGAGAGTCCGGTACGTGTCAGTTGTAGCCCTTCCCTCGCAATACTGACCTGTACGGGCATGCCATCTAAAATAAACTGCTCCTGCGGCATTGGCATGGTTAGCGTCACCACAAACGCACCACTGCTCGGATCCGGCTCTGCCGTGTATTCATCGATCGTGGCTGGGTAAGACTGCCCTTGCTGAGTTAAGACTCTCGGTTTGAGTCGATCTTGCACTTCTTCTGCACTCACGCCCGTGTTTTGGGTGAATAACACATCCGGCACTTGTACACGAATATCAGCACGCGAGGCGTCATGAATATTCATAACGCCTTGGCCTGGAGCAATAGTTTCAAATGGCTCAACATTCAGCTTAGATATCACTCCGTCAGCTGGCGCTCTGAGCGCAACATAAGATAAACGAAGCTTGGCCAGCGCCAGCTCCGCTTGCGCAATTTCGCGCTGCGCTTTTAACTCATCAAATTGTGACTGGGCAAGCATACCTTTCTCCACCAAGGGCGCTGAGCGGCGATACTGCGCATCGGCCACGTCAAAACGTGCACTGGCATTCTCTACCGCTAAGCGATAGTCAGTAGGCTCCAAACGTGCCAATACCTGCCCCTGCGTCACGCGATCGCCCGCTTTGACATTAATGGCTTGGATCTCTCCCGGTACACGAAAAGCCAGTGTCGCTTTATCAGCCGCTGCTGCCACGGCGGGAAACGAGATTCGTTCATTCAGTTGCTGTTGGCTCACCGTAAATGTGGATACCACAGGCAAAGGCGCTGGTTGAGCATCGGGGGCGGGCTCGCATCCAAACAGTGCACTGACTGCGATCAGACCGAACATGGCTTTTATCGCTCTCATAGTCCTCTCTCCTTCACCCATGCTTTCACACGATCACCCTCTTTAAGTGCGCTGACGCCAGTCGCCACAATCACATCGCCATTTTCTAGGCCCGAAACAACTTTTCCTTCACGCAAGGTGACTGGAGTGAGCTTAACTGTTCCCTGTTGACTAACACGCCACACGGCTTTTCCGCCATTTGCGTCGAGCAACGCAGAAGCCGGTATTTGCGTTTGTGATTCGGTAGGAATGGTGGCATGTACTTTTGCTGCCATCCCCGGCAAGACATTGATGGCATCAGGCCGGTTTAAACTCACCGTGACATGGTAAGAGGCGGTTTTAGGATCCGCCTCTGTGTCTATTTCTTTAAACTGTGCAGGAAACTGTCGCGATGGATGAGTATCAAATGACACGCTCGGCGCGAGTGTATCAACATGTTGAGCAAAATAGTGAAAGTAGCGCTCTGGTAATTGGAAACTGACATTAATGATATCTTTAGATTGAATGTGTAGCACTGGCGCTTGAGCTTGCGCGAACTCATTACGCTCTTTCATTCGGAGTGAGACAGTCCCCGCGTACGGCGCTTTCAGTTGCGTATAATTCACATTAGTTTGTGCTTGCTCTAAACCAGCCGCTGCTTCACTGAGTGCCGAGCGGGCTTCATCAAACCTTTGTTCGGAAATCACTTTATCATTATGTAGGCGCTCGGCACGATTAAACTGTACTTGGGCAAGCTGATACTGCGCACGCGCCTTGTCTAATTGCAGTTGATACTGCTGGCTGTCTAACGCCGCCAGTACTTGCCCTTTCGCGACATCCATACCGGCTTTAATCGGCATTGACTCGATCACCCCTGACACACGAAATGAGAGCAAGGCTTTATCATCCGCTTCAACTTGAGCAGGAAATTGGCGGGTGAGCCCATCTTCATTGGTGACTACGGTCAGTAATTTGGCGGGTCGAGGCGGTGTTTCAGACGATGTAGATACCTGCGGTTCACCACAGCCAACTAGGGAGAGAGCGAGGCAACCGCTCAATACAAAACGCTTTATCATCAGCTATTCCTTACAATAAAACCCAGGGTCCGACAGCGTTTGTCAGGCCCTAGGTCTTTGATGGGTCATTGTTTTTATCTTATTCCGCGCTAACCGCTATGCTAACCAGTGCCGAATAATGTATCAAGATGTTTCAGGTAGATGCTCTGCCTGTTGAATCACGCGTGTTGTCTGATCCTCTATCGCCTGAAGGTAAGTATGTAGCGCCTCCACATCATCATGCGGCGACTTTTCCAACTCAAGACATGTTTGTGATAGCTCTTTGGCGCCAATCATTGCCGCCGCCCCTTTCATTTTGTGGGCAAGCTTTTTGATTTTACCAATATCTTGCTCTTCAAATGCGGTCTTCAAGGCCTCTAAATCATTCGTTTGGTTTTTTACGTACTTATCAAGCAGCATTTTTACCAAATCCATGCTATCACCGATCTGGTCTTTGACATGCTGGATATCAATTGGGGGTGAGGTATCGCTCATTGTGCTCCCTCCGGATTGCTGCTCTGGTTCTGGTTCTGGTTCTGGTTCTGGTTCTGGTTCTGGTTCTGGTTCTGGTTCTGGTTCTGGTTCTGGTTCTGGTTCTGGTTCTGGTTCTGGTTCTGGTTCTGGTTCTGGTTCTGGTTCTGGTTCTGGTTCTGGTTCTGGTTCTGGTTCTGGTTCTGGTTCTGGTTCTGGTTCTGGTTCTGGTTCTGGTAAGGAGTTTGTATCTATGGATGCATCTGTAAAGGACTCACTGGCCAAATCATCCAACGTTGTTTCTTCTTCGTCAGGATTTTTATCGCCATAACTGACCGCATCTGGATGGGCGTATAGGAGTAACAATTCAATGAGTTGATTTTTACTGAAGGGTTTAGCGAGATGCCCGTTCATCCCCGCTTCCACACAACGCTCTGCATCGCCTGAGAGTGCGTTAGCCGTCACAGCCAAAATAGGCGTCGTTTTGTCGAATTTTCGGATCTCTCGTGTCGCCTCAAAACCATCCATTTCTGGCATCTGACAATCCATTAAAATGATATCGAATGGCGAAGATTTGTGGAGTTCTAACGCTTCTTTACCATTGACGGCAAGCGCGCGCTGACAGCCTAATTTGGACAAAATAATGTCAATCAATTCTTGGTTAACCAAATGATCTTCGGCCACTAAAACGTTGAGGTTGAATTGAATATCATCATACTGTCCAGCCATAGGCCCAGGCTCTGTCAGTGCATTCTCATCTTCGGTCAATACACGATATAATTCAACGTGATAAATCGGACAGGTCAGCGTCGCCATGCCAGTGTCATGATGGCCATCATGGCTAATAGCAACCGATTTATGCGCTTGTCCGATTAAATGCTGACAGCTTTGCATCTTGTCCTGATCGATCATCAACACTGCTTGGCTCGGGTTATCAAAAGCAATTTCACTGCCATCCGAATAGTTGACTAAATCCAACTGTAGACGCTCTAAATAGTTCGATAGTATTTCAATCAAAATGGCGTCTTCAGACACGAGGTAAACCTTGCTATCTGTCATATTTTCATCAAGTGCGTAGCTTGACATCAATGTCGAGTCAGCCTTAGCGACCGTCACAGGCACTTCCGCGGTGAAAGTCGTACCTTGGTTTTCTCGACTACGGATAGAGATATCACCATCCATTAGCCGTAAAAGCTTACGACAGACAGGTAAGCCCAGTCCTGTGCCTTGATAAGAGCGTGAATATGAATTATCGACTTGCGTAAAGTTTTCAAAAATGGCTTCGTGGCGGTCTTCTGGGATTCCGATCCCTGTATCTTCTACTTCCATGATCAATGTTACCGAGCTATCGCTCGCTTGCCGCTGGAATAAACGCACGGCAATGTGCCCCTGTTTAGTAAACTTAACGGCGTTGCCGACCAAGTTTATGATCACCTGCTTGTAACGCATGGCATCTAATTCAATGTCACAGGGCATATCAGGGTCAATGTAACAATGTAAGCGCAACTGTTTTTCCGCGGCTTTCGCAGTAAAAATACTTAAAGATTCGTGGACAAGATCCGCCAGATCCAATGACTGTTTGGTGAGCGTCATCTTGCCGGCTTCAATTTTGGTCAAATCGAGCACATCGTTAATAATATTCAGCAGTGCGGTCGAAGAATGCTGTAAGGTATCAACAAAATAGCGTTGCTGCTGAGTGAGCGGTGTCTCCATCAAAAGGTTAGACATACCAACAATGCCATTCATTGGTGTGCGAATTTCATGACTCATCATTGCCAAGAAGTTGGTCTTTGATTCATTCGCCCGCTCTGCTTGCTCCTTAGCTCGTGCCATTTCTCGCGAAATCATGTCATTAAGCGCTTTCTGCTGCACAAAGTGCACCATGGAGCTCAAACTTGATAGTATCGGCTCAATCCACCCCTGAAGCTCTTCATTATAGGTGGTCGATTCGTCAAACAAGCACACCACCCCCACCATCTGGCTAGACATGTATAGCGGCGTACCGTAAACGTTAATAATCATTTTCTGATTATTCCCCGCTACACTCGCCATTTGCAGGCTACGTTTGCTTTGTTTGGTTTCGATAATTTCCTCAATGAGTCCTCGCACAAACTCTTCACCAATAAACTCATTTTTCACCAATCGAGTTTGTGCCAACACTTTATAAGGCAGATTGTTTTTTATTGCTTCTTCATCGTTATGACCGACCTCAACAATAATACCATGATTACTTTCGCCTATACGTAGCAGTATCTGCAAGACATCCTGAAAGCTCTTACCAAAGTCTTCCCTGATTAGAAATTTGTCTTGCAAGCTTTTCATGGCTGAGAAAAGCTCGGCCCCTTTAGATACCTTCTGCTTATCAAGGTGCTGCTCTGTGATATCGCGAATAATCGCCACGTTAAGTGCTCTAGGGTCTTCATCTTTGATAGGGGTTGATTTGACTTGCACAATACGGACACCTTGATCCGTATCTATCTCGTACGACCGCTGTAACTGCCCACCGAGACCATAGAGAGCTTGTGAAAAATAACCTCGTGAATTAGGGCTGACGCGAGAGATAATGGTAGATAGGCTGATCGCTTCATCGGGGACAGATTCTAACTCGAATAGCTTTTTGGCCGAATCATTAATGGTTATAATACTGTGCTTGTCACCGAGCACTAATAACGCATCCGTATAACTATGAATCACCGTATTTAAATACACTCGGCTTTGTTCCGCTCGGTTGATCTGCTTGGCGTATTTCCAAATAAAAAAACCGACCAATAAGTTCAACAGAATGATTTGCGTGGCAGTGCGAAGTATTTCTGTGTTGAGTTCTTTATCTATATATCGGCTATCTTGATAAATGATCAGCCTACCCACATTCACAGATTGTTCTCCCTGGTCATAAACCAAGGGAACGTTGATTTTTTTTAGCTCATCATTTGACCGCATGCCTTTAGAGTCAGTCACATAACGAAATTGTTCATTGGTATCTGTCAGCTCAAGACGATGGACATAACGAGAGCCCATTTCACTGTCTAAGTCATTTTGAACATTATTAAAGTCATAATTCCACATCAAAGTAGGAAGACGTTGCTTTAGGCGTTGAGTGATAGAATTAATGTCTTGGTTCATATCAGACTCAAGCCGACCTTTGGCTACATGGTAATTGTAGTAACCAAACACACCCAAGAGTAGGGTAGCCAGTACAATTAAAATAACAGCGAGCCGCATACCTACTTTATTCATCATGATCACACCTGCATTGTCGCCGCCAGGGTTTGGGTTTGGTATCGGGCTTTATCAAACGCTTTTAAAACCGCGCGCTCTCTTAGCGCCATTTTTTCACACAGCGACCCAACCCAATCCCAATTGGCATGCTCAATATGTTTACATAGTTCCAAGAGTTCACCGTAAGAACCCGTTCGTGATAGTAATGCCTCTTTTGCCTCGTTATTGAGTGAGAGCTGTACCACAACGTCCTCCATTGGTACACCTAACATCGCATCAAGGAGTGAAAAAGCCCCTACCAGAAAGGCTTCATCAGGATCAATATCTTGCAGTAATGGGCTTGCGTGTTGCATAAAAATAGCACGAAGAATGGCCGCGTTCTGCAAATGTGAGCATTCTTGATGATTCATGTTAGACATAATCAACAGCGAAATCAGTCGCCGCAATGACTCTAACCCCAGGTACACCACCGCTTGTTTAGGATTAGTAATCGCTTTCTTTTTTGACTTCGCTAAAATATTGGCGCTTGTGACGACTTTGTAGAGCAACGAGACATCCCGAGAGATAACCTCTGTGATTTCATCGATATCGTGAGGGCTACGATTAATCACGATACACGCATCCAGTAAACTGATCACTGAGGGCGCCACATCGCTATGACTTTTAATTTGAGGTTGCTCGAAAAAATAGCCTTGAAACAAGCTAAACCCAAGCTGCTTAGCCAAGACAAACTCTTCGTTGCTCTCCACTTTACTTGCCATAAAACGCGCCTGGGCATAGTCAGAAATCGCTGCGGTCCACTCGTTCAAGCTTTCTGTTGCCATACTGACCCGCACCACATCGAATAAGTCCAGATGCCTTTGCCAGCGGCTCGAGAAGACATCACTCTCTCCTAAAATGGTAAAGCCTGCTTTCCGGTAAGACTCCAGTTGCTTCACCAGCATTGGCGTCGCTTTGCACTTTGCGGTGACACAGATCACTAAAGATGTTACTGGAATAGAGAAGGGGATCTCATCAAGCAGTGCAGTCTCCGAAAAGCTCACCATGTATCGCAAGCTGTCATCGAGTTCTTTCCCTGATAGAAAATTGGCGCTGAGAATGCGCGATGTCGCCGTATCTTCATCAATTGAAGGAAACTTGTTTTCTTGACCTTCCCTAAACAGAAGCTCATTGCCCCATTGGTTCTGCGCTTCGTCAAAGATGGGTTGGCACGAAAAAAAAATTTCACTCACAACTCACTCTCCCTAAAACAATCCCTTACTACAAACGTAGACCAAAGGTATGACTTATGGCGCCTTTTTTTTGATGTAACTGAGTGTGTTAAGCGAGATCACAACAGCATCGATCGTCTTTTACTTGGGCAAAATAACGATTTTTGCTAGGCTCTGCGTTAAGCATATCACGAGGTACATTTATGGATGTTTTGAATCAACTTGCCAATGACGCGCCTGAGCATGAGCCAGAGACTTTGCCATCACTCGACGAACAAAAAGCGATTGTGGCAAAGCTCAAAGCCCTTGAAGAGAAAGGTGAGCTCACCGATGAAATCTTGGCGCAGTATTTTGCCGTTAAGCAAAAAGACGCAAGCGACGAAGAAGAGTAAGAACAACACGATAAAGTGACCGCGTCACTTTTGAAGTTTATCTTGCTCTATTTAGAGTTATGCCAATGAAAAGCATTGGCGGCGCAGGATTGATACTTGCGTGACAGGGATAGATAGCAAGTGAGCGAAAAAGATACGCCCCGAGATCACTCTCGGGGCTTTTTTTGGTTTACTCAGGGGCAATGCCGTCGGTTTTCGCCGCACAAATAAAATCATTTTTGTGCAGGCCTTTAATCTTATGCGACCACCAAGTCACGGTCACTTTACCCCACTCCAGCAAGATAGCGGGATGGTGGCCTTCTTGCTCAGCCAGCTCAGCCACTTGGTTGGCAAACGCCCACGCCAACTTGAAGTTGCGGAAGGTGAACTCACGTTCGAGCTGATCAATCCCATCTCGTGTTACTTTGCGCCACTGCGGAATGTCTTTAAGCAGCGCCGGCATTTCCTCAGCGCTGACCAAAGGGGCATCAATATTACAGGCTTCACATTTCAACTCAGTTAGTTCAGACATGTTGCGTTTCCTTTTGCTGTTCTGTCTTTTTCGGTTTGGGCGGGAACAAAGGCGCATGAAGGCCCAGTTCCATGGCTTGATGCACATCAGCAATCAAATCACGTTGGCTAATGGCAAATAAATCGTCAATCGACTCAATGGTAAAGTAAATGGGTTGCATAATGTCAATCCGATATGGCGTGCGCATGACATCTATCACTTCTAAAGGCTTACGCACCGCTTTGTCGCTATTAAAGGCGTACTCGGTCTCCGCCGGTGAAGACAAGATGCCGCCGCCATAAATACTGCGATTGCCTTGCGAGTCACTGAGTAAACCAAATTCGACCGTAAACCAATATAAGCGTGCAAGATAGACGCGCTCTTTGGGCGTGGCCTTCTTACCCAGTTGACCATACATATGGGTAAACTCAGCGAACGCTGGGTGGGTCAGCATCGCACAGTGACCGAAGATCTCATGAAAATAATCCGGCTCTTGCAAGTAATCGAAATCGTCTTTGGTGCGCAAAAAGGTCGCCGCAGGGAATTTCTTGTCCGCCAGTAAAGCGAAGAACTGGTCGAAATCAATCAACGCAGGCACAGGGGCCACTTGCCAGCCCGTCTCTCGCATTAACACGGCATTCACATCTGGGATCTGTGGCACCGTGTCATGCGGCAAGTCGAGCATTCGTAACCCGTCGAGATATTCCTGACACGCTTTGTCTTTGATACACGCAAGCTGCCGTGTGACTAACTGGCGCCATACATCGTTTTCTTGTGCCGACCAGGCTACACGACCCCGCTCATCAACTGGTTTGGATTCGTATTTACTCTGTTTCACGTTCACCGCCTTGTGTCGTTGTCTGGCGTAAAAATCGCGCGTAAACAGCGGCCCTTAGCCTTACGCAATGTCTCCGTTACTCACAGATTACGTCGACTTTGCTGAGAAAATCATCTCCTCACCTCGGTTTTGATTTTACCTTTGCGTAACATTTATTTTACATTGCGCATCCAAAAGGCTATCGCTGCGGGGAATGCCTCACCCTCGAGGGATCCGCGTGCTTGCATGGCTCGTAGTATTTAAGAGAGACCTAACTGCAAGGACGAGTGATGAATTTACAACTGAGCGAACTGATAAATTACGACAACATTGACAAGATTCAGATCCGTGGCATTGATGGCATGTTATATCAAGCCATCGCCTTTTTACGTCACGGCGATATGGTGGAGCAGAAGCTGATTTATCAAGGCGATAAACCCTATTTATCTCGCTGCTTGCTGGCGGTGAAAGATGATTTTGAATGGGTTAATGCCGCGCAATACGTATTAGTCACTGACACGGCATATGATGAAATGATAGGGCTTGGCACGGAAAAGCCTTTGTCGACTTTGGAGCAGCCATTGCATTGGAAATAACGCAACAATGCCCCAACCTATGGGGCAATTTCCTCCCCGTCCCACGCAAACAGACGCCCAGTATGGCGACTGTCGAGGCCATCTAGTACCGACAATAAGTAGCCAGCCGATTGAGCCGGGCTGAATAACTTACCGGGCTTAACATTGGCTTGGTATGGCGCGGATAAACGACTGTCGACGGTCCCCGGATGCAGGCCAACCACGGTTAATGATTTGTCTTGGCGACCAAGCTCAATGCTCATGCATTTGATCACCATGTTCACCGCCGCTTTGCTTGCACGATAGGCGTACCAACCGCCCGCACGGTTATCACTGATACTACCCACGCGCGCCGACAAGATAGCGAGCTTCGCCTCAGCGTTGCGCTTCAATTTGGCCGCAAGATGTTTGCTCAACAGCAGCGGCGCAACGGCATTCACATCAAAAAGCTGGTGCATGGCCTCACTGCTGCACGCCGCGAGCCGCTTTTCTGGACTCACCGCATCATCATGAAGCATGCCCGAGGCAATGATCACCGCATCTAAACGGTTGTCGTCGATGTGCTCGACCGCCGCTTGTATTGATGCTTCATCGCGAATGTTCACCGCCACAGGCACTACCTTTTCACTTATTTCAGCAAGTGGTGCGGGGTGGCGCCCCAGCGCAAAGACTTGCTGAATGGATGGCTTGTCGAGCAATGCGCGGCAAAAAGCTTCACCAATCGCGCCACCTGCACCGACAACCGCCACGCGCTGCATGGAATCACTGTTCATTCTCTTGGCTCCTCAAACAAAAAGAGATGCAAACTGCATCTCTTTAGTTAGGGATGAGGCGATCCTGTCGATCACCGCACGTTAAAACTATAGCTTACGTAGCACGATCATGAGGTAAAAGCCGCCAATCAAGGAAGCAATGATCCCAGCTGGCATTTCTTGCGGATACAACCATTGTCGTCCGAGCCAATCGGCAAACAGCATCAATCCCATGCCAATCAAACCGGCGGTGACCATATGCGCCCGGGCATTTTTCGCCCCCCAGCTACGCGCAATGTGCGGGGCCATCAGCCCGACAAAACTAAGCGGCCCCACCACCAAGGTAGCACTGACGGTCATCACCGCAACGAGGGCCAGCAACAGCATGCGGGCACGCCCTACCTTAACCCCCAAAGATTGAGCCGTTTCGCCACCGAGCGGCAAAATATCGAGCCAACGCTGGCACATTAATCCTAACGCCACCAGCACGGCGGCAACCAAGGCCAGTGTGGTCACCGTACTGTCCGTCACATAGTAGGTTGAGCCTGAAATCCACGCGAGCACTTGATACGCGCGAGGATCGCCACCTGCCATCAAGAAGCTTTGTACCGCTTGCATCAGTGCGGCTATGGCGACGCCAGTGAGCAACACCTTTTCTGGCTGAAAGCCAGTTTTGCGATTAAGCAGCACAATCAACGCCAAGGTTGCCCCCGCACCGATTAGACCACCGACATATAAGCTCAGCATAGATGCGCCCATGCCAGCAAAAATAGTGACAATCAGTCCCAGCGCCGTACCGGCACTGATCCCCATCACTTCAGGGCTCGCCATCGGGTTAGCACTTAAACGCTGAAGCACGGCACCGGCAACAGCAAGCACACCACCCGCCAATGCCGCGGCCAGCAACCGTGGCAAGCGCCACTCCAACAAAGACCAATCGCCGCTGAGCGCCAGCCACTGCCAGCCCTCACTTTGACGCGATACGGTAGCAAAAATCACCACACCCAACACCAGTAACATCAGCGTTCGGCCTAGTGGCCAATCCTGACGTGGTGCGGACGTACCGGCATGCATTTGTTGGCGTTGACGATTCCCCAGTGACACCCGTGGTAACAACCACAAAAGAAGAGGCGCTCCCAACGCTGCCGTCGCCGCCCCCGTGGGCACCATCATTGCCCGGCGGCCGGGTAACAGTTGGACAGCCAAATCGGTGGCTGCCAACATCAAGGCACCTAAAATCATCGCCAAGCTCAAACGGGTAATAAGCTTACGTGCGCCACATAAACGCGCAATCGCGGGCGCGGCGAGACCGACAAAGCCAATCACGCCAATCAAGCTAACTACCCACGCGGTCAGAAGCACCGATAGCCCTAGAGCAATCACACGGATTTTCGCCAGTGATACGCCCAAGCTTTTCGCCCCTTCATCCGAAAGACTCAAGACGTTGAGCGGCTTTAATAAGGCAAGGATCAACACGACCGCCAATCCAATACGCGGCAGTAAGGCTTGCACACTGTGCCAGTCGGTTTGCACCATCGAGCCCGCGCCCCACACCATCATGCCGTGTAGCGCTTCTTGATTCATCAATAGCAGCACGGTGCTGAGCGCGCCGCAGTAAAGGTTTAAAATCAACCCCGCGATCACTACTACGGTGGGCGATAGGCCCCGTCGCCATGCTAGCGCAAAGACCACCAGCATGGTCAGCACTCCGCCAGACATCGCCACCATCGCGCTCGACCAAGTCAGTAGCCAAGGGGCATAAAGCGTCGCAAGCATCAGCGCCAAGCTAGCGCCATTCGCCACCCCCAGCGTCGAGGGCGAGGCCAAGGGGTTGCGCAGCACTTGTTGCATCAAGGTACCGGCCAGCCCCAAACACGCCCCCGCCAGCAATGCGGTGACCAAACGCGGCCACCAGGTTAAATGCATCACCACCCCAATCGACGCACTGTCATCCAGCGACCATAGAGACTGCCAGAGCATGGATGCATTCACATTCCACTGCCCCAACTGAGTGGAGGCGAGGCTTAACAGTGCCGCCAGTAATGCCAAGGGCACCCATAACAGGTTCAGTTTCATGCCTGCCCTCCTTGGTCGATCAATGCCGCGGTCACAAGGCGGGCAAAGCGTAACGCCGATGGAATCGCCCCAAAGCTCCATACCGGATCAATCATCAATGGCGTATGCCCCGTGCGTTTAACCAAATATTGCCAAAACATATTGGTCTGAAGAGTTTGCTCGACGCCCGCGGGGAGTGGGCGCACAATCACTAGTTGCGCATCAAGGTCTAGCAGCTCGCGGGTGGAGACCATGCTAAACCCCCAACTGTTAGTGGTATTTTGCCACGCGTTGCTAAGCCCCAATTCACTGATAGCGGCGTGATACAAGCTGTTCGTCCCAAACATCCGCACATGATTGGCATCCAGAAACTGGATCATCAACAGCGGTGGCTGTTCGCCGGGAATGGTATCGCGCAAGCTCGCCAATTGCTGTTTCGCATTAGCAATCAGGGTTTCACCGGCCTCAGGACGGTTGGCCTCGCGCGCAATTTGCCGCGTCACGGTTTTGAGCGACGCCCAGCTTAGGCCGCTTTCATACAGAGGAATTGAGCTGACCGGCGCAATGGTGCTTAGCTTGGGCTTCATTGCCTTAAAAATGGGCGAGATCAGAATTTTATCGGGGTGAAGCTCGGCCAAACGCTCCATGTTGGGCTGGGTGCGAAGCCCAATATCGACGGTTTTTTCTGGAATGGGCGGGGCTTTCACCCACGAATTGTAATCCGCCTTTTGCGCGACCGCGACGGGCGTCACCCCTAAGGCCAACAAGGTTTCAGTTTGGGTCCAATCCAGCGAAAGAATACGAGGCGATGCGCTGACGCTCGCTGACATCATGGCCGCGGTCAGCCAGACCACAAGCGTCAAAAAAGAGGACTTGATCATACCGGCGATAACTCCCCCGGCATAGCAACCGCATAGCCGGCGGTATGATCGGCAATCGGCATTTCAATACCATAAATCGATTTGAGGGCCGACTCTTGAAACACATCGCTAACCGCGCCTTGCGTCAGGACTTGCCCGCTGTGCAGCGCGACAATCTCATCACAAAAACGCGCCGCCATATTAATGTCGTGCACCACGATAATGATGGATTTATCCAGCTCTCGGCTGAGTTTACGCACCAAGGTCATCACTTCAACTTGGTGGGCCACATCCAGTGCAGATAGCGGCTCATCGAGCAGTAAGTAACGCGTTTGCTGTGCCAGCAGCATCGCAATCCACAGCCGTTGGCGCTCGCCGCCTGATAAGGTATCGACCAAGCGCTCGGCATAATCTTGGGTACCAGTGAGCGCCATTGCCTCGTTGATCGCTTGGTGATCGGCTTTGGTCAACCGCCCCAGCAAGCCATGCCAAGGATAGCGACCAAAACTGACCAACTCATACCCAGTTAAGTTATCGGTTGCCGGTAAATGCTGTGGCAAATACGCCACCTCGCGCGCAAAGGCTTTTTCTGACCATTTCGACAAGGGCTTTTGGTCTAATACGATCTGCCCGCTGCTGGTTGCCTGTTGCTGCGCTAACAGCTTTATCAACGTTGACTTGCCCGACCCATTGTGTCCGACTAACGCACAGATTTTTCCCGGCGTAAACGACAAGCTCACCTTATCGAGTAACACTTTTCCGTTGACGGCAAACGCAACGTCCTTTGCCTCTAACATATCCCGATCCTACTTCTGCAAACACAAGCGCGTGGCACTTGCCCGTTATCTCTGAGAGCGTTAATTTTCCAATGCTTAAAAGGCAAATGCAAACCATTTTGATTTCGCTTTGTACGCTTAGCGCTTGTTAATGAGAGAAATTAGACCTCAACCAAGTCACTATTAGGGATCCAAGCGTCATTCAGCCTCGTATCGCCAAGGGTGAATAAAAGTTTGTTGTTACCACTGTCGAGAGCCCTATGTCCGCGCCCATCAGCCTTGTATGGCTAAAACGCGATTTACGCCTGCGGGATCATGCCCCTTTACAAGCTGCCATTGCCGCGGGGCGTCCCTTAGTGATTTTGTACCTGTTTGAGCCATTGCTGCTTAACGATCCGCACCATAGCGAGCGCCATTGGCGATTTGTCTGGCAGTCGCTGTGCGATCTTAATCAGCAGCTGGCGCCGCTTGGCGGGCAGGTCACCATTTGCCAAGGTGACGCACTCGCCGTTTTCGACGCCATCCACCAGCAGCAGGCAATTGGCGCGGTGTACAGCCATCAAGAAATTGGCGTCGACGCGACATTTTCTCGAGATAAAGCGGTGGCGAAATGGCTAGCAAGCCATCATATCCCTTGGCATGAATTTCCCACTGGGGCGGTGATCCGCGGCGCGAAAAGTCGGGTTGATTGGGACGCAGAGTGGCAAAAAGTGATGCGTGCCCCTCTTGCCGATCCGGATTGGCAACAAGCGCGCTGGCCAGACACATCACTTACGCTACCCGCGCTCGATCACCACAAGTGGGATTCTCCCGCGCCACGCTTTCAGCCCGGCGGGCCGAGTTGGGCGTATAAAACCTTGCAGTCTTTTTTCCGCGAGCGTGGGCAAACTTATCAGCGCCACATCTCTAAACCGCTCGCCAGCCGCAAAAGCTGTACCCGACTGTCGCCCTATCTTGCTTGGGGTAACATCAGCTTGCGCGAGATGTATCAAATTACCCTCCTCCATTGGCAGAAAAAGGGTTGGCGGCGTGCGCTGGTCGCTATGGTGTCGCGTTTACATTGGCACTGTCATTTTATGCAGAAATTTGAAAGCGAGCATCACATGGAGCATCGCCCCGTTAATCGAGGCTACTTACATTTTGAGTACGCGAACGGTCCGCAGAGTGATGCGCATCTGCTCGCATGGCAGCAAGGCCATACCGGTTATCCGCTCGTCGATGCCTGTATGCGTTGCCTGCACGCCACCGGCTATATCAACTTTCGTATGCGGGCGATGCTGGTCAGTTTTTTAACCCACCATCTACTGATTGATTGGCGGCGTGGTGTGCATCATTTGGCGCAGCTATTTCTCGATTTTGAGCCCGGTATTCATTACCCCCAATTTCAAATGCAGGCTGGCGTGACGGGCGCCAATACCCTGCGCATTTATAACCCAGTGAAACAATCGCAAGAGCAAGATCCGGAAGGGACATTTATTCGTGAATGGTTACCCGAGCTCTCTCCCTTGCCCGACAGTTTGATCCATACCCCGTGGCAAATGACCGACATGGAAGCGATGATGTACGGGGTGGTGCTTGGTGAAGACTACCCGAAACCTATTGTCGATATCGAACAAACTGGCAAACGTGCGCGTGATATTTTATGGTCGTTTCGTCAACAAGACGCGGTTCGTATCGAAAAAACACGGATCCTCGCCACCCATGTGCGTCCAAACAGCCCTGAGCAAACAAATAGCCCTGAGCCAACAAACAGCCCTGAGCAAACAAATAGCCATGAACAACGAAAAAGCCCGGGGCACGCAGACAAGCGCACTAAAAAATCACGTTTACCTGCCACTCAATCCCCTGGAGGCAACCCAGATGGCGCATAAAAAGCCACACCTTCCCAGCAAGGTATGTTTGACGTGCGAACGCCCCTTTACGTGGCGTAAAAAGTGGGCGCGCTGTTGGGACGACGTTAGGTATTGCTCTGACCGTTGCCGTCGCGAAGGTCGTCGCCATGCGCGAGCGGCGACGCACTGAACGCATCTAAAAGCGAATTCAATTTCGGATGTACCCACTGACGTTTAATCGATACCGCATAGAACGGCTCATACACACTCGGCAGTAAGGCGTAGCGGGTGAGCATGCCGCTATCTAGCTCATCGCGAACCACCACTTCAGGCATTACCGCCAACGCATCATTGTCGCGGGTTAATAGGCGCAGCATCGCCATATCATTGGCTTCTGCCATGATGTAAGGCTTGAGTTGATACTGCGCCGAGATGGCATCAAACCCCGAGCGAATCGGGTTATCGCCATAAGGCAACACCCACGCTTGGTGCTGGTAGCTGGCATCTAAGGTGGGCGATAACGCTTTACCCGGCCAACCAATCACGGCGACCGGCTGGCGTGCCAGTTGCTGGTACTGCCAAATTTGTTTATTGGTCCCCCGCACCGCGATATTGGTTAGCGCCAAATCCAACTGGTGATCAGACAGCGCATGAAGCAAGCCGGTTTGATCCATCGACTGCAACACATAACGGCACTCCCGTTGATTGACCAGTGGCTGAATAAACTGCTCGATAAAGTTCCGCGACATGGTTGATAAGGTGCCAATGCGAATCGTGGCACTGGACAGCGCCCCGCCGCTGGATAGCAACTGCTCTAACTCTTCCCCCTGTCGGAATATCTCTTCGGCATAGTTCATCGCTTGATAGCCACTTTCGGTCAACGTCAATGTACGACCTTGCCGCTCAAACAATTGCACCTGCATCGCCTGTTCAAGCTGTTTGATTTGCGACGACAGCGCCGACTGCGAAATATGCAGCTGACGGGCGGTCTGGGTCAGGTTGCCGTGGCGCGCCACCTGCCAGAAATAATACAAATGATGGTAGTTGAGTCGGCTCATCGTTCTCTAAAACAGAATGAAAAGTTATTTATTATGTATTTTACTTAACTGTAGTAAGTTTTCACAATGGTTCACATAACTATTGCTGTGAGGTAAGTCATGTTATCCCTATTTCTCGTCACGCCGCTCAAACTGGTGCTGCTCGCACTGGTTGCTCTTCTTGGCGGTGTTATATGGCGATACAGTGCCACTGCGTTTGCAGGCGAAGCCGACAAACACCGTTTTCTTTCATCCTTACTGCTCACCTTGTCGGCAGTCTTGTTGGTTTTAGTCAGCAATCACCTGCTGCTGTTTTGGCTCGCTTGGGTGGCAGTTAGCCTCTCATTGGGTCGCTTAATTCTTTTCTATCCGCATCGACCTCGCGCCCAACTCGCGGCACACAAAAAAATGCTGCTCGCCCGCTTTAGCGAATTGCTACTCGGTGGCGCATTCTTACTGTTGTTTTTCCACTACCAAACCGCGCAGATTGACCAATTGATGTTTCAAGTCAGCCAGCAGCCTCACACGCTGACTGTAAGCATCGCCGCTTTTATGTTGGTGGGCGTGGCGATTATCAAGTGCGCTCAACTGCCCTTGCACGGTTGGCTCATTCAAGTGGTGGAAGCACCAACGCCTGTCTCTGCCTTATTGCATGCAGGCATTGTGAATCTTGGCGGGATCTTATTGATGCTATTCGCGCCAGTGCTCGCGGCAAGCCCCAGTGCCAGCCTTGGCCTGCTGGTTATCGCAGGCATCAGTTCGCTGGTGGCGGGACTGGTGAGCCTGACACGCGTGAGCATTAAGGTAAAACTGGCGTGGTCGACCGTCGCGCAAATGGGGCTGATGTTAGTCGAAATCGCCCTAGGTCTTTACGAGTTGGCATTGCTTCACTTGCTGGCGCACTCTTTCTACAAGGCGTTTTCTTTCCTCAACAGCGGCAATGGCGTGAATCATTGGCTCGCCACCCAACTGGCTGACGCCTCAGTTCCGCGTCGCTGCCATTGGCTTGCCGCGATGGCCACCGCCGCCGGTTTGATTGTCGCCGTGCATCTAAGTGTCGGTATTTTAAATAGCTTGGCAGCCGGTTGGTTGCTGTGGATGGCGATGACCATGTTGCTATTACCGGCCTTTACCCGCCCAGGCGCTGCTCGCCCGACACGCGTGCTGCTCAGTAGCATGTTTGCCCTTGGCCTGCTTGGGCTCTACGCCGCCATTAAACATAGCTTGATTGTGTTTGTCGCGGGCGGAAATGCCACCTATTTGTTTGCCGATGCCTTTGCGCTGGTGCTGTTTATCGCGCTATTTGCTCTGTCATTGGCGGTCCAGTACTGGCCTCACAAAGCGTGGGTCAACCGCCTGTTTATTTGGCTGAACGCCGGGGCTTACCTTGATGAGTGGGCGACGCGCCTAACACTCAAATGGTGGCCGAGTGCTTCTTTAATCCAACTACAAACGACCCAATGGCAACCGCATAAGGAGACGCGTTAATGATTGCGAAAACGCCCAACGTATCTGCACACCCAGAGTCCCTCAATGTGAGCGATTTTCGCGATGCCACCCAGCAAGCAGTCGCAGCGATTGCGCCAAGCTGGCCGTTGGATCAAATGATTGCAGTGAACCCATGGTGGCCGCAACGCTTTACCCCCATTGAGCAAGTCTTTGCCGAACAAGCGGTGTTAAGTGGCCACTGTCCGCTAATGCCGTCGGCGTACTATCTGTCGCATTGGCAATCGCCCATTAGTGAGGCACATCTTGCCGAGGCCATCTCAACCTCTGGCAGCGCATTGACGGTCAGTGATTGTCTGCGTGCGCTGCGTAGTCATAGCAGTGACCTCCCGCGTTGGAAGCCATTGGCTGAGTTGTGTGACCGCACTCGAGAAGCACAAGAAGGCTTATCGTGGCAGCAAGAAATCCAGCAGCAAGTGAGCCAGTTTCTCGCGCTTTATCACCAATACCCACAGCGCTTTGATGCCCAAGGCCAAGGCGGTGAGCACCTTTATCAATGCTGGTTGGATGTAGTGAGCCAAGATAAAGGCATTAAAACCCTCACAGGCGTGGATTTGCTCGCCGATTTCGCCGCACTGCCCACTCAAATGGATGCGCTGATCGCTGAAGCGGCCGCCTTTTGGCAACCGATCCTTCACGACCAAGACGGTAACTTGGCCTACTGCCACGCGCTGATGCATGGCTTATCGGGTTGGGCAAGCTGGCAGGCTTGGTTAGATTGGCAGCAACAGCTCAGTGACAGTGAACAGCAAGAACATGGCATGGGCCTATTCGCGATTTTACTTGCTTGGGATACAGTGCTGGCACGTTGGCTTGCCAAACACCGTGATACAGCGTGGGCAAGCATTCGTCAGTCCATGCACCATCAAGCGGTGAATGTGCGCCATTGGTATCACCAAGCACAACAACAGCTCGCGCCACTGTGGATTTGGCAACAAGCGCTGGAAATCAGTCAGCAGCGCCCTTGGGCACACGCCTTGTCCGCGCAGGCCAGTGTCGACACCCTCGCCACCTCGCCCACGTTGCAAGCTGTGTTTTGTATTGATGTGCGCTCTGAACCGATGCGCCGCGCATTAGAAGCGCAATCCGATCGGGTTCAAACTCTTGGCTTTGCTGGCTTTTTTGGCTTGCCGATCGCCTATCAGCCCACCGATAGCCATATTCACCGCCCGCAACTGCCCGGCTTATTGGCACCGGCGGTCACCGCCTCACAAACCCATGCTACCCCCGAACGCTGGTTACGAATGACCAAGCTCGGCTGGCAGCGCAGTCTCGATGCGCCTGCCGCCAATTTAGGGATGGTCGAAGCCGGTGGCATGCTGAAGCTAGTGAGCCTATTAAAACGCGCATTACGCATTTCTGGCACAGAAAACCCGCTAAATCGACTTAGCCATACTGACAGTGATTGGGCGCTCACCCGTGACAATACACCGTTAAGCGCAGCAGAAAAGGCAGAGCTAGGCGCTGGTATCTTGCGGGCAATGGGCATTGCTGACCAACTGGCCGATGCTGTCTTGTTGGTGGGTCATGGCAGTGAAACCTGTAACAACCCCCATGCAGCAGGGCTTGACTGTGGTGCTTGCGGTGGACAAACCGGCGAGGTAAATGTCCGCGTACTTGCACAGCTTCTTAACGATGCCGACGTACGTGATGCCATGGCAAAGCAAGGCGTGACGATTCCCGCCAGTACCCGTTTTTATGCTGCTATGCACAACACCACTACCGACGCACTGGATGTCTTTCAGGCCCCCGAGCATGCCGCGTGGCAAACTTGGCTGGCCGCTGCAAGCGAACAAGCACGTGCAACCCGCGCCAACCAGTTTGATCAAACACCAACCCAGCCATCTAAGCTCAAACGATTCTTTGCTACACGGGCCAAAGACTGGGCACAAATGCGTCCTGAGTGGGGACTGTGTGACAACGCCGCGTTAATCGTGGGCCCGCGCACCCTGTCTCGGCAGATTAATTTGCAAGGTCGCAGCTTTTTACACGACTACGACATGCATAAAGACCGTGACTTTAGCCAGCTTGAAACCATCCTCACCGCGCCCATGGTGGTGACCAATTGGATCAATCTGCAGTACTTTGCTTCTGTCACCACACCGGAAAAATTCGGCAGCGGAAACAAACTGCTACACAACATCGTAGGTGGCCACATTGGGGTGTTTGAAGGGAATGGTGGCGACTTACGAATTGGCTTATCGCATCAATCCGTGCACGATGGTCGTCGATATCGCCATCAGCCAGTGCGATTAAGCGTATTTATCGCTGCCCCTCGGGAGGCAATTGATAGTATACTTGCACGCCATGACGATATAGCCGCGCTGGCGAATCACGGCTGGCTGCACTTGATGCAAATTGATGCGCAGGGT